>JAPLDX010000026.1 GCA_026391215.1 Bacteroidia bacterium
GTCCTGTTCAGATCAGAAAATAATGCCAGGATTCATTTCATAATTCTTTTACTTGTCATAATTGCCGGGATAATTCTTAAGATTTCCACGGTTCACTGGATTGCTATTGCTCTTGCTGCAGGACTTGTCCTTACAACAGAATGTCTTAACACATCTATCGAATATTTGTGTGATTCAATAATGCCGGAATATGATTCCAGAATAAAAAAAGCTAAGGATCTGGCTGCAGCAAGTGTACTGATATCTGCTGTTGTATCTGTTGTAGTCGGGCTCATAGTATTCATTCCGGCAATTTGCAGGTTTTTCAATGTATAATTTGTAAGAATAAGTTTCAGTAATAGAATTATTAGCTTTGAATTTCATCAATTAAATTAAAATGCTATTAAGATTATCACTTCTCGCCATCTTTGGAATTGCAATGGCACATTTCGAAGGAGTAGTTGTCGTATACCTCAGGAAAGCCCTTGGAATGCTTGATTCAGAATCGAATAAAGAGTCAGTTGAAAAATTTCCGAAGCGTTACCTGTATATCGAGATGACCAGGGAAGCTGCAACAATTATAATGCTTGTAGTTATAGCATACCTGGTCGGAACAACCTGGATCGAGCGTGGAGTATTCTTCCTGTGGACTTTCGCATTCTGGGATCTTTTCTACTATCTCTCACTGTATATTCTCATAAAATGGCCACCGACACTTAAGACAATTGATGCACTTTTTCTTATACCTGTTCCATGGATAGCGCCTGTCTGGTTCCCGGTAGGAGTGTCATCGCTTACAATTATTGTGATCGCTGTATTATGCTTGTTTAATGTGATCTGAACCGGGTGAAGAAGATGCCGTTTAATATTGACTTTTCTTCCAGGATAAATACAATCTTCCGTTCACTTCAGTACAGAAATTATCGTTTATTCTTTGCGGGGCAAAGTGTTTCACTCATAGGAACGTGGATGCAGCGGATTGCCATGCCATGGCTTGTTTACCATTTAACCGGATCGGCATTCCTGCTGGGAGTGGTAAGTTTTGCCGGACAGATTCCAACTTTTCTTATTGCCCCTTTTGCGGGCGTTCTTACTGACCGGTTCAGCAGGTACAGGGTACTGCTGGTAACACAGATTGTGTCGTTACTTCAGGCTTTGACACTCGCAATACTTGCACTGACCGGTGATATTCAGATCTGGCAAATTGTTGCATTAAGCATAGCACTGGGCTGCATAAATGCTTTCGATGTTCCTTCAAGGCACTCCTTCGTTATTGAAATGGTCGAGAAAAAAGAAGACCTGGGAAACGCAATAGCGCTGAATTCCATGATGTTCAATGGAGCCAGGCTGATCGGCCCGTCAATTGCAGGATTAATGCTGGCCACAACCGGAGAAGGCATCTGCTTCCTGATAAATGCGATAAGTTATGTGTTTGTAATCACTTCATTGTTAATGATGCGGGTACCCCGCCGGGAGATAAAGAAAAAGGGAACCCGTATGCTCCGAGAGCTGAAAGAAGGTCTGGATTATACATTCGGCTTCGCACCAATAAAATATCTTATTCTTCTCCTGGGACTTGTAAGTCTTATGGGTGGTTCATATCAAGTCCTGATGCCGGTTTATGCCAAAGAAGTATTGCATGGAGGGTCAGATACATTTGGCTTCCTGATGGGAGCAGCCGGACTGGGAGCTCTTATTGGCGCTGTTTATCTTGCCTCAAAGGAATCACTTTTGAAGCTGGGGAGACTCATACCTGCAGCTTGTGCTCTTTTTAGCATCGGCCTGATATCCATTGCATTTTCAAGGTTATTTCTTCTTTCAATGCTTCTCCTTGTTTTTACAGGTCTGGGCATGATGCTCCATTCGGCATCAAGCAATACAATTCTTCAGACCATTGCAGATGATGATAAACGGGGCAGGGTAATGGGCTTCTATACCATGGCCATAATGGGAACGGCACCATTCGGGAGCCTTCTTGCAGGCGCCCTGGCAAAAATGATTGGAACTCCTGCTACTATTTTTATTGGCGGAGCTGCATGCCTGACAGGAGCTATCTTTTTTTACAGAAAGCTCCCCGAACTTAAAACCATCGTCAGGCCCGTATATGTAAAAATGGGAATAATTCCGGAAGTGGCTAAAGGAATTCAGACAGCAACTGAACCTGTGGCTGAAACTGAAGATCTGACAGGAAATTCTTAAGCCTGCAACCATTTCTGTCATTTCCTGTGTCTTATTATTATGAAAACCTTAAAATTCATTCTGCCACTGATTTTAGCCGCCGCTATTTCAGGATGTGAAAAAGAAAACAACAACAAACCGAAGTTTGACAATATGATCATTGATCATAACTGTACAAAATTAAGTTCAATCCCGGCTGAATATGTAACTACTGCGAAACAGGAACTTCATATTGCCTATGGTCACACATCCCACGGCAGCCAGCTTACTGACGGCATGACCGGACTGGTAAGTTTTAAGGGAACTGCCTATTCATGGAATAATGGCGGTACGAATAGTGCGCTTGACTTGCATGATTATGCAATGTCAGGAGATCTTGGAAATCCGGACAGAACCTCGTGGGCCGACAGGACAAGGACCTACCTTAATTCAAACACAGATGTCAATGTAATTATCTGGTCATGGTGCGGACAGGTTTCATCAGCCTCTGAAGCTGATATCAACACTTATCTCAACCTGATGGCTGATCTCGAGTCAGACTACCCTGATGTAAAATTTGTCTACATGACAGGTCATCTGGACGGAACAGGACTGACAGGAAACCTGCATTTACGTAACGAGCAGATAAGAAATTACTGCAAGGATAATAAAAGAATACTATTTGATTTTGCTGACATAGAATGCTATAACCCTGATGGCACCTATTTCGGAGATAAGAAACCCAGTGATGCCTGTGCCTATGATACCAACGGTGACGGAACACTTGACGGAAACTGGGCGACTGAATGGCAAAATTCCCATACACAGGGAGTTGACTGGTACGATTGCTCATCGGCACACAGTCAGCCGCTTAATGCTAACCAGAAGGCATATGCTGCCTGGTGGCTCTGGGCGCGGCTTGCAGGATGGGATTCCAATTAAACAATATTTTGTAACTTACATTTTATTTCTCTAATAAAAAGGAGGGAAAGATGTACTGGTTTCTTTTATTCCTGATTCCGGGTTTTATATCGAACCTGGCAAGTGCCTTTACCACAACATTTTCTGAGAAGTGGGGGAGAAAAACAGGTACTGCCCTAACAATTGTCCTGCGGGATATTACAGGAATCCCTGTCTGGGCAATCGGCTTAGTACTGGCAATACGTGAATCATCAGAATGGTTATATGAGGTTACGTTGCCTGTTCAGATAACAGGATGGATCATTATTACCATTGGAGCAATAATAATTGTAATAGCGTTGATAAGCATAAGAATAAAAGCTGCAGCGCCTTCAACTGGCGACAGCCTTGTAAGAAAAGGGATCTATTCCCTGATGCGTCACCCGATTCACAGCGGCACTTTTCTTGAATTTGCCGGAGTATTCATTCTGAGGCCTTCTTTACAGGTCGGGATCGCTTCCATTATCGGGGTGTTGTGGATTTTGCTGCAATCAAGATTTGAAGAAAAGGATCTTATTAAAAGAATTCCGGAATATAAGGATTATATGAAACAGGTTCCCCGTTTCTTTCCCCGTTTGTTAAAGAAAAACACAGACCTGAACTAATCGGAATTTTCTATTCCGAAATTTCGTAAACAGTACTGGTCAATGGTGTGGCAGAACCAATGGTCAATCCGATTTTCATAAGATAATCACCGGTATAGCTCCTTCCACTTTCTGACATTCCCATTCCCCACCTGATTTCACCTGACATATTTATCTCCCTAATATTATATGTTCTGGCAGGATCAAGCCCCTGTAATTTTACACGATTGAAAGTCTCACCATACCGTGCATTAAGTACGTATCCAAATAATACAGCTTTATCTTTTGCATTGTTTACGTACATCAAAACCGCCCTGTTTTCTTCATAAGGTGATACAAGTCTGTAAAGATCTCCGTGCCAGATAATATCACTCAGTCTTTTATAATTAAGGATTGCATTTTGACTGAATTCAAGCTCCTTCTCAGTCAATTCATCAACCCTTATATCATACCCCATCTTTCCCATCATTGCAACATCAGTTTTAAATTTCAGGGATTGATTTCCCCAGGAGGTTATATGGTTGCATACCGCAACTGCCGGGAAAAAATAAGAGTATCCCCATTGAATATATATCCTTTCAAGCGGATCTGTATTATCGCTTGCCCAGAATTCAGTAAAATAGCGGAGCGCTCCATAATCAACTCGTCCTCCACCGCCTGAACAGAGCATCACAGGAAGATGAGGATATTTCTGGCGTAGGCGTTCAAGTACGCTGTACAGGCTGTTTACATAATCGATATAAATATGTGACTGTTTATCTTTCAGGTATACCGAATAGGTATTTGTCATCATACGGTTGCAATCCCACTTAATAAAAGCAATTCCGGGATTCACTGTAAGCATTCCATCCACGACATTATAAACAAACTCCTGCACCTCAGGATTTGTAAGGTCGAGCACAAGCTGATTCCTGAAATAATTTTCAGGACGGTTTGGAAGCTTTAGTATCCAGTCCGGATGATTTTCGTAAAGCTCGCTTTTAGGATTAACCATTTCCGGTTCAATCCATATTCCAAATTTAACTCCTTTATTATCAGCTTCTTTGACAAGATAGCCGAGTCCGTTTGGCAATTTTGTCTTGTTTTCCTGCCAGTCACCCAATCCGGCGCGATCATTATTCCTTGGATATTTATTGGCGAACCAGCCATCATCGAGAAGGAAAAGATCGAGCCCCATCTTCTTCGTATTATCAAGGATGTCTGTCAGCTTCTTTTCATTAAAATCAAAGTATGTAGCTTCCCAGTTATTAAGAAGCGTCAGACGGGAACCTGTACCATCCAGTATCCCATATTTTATTGCCCAGCGATGAAGATTACGGCTGGCCTGGCCTTTACCTGTCGCTGAATAAGTAAAGATCATGGAAGGAGTTTTAAATACTTTTCCCGGCTCAAGAGTATATTCCGAGGCAAAAGGATTTATTCCTGAGATAACTCTCAATGAACCCTTTTCATCCACTTCAAAGAGGAACCTGAAATTGCCGGACCATCCAAGCGTTCCCGCCATCACTTCACCGCTGTTTTCATCAGATTTTCCGTTCAGAGATAACATAAACACGGGTGTCTGGTACATATGGGCACGTGTTCCAAGCTTTGAATCCAGGATTTTTATCCCGGCTGTAAGTTCACTTTCCTGCATTCTCATCTCTTCGGCCCAGTCGCCATGAAACTGGGAAAGCCAGTATTCTTCCGCATCAAAATGAAGCATCGAAGAAGCATAATTAAAAATTGTGAGAGGCTTTTTCTCATTATGCTTTATTTCAACCCACTGTTCAATAATATCCTCCTCAGGGTAAGCTTTAAAGCAGATAGTAACTTCAAATGGATACTGAGGATCCTTAAGAATTATTTTGTTCAGAATAAAACCTTCACCTCCCCCGCCAATTGGCGAACTGAACATCCAATCAGCATATTTCAATTCAAGGGAAGGATTCCCATCATTATGTGTGGCCCGGATCGCCGGTTCAAAAAGATTATCCGTGCCGAATGTTGCATATGCCAGATGACCGGCATCCCTCATCTGTGCAAGGTTATCAGTATTGTCCAGCTTTTTACCGAAGTACGCCTGATATACTCTTCCGTCCCTGCTGTTGACTCTGAGAACCAGGCTGATATTCTTTGTGCTGATGGGAATGATAAGATCAGATTTCTGCTGCACCTGTGGCTGTCCCCCGGGAGGTGGTCCCATCGAGTCCTGTGCTGACAGAATGTAATTAAAGGTGGAAAATATCAATAAGGCAGGGAGAAACTTCATCAATGCTTTCATGACGCTGTTTTTAAAGATTATATCGAAGAAACAATTAGTGCCATTAAATATATGAAATGAAAACATTTAAAGAAGTAAGATATTCTATTAATTTTAAACTGGATTTCTAATAATTAACATACAAAATTAATAATGGCCAGATTCTCACTTTTTTCAAGATCCCTGTTATTCTTTTCACTCTGTTTTCTTGTTTCTATACCGGCTCTGTCTTCCTTTCAGGACACAAACGATCAGGATACGGTACCATGGCAGAAGAAGCAACAGCCAGTCTATACAACGATAAGGTTAAGCAGCACGAGACCAGTCATTGATGGCAAGCTTGATGATGATTGCTGGAAGAACGGAACATGGGCAGGGGATTATCACCAGTGGATACCTGTTGAGGGAGCAAAGCCTACATGGCCGACGGTATTCAATATCCAGTATGATGATAAAAA
>JAPLDX010000119.1 GCA_026391215.1 Bacteroidia bacterium
GGCAGAGATGAAAGAGGAGTTATTACAATATATGTATTACTATAATCATGAAAGGCCTCACCAGGGTATAAATGGATTAACTCCTGCCAAATTTTTGGAAAACTGTCCTCGAATTACTTAACATCTACAATTCCGAATGAAGCCGACGCCGGAGGCGTAATGAGGAATCTCCCCGTTCTGGTCAGAGCATTGTAAAATATTGAACTTGTTATATATCAAACAACTATTTTTTATAATTTTAATCCCGGAAAAAAATCAGTTACAAAACTTTTAATTGAAGAAATATGAACTTCTCAGACTTTACAACACCCCAGGGCAAAAGAGTTAATAAGGAAGCATTTATTCATCTTGTGCAGATTTCAAGGACTGATAAGAAAATGAGCAAGGAAGAGCTTGACCTTCTTCATAAGGAAGGAAGAAAATTCGGACTGACTGATCCTGAAATTGATGAGCTGATGCATACACACCGAAGCCATCATTATACTCCCCCCTATAGCCTTGACGATAAATTCGCACATCTTTACCAGGTTGCCCAGATGATACTTGCCGACGAAGTTATCATGGAAAGCGAAAGGAAAATGATCAGAAAGTTTGCCATTGAAGCGGGTTTCAGCGATAAAACTATCGAAAAACTGGTTGAATTACTTTTTACAGGCATCAAAAACGATGAATCTGAAGAAGATCTCCTGAAGGAATTCAGGAAGAAACATCTGTTTAAGGACTAGTTTAATAAACCACCCCGTTATAACCCTGCGGGCATGACACCTCCCGCCAGAGAGGGACAGGCTCTCCTTTAAAATAAATTTGTTTAGTATCTAAACTATTTTTAATTTTGTTTAGCATCTAAACAAAATTACTATGAATAGCGAATTGCAATTACTGATTGACCAGTTCCTTAAAATCCTTCATCTCTATTCCGTTATTTCAAGGAAACCGGTTGATTACGGAACCGGGGATCTGCTGTATTTTACAGAGATCCACACTATTACAACTGTAGGTAAGAACAGGGAAATAAATATGACACACCTGGCCGAAAAAATGGGAGTTACCAGGGGGGCAATTTCCCAGACGATCAGGAAGCTTGAATCCAAAAACCTTGTATTTAAATCGAATTCCAATAACAAAAAGGAATTCAACCTGAAGCTTTCCGAAAAGGGACAGATTGCCTATAAGGGGCAGATGTCATTTCAGAGGGAGATTTTCACATTCGCAGAAACACTCTATGAAAAAGGAACAGTGCAGAACAGGGAACTGGTAAAAGGTCTGTTTGAAGCCATCATCCACAATATGCAGGAGAGGGTGAAGGCCATGGAAGCAAATAAAAAAGTAAAATCATGAAAAACAGAGTATTACTGATTATTTTGATGATTCCTTCATTGCTGCAGGGCCAGCCCGTACTGGAAGAATATATCAGTTACGGCTTGGAGAATAACCTTGCCCTGAAACAAAAGCAGTCAGATTATGAAAGGAGCATCGAAGCCCTTAAAGAGGCAAAGGGTCTGTTTTATCCGGGAATAAGCTTCAATGCGCGTTATACAGTATCTGATGGCGGCCGCGTAATTGATTTCCCGGTCGGAGACCTTCTTAATCCGGTTTATGCAACACTGAACAGCCTCACTTCATCCAGTCTCTTCCCGATGATAGACAATCAGCAGATAAATTTTCTCCGGCCCACTGAGCATGAGACAAAGATGCGTCTTGTTCAACCTGTGATCAATACTGATATTTATTTTAATTCAAAGATCAGGAAAGAGATGACTCTTATAGGTGAGATGGACATCGGGCAATACAGGAGAGAGCTAACGGCTGAAATAAAAAAAGCTTACTACAATGCTGCAATGACAGATGCCCTGGTCTCAATGCTCCTTGACACCCGCAAGCTGCTGTTGGAGAATATCAGGGTCAACCGTAAGCTTATAAGCAATGATAAGATTACTGCCGATTACATTTATCGTTCCGAGGCTGAACTCAATAAGTTTGATCAGGAGCTTCAGAACGCAGAAAAGAATAATAAAATCGCCTGTGCTTATTTAAATTTCCTGTTAAACAGACATTTAGCTGACAGCATTATTATACAGCAGCCGGAAGTGTTCCCGGCGCTGTCACAGGTCTCTGATGATCATATAGTAACAGCCATTAAGAACAGGGAAGAGATCAGGAAGCTTGAGAATTATGAAAAGATTACAGGACTACAGGTCAAAATGAATCAGTCGCAGAAGCTGCCCGAGCTTTTTGCCGTTGCCGACTACGGATTCCAGGGTGAAAAATACGCCTTCAATAACGAGCAGGATTATATGCAGGCTTCAGCAGTACTAACATGGAACCTGTTTGAGGGATTCAGCAACAAGGCAAAGATAAGGCAGGCCGTTATCCAGAAGGAGATTGCCGGAAGCCAGCTGGAAGAAGCAAAAAAGCAAATTGAGCTGCAGGTTATTGATGCGCTGAATGAGCTTTCAACTGCAGACAAAGGCATTACTGCAGCTGAAAGCCGGTTAAAGAATGCCCGGGAAAGCTACAGGATCGTGGAAAAAAAGTACGGGGAAGGGCAGGTAAGCCTTATTGAATATATTGATGCCAGGACCAGCATGACACAATCCGAAGAAAACCTTATAATTTCAAAATTCAAATACCTCTCATCATTTGCTGAATTTGAAAATATCACCGCAGTGAATAAAACAGAATAACTAAAATATAATGAAAAGAATAATTTTAAGTGCATGTTTTCTCCTCTTTCTGCCGGGCGGTTGCAGGAACGATACTGTCCCGGCACCAAAGACGGAAACCACAAGGGTCAGGGTTGTAAGCATAATTCCGGAGGATGTCAGTATTTCTGTACATTCAAGCGGAATTCTGACGTCGGAGGAAGAGATAAAGCTATCCTTTAAAACAGGAGGCATTGTTGCCACGATAAATGTAAAGGAGGGAGATAATGTAAAAAAAGGAGATATCATTGCTGCCCTTAACCTGGCTGAGATAAATGCAAATGTCGATATGGCCAGGAACGGATATGAAAAAGCCCGTCGTGACTGGACCCGTGCCAAAAGCCTTTACGGCGACACAGTAGCTACACTGGAGCAGTTCCAGAATGCAACCACTGCACTGAATGTTGCAAAATCTAATTTAGAGATTGCCGGGTTCAACCTTTTGCATTCAACTATCAAGGCTCCCGGTGACGGCATTGTGCTCAGGCAGCTGGTCAAGCAAAATGAGCTTGTTCCCGCAGGTTACCCGGTCTTTCTTTTCGGTACCAGAGGAAAGTTCTGGAAAGTAAGATCCAGTATCTCGGATCGCGATATAGTCAGAATAAATCCCGGTGATTCGGCTGATGTTGTCATTGATGCTTATCCCGGAGTAAAATTTCCTGCAGTTGTCGATCAGGTAAGCGGAATATCGAATCCCATGACCGGCACTTTTGAAACTGAACTTAGTCTTGACGGAATGGGACACCGGCTTGCTTCCGGGTTTATTGCCGGAGTTGATATTTTCCCGTCAGGGAAAAAGGTTTATGTCATGCTGCCGGTGGGAGCAATTGTTGAAGCTGACGGACAAACAGGCTATATATATTCTGTTACAGATTCAGGAACTGTGGTAAAACACAAGATTGATATTGAGGCAATTAAAGGAGATGATGCCGCAGTGAAAGGCATTCCTGATATGGTCAGAACCATAGTTACTGAAGGAGCAGCATATCTCAGGGATGGGATGAAAATTGAAGTAGTAAAATAGTCATGCAAGTCGTGCAAGTCGTGCAAGTCGTGCAGGTCGATCGGCCTGGGATGGACTTGCAGGACTGGCAAGACCTGCAGGACCTGCAAGACAAACTTTATGAAGATATCAGAATTAGCAGTAAAAAACTATCAATTCACGATAGTAGTCTTTCTCCTCCTGGTTTCACTTGGGATATATTCTTTCCTGGAGATACCTCAGTCAGAAGATCCTGAATTCCCGATAGCTATTTTCCCGATAGTGGCGGTATATCCGGGTGCTTCTCCTTCAGATATTGAGGAACTTGTTGTGGAGAAAGTAGAAAAGAGCCTGAATGAGCTTGAAGATATTGACAGGGTTAAGAGTGAGATCAAGGAAGGTGTGGCAATTATAGTGGTGGAATTCTCTTCAGAATCGGATCCTGATGAGTCATATGATGAGCTGATGAGCCAGGTCAATTCGGTTAAGCCCTCATTGCCCGAAGATCTTTACAGCATAGATGTTATTAAGATCCAGGCAGGAAATACAAATGTAATACAGAGCGCCTTGGTATCGGAAACTGCAGAATACTCGGAACTTGGAAGACTGGCAGAAGATCTTAAGGATGAAATATCAACTCTTCCTGGAATAAGAAAAACTAGTGCAGTCGCTTATCCTAAACAGGAGTTAAGCATAGAAGTGAATCTGCCGAAAATGGCACAGTTGCATATTACTGTCAGCCAGGTAATTAATGCAATACAAAGTGAAAATGCCAACATCCCTGGAGGGAGCATTGATATTGGCTCCAAGAAATTTAATGTGACCACCAGCGGAAGCTATCAGAATATTGAACAAGTCCGGAGTACGGTAGTCGGCAATAATATGGGGCAGCTTGTTTATCTGAAAGATATTGCCAATGTAAGCTGGGGTTATGAAGACCTGAAATATTTCGGCCGGTACAACGGTAAGAATGCAGCATTCATTACTGCAAGTATGAAAACGGGAGAGAATATACATGATGTTCGCAATTCCATATACAATATTTATGATACATTCGATAAAAAGCTCCCTGCGGGTATAATCCTTGAAAGAGGCTTTGACCAGGCTGAAAATGTAAAAGTAAAGCTTGGCAGGCTTGAGCGTGATTTCCTCTTCGCTTTCCTGCTTGTGCTTATTACCTTAATGCCGCTTGGATTCAGAGCCTCAGGCATTGTCATGATATCCATACCGTTATCTGTCATGATCGGGTTTACGGGCCTCTACCTGGCAGGTTTCAGCATAAACCAGCTCAGCATTGTCGGAGCAGTTGTTGCGCTGGGTCTGCTTGTCGATGATTCAATAGTTGTTGTTGAGAATATCTCAAGGTGGGTAAGGGGAGGCACCAAGCCCAGGGAAGCGGCAATAAAAGCAACAAATCAGATCGGACTGGCAGTATTAGGGTGTACAGCGACGCTTATTTTTGCGTTTCTTCCCCTGATGTTTCTGCCGGGAAAGGCAGGTCAGTATATGCGTGTTTTCCCAACAGCCGTCGGTTTTATTGTGCTGGGATCACTGTTTGTCGCTCTTACCATAATACCGTTCATTACAAGTATTACTTTCAAAGGGAATGTGGATCCAAGGGGAAATATTGTTCTGAGGGGATTTCACAAAGCCATTGATTTCACCTATGGACGCGCACTGCACTGGTGCCTTGATAATCCCGGCAAGAGTGTCCTGCTTGCTGCCATATTCTTTTTCAGTTCTCTTTTCCTTGTCAGGCTGATAGGATTCAGTCTTTTCCCGAAAGCCGGAGTACCGCAGTTTTTTATAACTATCGAAGCTCCCAGGGGCAGCAATATTACAGAAACCGATAAGGCGGTAAGATTTGTTGAGTCAGTTCTGAAGGAGAGGCCGGAAGTTGTATATTTTATGTCAAATGTCGGAAAAGGGAATCCGATGATCTATTATAATTCTTTCCAGAAAAGTGAACAATCAACCACAGGGGAAATCCTCTGTGAGGTAAAGAGGGACATTGTTCCTGAACTTGGCAGTTTTATCGATGAACTCAGGGATACCCTGAACACTTATATAAATGCAAGGATTTATGTGAATGAATTTGAAAATGGCGCTCCTGTTGATGCCCCCATAGCCATGAGGATTGTAGGGAATGATCTTGATACCCTGAAACGCTATTCAGGTTTGATCGAAGATATTTTCAGATCTCATGAAGCAACGACATATATTAAAAATCCTCTCAGCCAGTCGCTTACAGGGATTAAAATTGGCATTAATACTGAAAAGGCAGCTGTATTTGGTGTACCTGCAGTGGAAATTGACAGAACAATAAGACTCGGCCTTGCAGGGATCGTTGCCGGCAAATACCGTGATACCGACGGAAAGGAATATTCTATAAATGTCAGGCTGCCAAGGGAAGAAACAGGTTCTGTCAGGGCATTTGACAATATTTATGTTTCATCGCTTACCGGAGCCCAGATCCCCCTTTCACAGCTCGCAAGTATTGGATTTTCAAACTCCCCAACGTATATCGATCATTATAACAACGAAAGATCAATGACTGTATCTTCTTCAGTGCGAACAGGTTACAATACTGATAATGTGACCAGGGAGATCTTGAAAGAAATTGATAAGCTTGATCTCCCTGAGGGTTTTAAGATAATTGAGGCTGGTGAAATTGAAAGCCGTAAAGAGAGTTTTGAAGGAATAGGGACAGCAATATTGATTGCAATTTTCGGAATATTTGCAGTGCTGATACTCGAATTCAGGACATTCAAGAGTACGCTTATAGTCCTTTCAGTGATCCCGTTAGGAATAATCGGAGGACTATTAATGCTCTGGATTACAGGTTATACTCTCTCATTTGCAGCTGCTGTTGGTTTTGTTGCTCTTATAGGGATTGAAATCAAAAACTCGATATTGCTTGTGGATTTCACCAACCAGCTCAGGGAGGAAGGAGTTTCTCTCAATGATGCCATAATCAGGGCCGGCGAAATAAGATTCCTTCCGGTATTGCTTACAACGCTTACAGCTATCGGAGGTCTGCTGCCCATTGCGTTGAGTCATTCCGCATTGTATGCTCCGCTGGCTTTTGTAATTATTGGAGGACTCATAACATCAACTCTCCTGGCAAGACTGGTTACGCCGGTCATGTACAAGCTTATACCGCCGAAAATTCAATAAGAGCCTGGAACCCATTATAGAAAGTCTTGTTTAAGGGAATACCCCTTCTGATAATATATTTAATAAGTATCTATCTTATGTTATAATATTTTCCTAACTTGTAAGGATCAAAACCCGATCTGTAACTAAACATAATTAATATGAGAATTCTTATTACTGGATGTATTGTATTTGTGATCTGGTGCTTTTTTTCCGCATGGCTGTATAACGACCACCTTTTGCCAGCGCTCAGAAAACCGGCTGCGGTTGTAACAGTACCGGAAACAGTGACCAGAGAGGCAGATTCTTTAATGAAACTTAAAGCAATGATGCCAAAGGACCTCACGATCTATTTTGAATTCAATGACGCAAAATTCAAAGCAGATCCGCAAAATGACAACAGCATTGCTGAATTTAAGGCATGGCTGGATAAATATCCGGGTTCAATGCTTTCCGTAACAGGCAATACTGACTTGGTGGGAACCCCTGATTTCAATATGGATCTTGGGCAGAAAAGAGCTGAAATTGTTGGCAAATACCTTGAAAGTAAGGGAATTAATGCTTCCAGGATAATCACACAGTCACTGGGAGAAACCAAGCCTGCCGCTGGTTATATCACCAAAGAGGAGAGAGCAAAGAATAGAAGAACAGAAATAACAATTAAACTCAACTAATATGACACAATTATTTATACCACTCGCATCTGTTACCGGAGCAGTCATTACTATCATAGCTTTGCTCCTGGTTGCAGCAATCATAGGCTATTTTACAGCATGGTTCTATGCCAAGTCAGTATATACCCCTATCATTAAAGGCCTTGAAGCGGAAAAAGCCGACCTGCAGAAACAGGTTGCCGAACTGAAGGATAATGTCAGCAAGCTGAATAACAAGGTTGATGATCTGAATGGAAAGATCGCAAAACTTGAAGAAGATGCAGCAAAAAAGGATAAGGAGATAAAAGAGCTGAAAAATAGAATAAAGGAATAAGCTGACCTCATTTCTTAAATCTATATAGTGATAAGAACTCTCCTTAAGATGTCCCTTTTAAGGATTAATGTACTATTGTTTACAGGATACTATTTATTAATATTATGAATATGAAAACCTCAAGAAGAACTTTTATCAAGACAGGTGCCCTGGCTGTTGCAGGCAGTGCAGTTCTGCCTGAACTTATTCTGGGCTGCGGACGACAAAAAGGGATGGTAGGACTTCAGCTTTATTGCATCCGTGATGAAATGGCTGCAGATCCCCTGGGCTCATTGAAACAGGTTGCAGTCATGGGCTATAAATATGTGGAACATGCAAATTACATAGATCGTAAGTTTTACGGTTATCCTGCATCAGAATTCAGAAAAATTATCGACGACCTGGGATTGAGCATGCTAAGCGGTCATACGGTTATGGGCAGTCAGGACTGGGATGAAGCAAAACAGGATTTTTCTGACAGCTGGAAGCAGACCATTGAAGATGCAGCATTTATGGGACAAAAATATGTTGTCAGTCCATGGATGGACGACAGCATGAGAAGTAATTATGATGATTTCATGAGATATATGGGAGTCTTCAATAAATGCGGCGAGCTCTGCAGGAAAAACGGGATGAAATTCGGTTATCATAACCACGATTTTGAATTCAGTCAGAAGCTTAATGATACTAAACTCTTCGATATCATGATGAAGAACATGGATCCCGAACTTGTTGTGGTACAGCTTGATATTGGTAACTTGTATAACGGAGGCGCAGTGGCTATTGATGTCGTAAACCAGTATCCGGGCAGATTCGAAAACCTGCATGTTAAAGACGAGATCAAATCGACGAGCGGAAACGAGGAATATGAGAGCTGCATCATCGGAGAAGGAATAGTAGAAACCCAAAAGGTAGTTGACCTGGCAACAAAGATTGGAGGAACTAAAGTTTATATTATTGAACAGGAGTCATACCAGGGAAGAACCCCGATGGAATGTGTAAAGGCCGACCTTGAGATAATGAAGGAGTGGGGATACATATCCTGAAAACTAACCAAGTTCTAAGAGATCACTCTTCAATAGCAGAATGGTAATCCTGGATCGACCTTACCTTGTATTTACCATTCTGCCTTTCTTTAATACCCTGTGTAGCTGAGAGTGCAGCTGAGGTGGTAGTGATATAAGGAATACCATATTTAATGGCATTTTTCCTGATGTAGGAGTCATCATATTCACTAAGCCGTCCTGCCGGGGTATTAACCACCAGGTCTATTTCTCCGTTCTTGATGGCATCCACAATATTGGGTCTGCCTTCATGAACCTTCAGTATCAGAGTTGCCGGAACATCATTCTGTTCAAGAAATTTCTTTGTACCTCCTGTCGATAGTATTTTAAATCCCATATCCCTGAAGTTCCTTGCAGTCTCAACGATACGATTCTTGTCCCTGTCAGCAATTGTGATCAGAACGGTTCCTTTTATCGGGAGAGGAGATTGTGTCGCTTCCTGCGATTTGAAGAATGCCATACCGTATGTATCGGCCATGCCAAGTACTTCTCCCGTGGAGCGCATCTCAGGGCCGAGAAGAGGATCGATAGCCGGGAACATGTTAAACGGGAAAACAGCCTCTTTAACTCCGTAATGTTTTATAGCCCTGTTCTTCAGACCGAAATCAGATAGCTTCTGCCCCAGGAGTATCTGCGTAGCTATTCTTGCCATTGAAACGTTGCAAACTTTTGATACCAGAGGCACAGTCCTCGAAGCCCGGGGATTGGCTTCCAGGATATACACAACATCCTCATAGATAGCATACTGGATATTAAGCAGGCCTACCACCTTAAGTTCCATTGCAAGCCTCCTGGTATAATCATAGATTGTTTTCTTATGTTCTTTCGGTATTATCACAGGAGGTATTACACATGCTGAATCGCCTGAATGAATACCGGCATATTCAATATGCTGCATGACAGCAGGGACAAAGGCATCTGTTCCATCAGATATTGCATCTGCCTCTGTCTCAATTGCATCCTCGAGGAATTTATCAAGAAGAAGCGGCCTGTCGGGAGAAACTCCAACAGCCTTTGCAACATATTCTTCAAGCATTTCCTCGTCGAGAATTATTTTCATTGCCCTTCCACCAAGCACATATGATGGCCTGATCATAAGCGGATATTTGATCCTTTCAGCAATAGCCAGTGCCTGGTCCAGGTTGCTTGCCATACCCGATTCGGGCTGTGGAATGCCAAGTTTTTCTATAACATGTCTGAAACGGTCGCGGTCCTCTGCAAGATCAATTGTGTCAGGAGTGGTGCCAAGTATTTTCACTCCAGCCTCAGCGAGCTCCCTTGAAAGATTCAATGGAGTCTGTCCCCCGAACTGGACAATTACACCTTCAGGCTTTTCCTTTTCATATATGCTCAGGACATCTTCGGCTGTGAGGGGCTCAAAATAGAGCCTGTCAGAAGTATCATAATCTGTGGATACCGTTTCAGGATTGCAGTTTATCATTATCGATTCCAGCCCTGCCTTGCGTATTGCGAAAGCGGCATGTACACAGCAATAGTCGAACTCAATTCCCTGGCCAATCCTGTTGGGACCGCCGCCAAGTACCATAATCTTTTTCCTGCTGCTTATCTGGACCTTGTCGGGGGCATTGTAAGTTGAAAAATAATATGAGGCATCATTGACACCGCTTACAGGGACAGGTTCCCAGGCTTCTCTCAGTCCCAGGGAGATCCTTTTTCCTCTTATTTCCTTTTCGGGAAGATCTAAAATCTTTGAAAGGTATCTGTCGGCAAATCCATCTTTCTTTGCCCTTATCAGGACATCATCAGGAATCATCCTCCCTTTATATGCAAGTATTTTTTCTTCCTCTTCGACCAGCTCCTTCATTTGCCGGATGAACCAGGTTTTGATATGCGTTTTCCTGTGAAGATCTTCAATATCAGCGCCTTTACGCAATGCTTCGTACATTATGAACTGCCTTTCGCTTGAAGGATGCTTAAGCAGGTTCATCAGCTCATCAAGAGGTTTTTTATTGAAATCCTTTGCAAAACCAAGTCCGTATCGGCCAATCTCAAGCGAACGGATGGCTTTCTGCAGGGCTTCCTTATAATTTTTGCCTATGCTCATGACTTCACCAACAGCCTGCATCTGGGTGCCAAGTTTATCTTCAAGTCCTTCAAATTTCTCAAAGGCCCAGCGCGCAAATTTCACAACGACATAATCGCCGGAAGGTGTGTATTTTTCGAGTGTCCCTTCGCGCCAGTAAGGTATTTCATCGAGTGTCAGACCGCCTGCAAGAAGCGAAGATACATATGCGATAGGGAATCCTGTAGCTTTTGATGCAAGCGCTGATGATCTCGATGTACGGGGATTAATTTCGATCACTACCACCCTGTCGGTTTTAGGATCATGGGCAAACTGCACATTTGTTCCTCCGATAACCTGGATCGCTTCAACGATGTCGTAAGAATATTTCTGGAGACGTTTCTGGAGTTCCTGGCTTATTGTGAGCATGGGGGCTGTGCAAAATGAATCGCCTGTATGAATACCCATTGCATCGACATTCTCAATAAAGCAGACAGTGATCATTTGATTTTTTGCATCACGTACCACTTCAAGCTCAAGCTCTTCCCATCCAAGGACGGATTCTTCGACAAGCACCTGGTGCACCATGCTGGCTGCAAGTCCCCTGCTGGCAATTGTCCGCAGCTCCTCGAGGTTATAGACCATTCCGCCGCCGGTGCCTCCCATGGTATAAGCGGGACGGATAACCACAGGGTACCCCAGCTCAGCTGCCACTTTTTCGGCATCTTCCACAGTATTGACTGCCTTGCTTTCCGGCATTTCAATCCCTAGACGATTCATGGTCTCCTTGTATGCTATCCTGTCTTCACCACGTTCTATAGCATCAATATTTACTCCAATGACCTCAACATTATATTTTGCCAGTATGCCTTTTTTTGCGAGCAGAGAGGAGAGGTTCAGCCCGGTCTGGCCTCCAAGATTTGGAAGCAGGGCATCGGGACGTTCCTTTTTAATTATTTCTGTAAGGGCATACTCATTAAGGGGCTCAATATAAGTTACATCAGCCATTTCAGGATCTGTCATTATTGTCGCAGGATTTGAATTGACGAGCACGATCTTATATCCCAGTGATCTTAATGCTTTACAAGCCTGCGTTCCTGAATAATCGAATTCGCAGGCCTGTCCGATGATTATCGGACCCGAGCCTATTATCAGCACTTTTTTAATATCGTCCCTGCGTGGCATAATGAATAAAATATGATCAGCAAGATAAAAATCGTTTGTGGAAAAAAAGATTATTTTTGGGAAATGTTACCATATTTTATGAGACCGTTTTATTTCATTACAATATTATTAGTACTCCTTGCTGATATGGCGGGCGCCCAGAGCTTCACTGACAGCAACCTTCCCATTGGCGACTATGAAAATAATTTACAGGGGCAACGGCCAGAGAAATTACATATCTGATCAGGATACTGCAGGATACCTGGATTATAACGGGAATATAGACATAGAGATCAGAGGATCATCCTCGCAATATAATATAAACAAGACGCAATATGGCTTTTCAACAAAAATGGCGGATGGTGTTACAAACAATAATGTAAAACTCCTGGGCATGCCTGCCGAACATGACTGGATACTCAACAGCATGATCTACGATTCAGCCCTGATCCGCGACTACCTCTGCTTCAACCTTTCAAGGCAGATAGGAGAATATGCTTCCAGGACAGCCTATTGTGAGGTAGTTATCAATAGAGAATACAGGGGACTTTATTTGCTTGATGAAAAGATAAAGGCAGATGATAACAGGGTGGATGTTTATAAGATCACCGTAAATGATAATTACATGCCTGAAGTTACCGGCGGTTATATCACCAAGGCTGATAAAACAACAGGAGGTGATCCCGTTGCCTGGAAGATGTATGCATGGAATGGTGGGACGGTCGATTTTATTCATGAGTTTCCCAAACCTGAAACCGTTACCGAACTTCAGGCTAACTATATCAAGCGACAGTTTAATTTATTCGAATCAGCAATCACCAGCGGGGACTATTCAGCGACAACCGGAGTTCCTTCAGTGATTGATATGCCTTCATTCATTGATTACATGATAATCAGCGAGCTTTCATCAAATGCAGATTCATACCAGTTCAGCACATATTTTCATAAAGACCGGAATGGGAAGATAAGATCCGGACCAATATGGGATTCAGACCTTACTTTTAACAATGACCTGCACTTCTGGGGTTATGACAGAAGTAAATTTAACGTATGGCAGTTCTCGAATGGAGATAATGAAGGGCCAAAATTCTGGCGGGATATGTTTTATAACAACAAGTTCAGGTGCTATCTTTCAAAAAGATGGAACGAACTTATCCTTCCGGGTCAGCCATTGAATCTGACAAGCATAAACAACCTTATTGATTCAACAGTAGCATCAATCAGTGAAGCTATAGTAAGAGAAAATAAAAAATGGAATAATGTGAAGGACCACCAGAAGAGGATCGCAGAAATCAAATCCTTTCTTGAGAAAAGAATCCCGTGGATCACTGACAATCTTGGATCATGGTCGGAATGCAGCAATGTAGCGGTTCCTGAACTTGTTATAAGCAGGATAATGTACCACCCGGATACAACGATCTCATATCCTGAAAGTGAAGAAAGGGAGTTTATTGAGATAACAAATGCCGGAGAGAAGAGCGCTGACCTGACAGGAAT
>JAPLDX010000075.1 GCA_026391215.1 Bacteroidia bacterium
GAATATTCATAGCTGTTTTCCAGAAGACGGTACTCCGGATGGATTATTGCACCCCATGAGTCATCTCCTCCGACGCCCATCTGTGCAAGATCGATATTCAGGTTTATAAAATCATGCGGCTTAACGTCAACAGTATGCGTATTTGCGCTCTTTGCATCGGGCCGGTACTGTGACAATTTCCCGGGTGATTCAAAATCGTCATGGACATAATTCATTGCGGCAAAGCAGAATACCGGATCTCCGCTCACCAGGATACCTGTTCCATTATCATCAGTCAGTGTTAGCCAGCGAGTATCGGTTTTATACCCGTTTTCCTGTGGTCGTATATAAGGAACGTACTGATCGGCTACTGTGCTTTCATAAAGACCCACTTCTGCAGAAGTTTTCCTGTCTGCATAGTTTTCATGAGGACCCCGTCCGTACCATTTAAGGTTGGCAAATTCTTCCGGCAGCTGCATCTGCATACCCATCCTTGGTATTTCAGGGATTTTCTCTGAAATTTTCCGGAATGAATTTGATATGACTACATCTGAGGTACCATAAATTGTATAGACTGAAGAATAGCCAGCAATTTTTTCATTTTCATCCCCCATAATATCATACCTGAAAACAACAGTTACCTTCCCGGGTTCATCATTTGTAATATCGGCTTTTGTTATCAGGGCTTTTTCTCCTGCTTTCTTCCATACACCCAGGAGTCCGTCCATGCCGTATCCGTAATCGTTATCTGTTGGAGGTCTCCAGAAATCAGGTTCGGGAGCTTTTCGTATAAGTTCCTTTTCCTTATAATTAAATGACTCCATTCGTCCGTTTTCAAGATTAAAGACGATTCTCATGTCAGTACCGCTCACATTCAGCTTATTGCCGACAATATCTGTCTGAAGGATAGTCAGATTATCCTTATTTATTTTTACCTGTTCCCCTTCTGCCGGCAATTTAAACTGAGCTGTAGCGTAAATATGATCTTCAGGAACTATATTCCATTCATCGCTTCGTGAGGCTCTCAGATTCAGAAAATATTCAGCGCCCGGAAGAGCTATGATCTTCTCCAGCGGAAGAAGCACATTCGCCTGCGTCTTTGGTTTAACATCAGGAAGGGATAATTTTCCTGATTGAATTACGGCTCCATCTGAAACGACTTCCCAGTCAAAAACAAATTCCGACAGGTTGGTGAAATCGTACTTGTTAATTATTTTAATCATCCCTTTTGCGAGGTCAACCTGTTCAAAGCCAATATACTGGTAGACTTTTTTGACTTCACTAAGTCCCGGTTTCCCGGTTCTGTCCGGCCAGGTCAGACCGTTAATGCAGAAATTGCCATCACTTGGAATGCCCTCTTCGCCGTAATCACCTCCATATGCCCAGTATTTTTCTCCGCTTTCGTCAGTTTTCATCATCCCCTGGTCAACCCAATCCCAGATAAATCCGCCCTGTAGTTTAGGATATTTCTCAATGACATCCCAGTAATCCTGCAGGTTACCTGTTGAATTTCCCATTGAATGAGCATATTCGCAAAGGATCAATGGCCTGTCGTTCTTTTCATTCTTTGCATATTCTTCGATCTCTCCAATCCGGGCATACATCGGACAAAATATATCAGTATGTCTTTCGGGTGCATTAGTATTCTTTTCTGCACCTTCATACTGAACCGGGCGTGTATTATCTCTTTCTTTAGCCCATTTATAATCAGCCAGGAAGTTATGCCCGTCCCCGGCTTCATTTCCCAATGACCATATTATGATTGAGGGATGATTCTTATCTCTCTCTACAAGACTCTGCATTCTGTCAAGATGAGCAGCGGCCCATTCAGGCTTATCAGCAAGAGTGACATCTTTATCATATCCAATACCATGTGATTCAATATTTGCTTCATCTATAAGGTAAAGTCCGTATTTGTCGCACATCTCATACCACAATTCCTGTTCAGGGTAATGTGATGTCCTGACAGCATTTATGTTATTGCTTTTCATTACACGGATATCCTTCAATATCAATGCCTCATCAATAACGTGCCCATTGATATCATCATGTTCATGGATATTAGTACCTTTTATATAGACGGCAACTCCGTTTATAAGAAGCTGTGAATTTATTATTTCCACTTTACGGAATCCGATCTTCGAGCTCACACATTCAAGGATTTTGCCATTCTTGTCTTTCAGGCTGATCACCAGTGAGTAGAGATCCGGAGTTTCTGCCGACCATCTTTTTATTTCCGGAAGGTTTTTCCTGATATACAGGGTGGCTTTGCCTTCAGTCAGTTTAGCATCCACGGATTCTGTGAAAAGTTTTAGTTCATTGTCATACAGGGAGGCTTCCATAACAAGATCATATGCATTATCAGCAGGGCCTTTCAGATCAACAGCGAGTTCCAGAAGACCGTCTTTATAATCATTCTCAAGGTCCCCTTTTACAAAGAAATCCCTGATGTAAGTTTCAGGTCTGGCATGAAGGAACACTGTTCTCTGGATTCCGCTCAGCCGCCAGAAGTCCTGGTCTTCCAGATAACTACCGTCGCACCAGCGGTACACCTCAACAGCAAGTGAATTTTTACCTTTTTTCAGGTATTTTGTAATGTTGAATTCAGAAGGTGTCTTGCTATCCTCGAAATACCCGACAAGCTGTTCATTTACCCAAACATAAAATGCTGAGCTGATCGCTCCGAAGTGAAGAAAAACCTCCTTATTCTTCCATTCAGAAGGCACTGTAAATTCTCTTTTATAGGAGCCGACAGGATTAAAATCATGTTTAATAAGTGGAGGATTCTTCTCATAAGGATAAGTTATATTGACATAAATAGGAATATCATACCCTTTCATCTGCCAGTTCGATGGCACTTCTATATCATCCCAGTTACGGGTATCAAAATCATCCTTAAAAAACCAGTAAGGCCTCTGATCCGGCGATTTGACCCAGTGGAATTTCCATATACCGTCAAGCGACAGATAATTAAGGGATTGGGCTTTATCTGCAACCAGGGCAGATTCTTCATCACTGAAGCTTATGAGTGTTGCATGGGGAGCTTCCCTGTTCTGATTGAACATACCGGGATTTTCCCAGTCACGAGGCTCCTTTTCGGTGAATGCAATTCCTTCATAGCTATTATATCTCTTGCACGCCGTAAAAGAGAGCGCTGCCAGCAAAACATAAAATGTGATCTTTTTCATAAGTTCAATATTATAAACAATTCTAAAGTTACAAAAAGATGTTCATTCAGGTCAATATGATATTATCAGAACAGTCCTGTTATTTTTCCGTTCGCATCGATATCTATTTTTTCGGCCGAAGGATTATTCGGGAGGCCGGGCATCCTCATAATTGTACCTGCTACCGGGACAATAAAACCTGCACCTGATGCTAATTCCACCTCTCGTATTTTTATTGTAAATCCTCGTGGCCGGCCTTTCTTATTCTGATCGTCTGAAAGTGATTTCTGCGTTTTTGCAATGCAGACGGCCAGGTTTCCCATTCCAAGCTTTTCAATTTTTTCCAGCTGGGTTTTGGCCTTAACTGTATATTCAACATGATCGGCTCCGTACATTTTCCTGCAGATGGTATCAATTTTTTCCTCAAATGACCAGGACAATTCATAAAGCGGCTTGAAACAATCAGTGCAATCTGTCACTGCTTCAAGCACCTGTTCTGCCAGCCCGACAGCTCCTTCGCCTCCTTTTGCCCAGGATTCATTTATTGCCACCTTTACGTTCTGGGATTTACAATGCTTAGACAGAAACTCAAGCTCAGCATCAGTATCAGAATCAAAGCGGTTTATTGCAACTATCGGGCTGAATCCAAAGCATTTCATATTCTCAATATGTTTATCGAGATTGTCAAATCCCCTTAGAAGTGCCTCAATATCTTCAGCCTGCAGTGCCGACATTTTAGCACCTCCGTGATACTTCAGTGCCCTTACGGTGGCAACAATGACAACGGCGTGTGTTTGCAGATTACCTACGCGGGACTTTATATCAAAGAACTTTTCCGCACCAAGCTCGCTAGCAAAACCTGCTTCAGTAACCACAAAATCGCTTAAGGAGAGTCCTGTTTTTGTTGCAATTATTGAATTCGTTCCCTGGGCGATGTTTGCAAAAGGTCCGCCGTGTATCAGTGCCGGAGTGCCTTCAAGAGTTTGTACCAGGTTAGGCATGATTGCCTCTTTAAGAAGTGCAGCCATAGCTCCCTGGGCTTTCAGGTCACGTGCAAAAACAGGTTTGTCATCATAAGTATAAGCTATGAAGATATTCCCAAGCCTCTCTTTCAGGTCCATAAGGTCCTTTGACAGGCAGAGCGTAGCCATTACCTCGGATGCAGCCGTTATATTATACCCTGATTGCCGAGGGACTCCCTCTGTGGTCCCTCCAAGACCGATGACAATATCCCTCAGTGAACGTTCATTCATATCGGTGACTCTTTTCCATTCAATTGTTCTGGGATCAATTCCCGGCCTTCCCTCTTTTGACTGGATTTTGTTATCGATCAGAGCTGCAAGAAGATTATGTGCTTTCTCGACTGCTGCCATATCTCCCGTAAAATGCAGATTTATATCCTCCATTGGTATTACCTGTGAATAACCGCCGCCGGCAGCACCTCCCTTTATGCCGAAAACCGGTCCGAGAGAAGGTTCGCGTAAAACCACTGTGGCTCTCTTCCCAATCCGGTTAAGAGCCTGGGCCAGACCTATAGAGGTTGTGGTTTTTCCTTCACCGGCCGGAGTCGGAGTAATAGCTGTAACGAGGATCAGCTTTGCATTCTTAACCTTCTCTTCATCAATGAAATGAAGAGGGATCTTTGCTTTATACTTTCCATACAGTTCCAGCTCATCCTTCGGAATACCCAGCTTCTTTGCTATTTCGACTATTGGTTTAATCTTTGTCTCCTGGGCAATTTGAATATCTGCTTTCATAAAAAGCCTCTTTTGATTTTTATAAAAGCGAATCTAACACTTCCATTCTAAAAAACAGAATTTTCTTATTTTTTTCGTAAATTGACATTTGTATCGCATATTATTATTGTTTCACCTTATAAATAAGAATTATGGAGAAGAATATTACTGATTTATATGAAGACTACAGGGAAGGACGTACTTCCCGCCGTGATTTCCTGAAAAAGCTGGCGATGGTTGCAGGGAGCACTGCTGCTGCCATGGCATTTTTGCCACCCAAAAAAGAACCTGCCCTTATAACGGAGTTCATAAAATATCCCGGGGCTACTGGTGAGATGCGTGCATATATTGCCAGGCCTAAGAAAGGCAAAAAATTCCCGGCAGTGATAGTTATTCACGAGAACAGAGGATTAGTGCCTCATATTCAGGATGTTACGAGAAGGATGGCTAAAGAGGGCTTCCTTGCCCTTGCTCCTGATGCGCTTTCGCCTGTCGGTGGCACGCCGGAAGACATCACAAATGTCGGAGAGCTTTTCAAAAAGCTTAACAGTGAAGAGACAACGAAAAACTTTGTTGCAGCAGTGCAATATCTCAAGACGCATCCTAAATCCAATGGCAAGGTCGGATGTACGGGATTCTGCTGGGGAGGTGCCATGACAAACCAGGTAGCAGTGAATTCCCCCGATCTGAATGCAGCTGTTCCTTACTATGGCAGGCAGCCTTCTGCAGAAGATGTCGCTAAAATAAAAGCACCCATAATGGCTCACTATGCAGAAAATGATGCCGGTATAAATGCAGGTATTGCAGGTTTTGAGGAGGCATTGAAAAACAATAACAAAGAGTACCAGATATTTTCATATCCGGGTACGGGTCACGGTTTCAATAACGACACAAATACCGGGCGTTACAATGCGGAAGCTGCAAAGCTGGCGTGGGAAAGAACGGTAGCATTCTTTAAGGAGAAGCTGAAATAAAGAATACATGTACTCCTCCCTTTCCCTGCACAATACGTACCCACCCCCTTAATCCCCCTCCCTGCTGAAGCAAGGAGGGGGATATCAAGTTGATAAACAGGGGAATAGCCCCCTTCCTTGGTTTACCAGGGAAGAGCCTGTCCCGACCGCAGGTCGGGAGGGTTGGGGGATGGGTACATGTGACAAAATAAGCAGACCTAACGCTTCTTTGCAGATGCTATTCTTAATGCTTCCACAAACGGGATGCAGTGATTGAAGAAGAGCTTATACCCGGCACATAAGTAATTTAGTCCGGGTTCTCCGTAAGGAGTGTTGACGAACCTATTCTTAGGGCATTCTCCGTTGCACATATCCAGGACATCACATTCCCTGCAAAACCGTGGAAGCTTAAGGGATTTGGTCTCTCCGAAGGTTTTTTGATCCGGAGAGTCAAGAAGCTCAGCAAGTGAAATATCCCTGATATTTCCGAGGAGATGTTCCTTGTCCACATAATGGTCACATGAATAGAAATCACCATTATGCTCAACTACCGGAACTCCTCCGC
>JAPLDX010000131.1 GCA_026391215.1 Bacteroidia bacterium
GTCATCAGAATACTTTTCCTTTTGCAGCTGCAAAACTAACCTTCTGGTTCATTCATTCAAACTATTTAAACCAAATTTTTGAAAATATCATGAACAATGTTAACTTTGTACTAAAGATTGAGCTATGTCCGGTCAGGGTTACGAAGAATTAAAACTTTTGAACAGAAAGCTCGATGAATTGTTAAACAAGTTTAATAACCTGAAAACAGAATATTCTGAACTTAAAAACGGAACTGAAATCTTAAAAACTGTTGTTCAGGAGCGTGAAGCCAGGATTAAGGAATTGGAAATTAAATACGAAAGGATTAAATTATCAGGAGCATTGTTGGGAGAAGGCGAAAATGCCTCGGAAGCGAGGAAGAAGATAACAGAACTGGTGCGGGAAATTGACAGATGTGTTGCTCTTTTAAATAGATAAAATATAACAATGGATGATAAGCTTTCGATCAGGGTTAATATAGCGGACAGATATTATCCATTGAAGGTAGAAAGGGAAAATGAGGAAAAGATCAGGAAAGCTGCCAGGATGATCAATGAGAAGGTACTGCAGTACAAACAGCGGTACACTGACAAGGATGTCCAGGATTTTCTGGCGATGGCTGCCCTGCAATATGTGATAAAGCTTACAGAAGAAGAGGAAAAGCTGGAAACTGATTACATCCCTGATGCCATTAAGGAACTGATACAGAAAATTGATTCAGTTCTTGAAATAGAAGAGTAACGGCGTTCTTTAAAATATAAATAAATTGCCCGCATTGTTTCTTCATTCATTTGCGAAACTCAACAGTTAAAACTTTGGAGCCATCCTTAGTTCAGCAAGAACAGGCCTTATCCCGGTTCGCCGGGATCCCGAGTAATCTGGACATTGGAAGTTCGACCTGGATTAGTAGCTCCAGCCATTAAGATATGGGGTTTTATAAAATCTGAAGGAACTTTGCGGGTTTTTTATTTACTAATATATTAAAACGACAGATAATGACACTAATGATAGAATCAATAAGCAGCGGCCTTTTAATAGGCCTGGGTGCTGCGGTACTTCTCCTGGGTTTTGGAGCATCCTATCTGCTCTGGGTAAGAGCCCTCAGGAACAAAAGCCGCAGAATAGTAGCAGATGCGGAATCTGAAGCAGAGGTTATACGGAAGGAAAAGATACTCCAGGCGAAGGAGAGATTCCTTCAGCTTAAAACTGACCACGAAAAAGTTATAAATGAAAAAACCGGCAGGATTGCTCAGGCAGAGAACAGGATAAAGCAAAAGGAGCTTACACTTTCCCAGAAACTTGAAGAAACACAGAGAAAGAAGAATGAAGCAGATGCAATCAGGGAAAGCCTGAATTCACAGCTTGAGATGCTGGATAAGAGATCTGAAGAGCTGTCAAAGCTTCATCGTCAGCAGGTAGAACAGCTTGAAACTATTTCAGGTCTGTCTGCTGAAGATGCGAAAAATCAGCTTATGGAATCGCTGAAAGAGGAGGCCAAGACAGGAGCCATGTCATACATCAATGAAATACTTGATGAAGCAAAAATGACAGCAAATAAGGAGGCTAAACGGATTGTAGTTCAGACAATTCAGAGGGTTGCAGCTGAAAATGCAATTGAGAATGCAGTAACAGTATTTCATATTGAGTCCGACGAGATGAAAGGACGAATTATCGGCCGTGAGGGCCGTAATATCCGTGCACTTGAAGCAGCCACAGGGGTGGAGATTATCGTTGACGACACACCTGAAGCAATAGTACTGTCGGCATTCGACCCTGTAAGGAGGGAAGTGGCACGTCTTGCGCTGCATCAGCTTGTAACTGACGGAAGAATTCATCCTGCAAGAATCGAGGAAATTGTGGAAAAAACACGTAAGCAGGTTGAAGAGGAGATACTTGAAGTCGGGAAGAGAACAACTATTGACCTTGGGATACATGGTCTGCATCCTGAACTTATAAGGATGATCGGGAAAATGAAATACAGGTCTTCTTACGGGCAGAACCTGCTTATGCACTCTCGCGAAGTGGCTAACCTTTCTGCTATTATGGCAGCTGAGCTTGGTCTTAATCCGAAATTGGCAAAGCGGGCCGGACTCCTTCACGATATCGGTAAGGTACCTGATGATGAGCCGGAATTACCGCATGCAATTCTTGGCATGAAGGTGGCTGAAAAATTCAGGGAAAAACCGGAAATATGCAATGCTATCGGCTCTCATCATGATGAAATGGAGATGACAACGCTGATAGCTCCAATTGTACAGGTCTGTGATGCAATTTCTGGAGCCCGTCCTGGTGCACGGAGAGAAGTCGTGGAATCCTATATAAAGCGTCTTAAGGAGCTCGAATCACTGGCTCTTCAGTATCCTGGTGTTATGAAGACCTATGCTATTCAGGCAGGAAGAGAATTACGGGTGATTGTAGGTGCTGAAAAAGTAACTGATAAAGAGGCTGAAGGATTATCATTTGAAATTGCCAGAAAGATTCAGAACGAAATGACCTATCCCGGACAGATAAAAATAACGGTGATACGGGAAACCAGGGCAGTGAATTACGCGAAATAAAACCCCCCAACCCCCCACGGGGGGCTTTTCAGGTATTTGCGATTAAACAAGTCCCCCTTGGGGGATTTAGGGGTTTTATATTTTTCACATCATATATTTTGTTATCTTTGGTCTCCCAAAATGACCTTTATCAATGTCGCATATTAAATTACTGAATATAGTTGGAGCCAGGCCTCAGATCATTAAAGCCTCTGCTATCGGGAGGGCGATTAGAAAGTATTACCCTGAAGAGATAACAGAGATCATTGTACATACCGGCCAGCATTATGATAAGGAGATGTCGGATGTTTTTTTTGATGAGCTTGAGATCCACAAGCCTGATTATAACCTTGGTGTAGGATCAGCTAAACACGGACGTCAGACTTCAATGATGATTACAGGTATTGAAGATGTTTTACTCAAGGAGAAACCTGATTGTGTTGTGCTTTACGGGGATACAAACTCTTCCCTGGCGGGAGCTCTTGCTGCTTCAAAGCTGCATTTCCCGGTTATTCATATTGAAGCCGGCCTGCGGTCATTCAATAAACAGATGCCTGAAGAGCTGAACAGGATAATGAGTGATCATTCATCCACATTGTTGTTTGCACCCACTAATGCAGCTTTCAAAAACCTTATGAGTGAAGGCTTTAAACCAGAGAATAGTCCTCCCTACACAATTGATAATCCAAAGATTTACCTGACAGGAGATATCATGCTGGACAATGCCCTCTTCTTTGCAGAGCTTGCCGAAAAAAAGAAAGCATCGTTACTGGAACAGATGCACATTGAACGGGACAAATTCATTTTGGCAACAATACATCGTGATACCAATACTGACGACATTACCCGTCTTGAGACTATTATGAATACTTTCAGGTCTCTTTCGGAAATGAATAACATGACATTTGTTCTTCCGCTTCATCCCCGGACAACAGTTTCCCTTAAAACCAATCTGAATAAACTATATAAAGACATACTTAATTGTAAATATATCAGAATAGTACCTCCGGTGTCATATCTTGAAATGATAATGCTTGAAAAGAACTGCAGGATGATCATTACAGATTCGGGTGGTGTTCAGAAAGAATCCCACTTTTTCAGAAAACCATGTATTGTTCTGAGGAAAGAGACTGAATGGGTTGAACTTGTTAAAAATGGCACTGCAGTTCTTGTTGATGCAGATCCAGAAAAGATAACAAATGAATTTGAAAGGTTTCTTAACAATCTGTCATCACTGGATTATCCAGGATTTTACGGCGATGGCAAAACAGCCGAATTTATTTTGGAAGAAATCAAACTGATGTTTGAAAAAGTATAATTCTGATTTTCTTAAGTTCTGTTATATTTGCAATAATATTTTTTGATAGCAGATGGAGCGATTATTGAGGGATAGCAGAGTGCTGGTTACCGGGGGAGCAGGGTTTATCGGCTCAAATCTTGTGGAATCATTATTGCTTTCAGGAAACAAAGTAGTATGCCTCGATAATTTTTCAACTGGTAAAAGGGAAAATCTTGCAGGTTTCTCCGATAATCCAGATTTTAAACTTATTGAAGGCGATATCAGAAACTATGAAGATTGTGAAAAAGCAGTCAGAGGAATCGACATTGTATTTCATCAGGCCGCTCTTGGATCAGTTCCCCGTTCAATAAAGGATCCGGTTTCATCGACTGATGTTAATATAGGAGGTTTTGTCAAAATCCTTTTTGCAGCTAAAGAAGCAGGTGTTAAAAGATTCATTTATGCGGCAAGTTCTTCAACGTATGGAGATCATCCTGATTTACCTAAGGTTGAAGACAAAATTGGAAACGCTTTATCTCCCTATGCAATAACGAAATATGTCGATGAATTATTTGCAAGCAACTTTGCAAAAACTTATGAAATTGAGACAATAGGTTTACGTTATTTTAATGTTTTTGGCAGGCGCCAGGATCCCGATGGACCTTACGCAGCTGTGATACCGAAATTCACTAAAATGCTGATGGAACACAAGTCCCCAGTTATAAATGGGGACGGAACAATCTCACGAGATTTTACATATATTGACAATGTCCTTCAGGCAAACCATCTTGCTGCGATCATAAATGATAAAGCAGCAATTAACCAAATTTATAATGTAGCTCATGGTGAGAGGACAAGTATTAACCAACTTTTTTCATATATCAAAGAAATAGCAGGGAGATTTGACGAAAAAATTTTGGACATAAAACCTACTTATGGCCCGGAGAGGGCAGGGGACATTCAACACTCACTTGCATCTATTAGAAAGGCACAGAGACTTCTCAGATATGCACCAACATATAGTGTTGCTGCAGGTCTTGAAGAAGCTGTTGAATGGTTTTGGAATAATTTGTAACATTTGTTACAAATAGTATAATTAATTCATAATCAGACAGATACATAAATTGTGTCTTGTGACTGATGTGGCGTAAGCATGCCTGAAAGGAAGCAACCTTCCTGGAATTAGAGATGTCTCTATATATGACTTTAGCAAATTTTGTATAATTTCGCGCATTATTTGAAGATTAATGGTCGTAACATTTAAAAGCAGGGTTATCCGGATTTTTCACAAGTACTCGTTACCACGCTGGTTGGTTCTGGTGATTGATATGTCAGTAGTATATGTTGTTTTTCTTATTGCATATCTGCTGAGACATAATTTTGAAATTGTTTACGATGTACCTTTATCATTCAGACAGGCATTTTTTGTACTGGGGATTTATACCTTCTTTATAATTATCTTCAAATCATATTCGGGCATGATAAGGCATACAACCCTCAAGGATACTTATAAAATAATCTTTTCAAACCTGTCTGCCCTTAGCGTATTGCTGGTAATAACCCTATTGAGCAGGAATTATGTATGGAAACCGGTCTTTAATAATTCGATGTCAATCCTTTTAATTCATTTTGCCGTAGTAACTGTTTCACTTTTCTTTTTCAGGATCATGGTTAAGATGTTTTATGAATTTGCATCTGCAACGTCGCATGAGCGTAAGAATGTTCTCATCTATGGATCCGGTGATCTGGGAATTGTTGTCAAGAGGGTAATTGAGGGCGACACAAAAAGTCAATATCAGATAAAAGGATTCATTGATGATGACAAGAAGATTCAGGGCAAGAAAGTTGATGGATATCCAGTATACTCAAGACGTGTGCTTACAAAGGATTTTATTGAAAAAGGAGACATCACTACTTTTATAATTGCAATAAACAAAATTGTTCCTTCAAAGAAAAAGGAAGTTATAGAATCTGTTATTCAGCTTGGGTGTGAGATTCTGGAAACACCGTCAGTTGATACATGGCTAAATGGCCATCTTGAGGTAAATAACATAAAGAAAGTGAAATTTGAGGATCTTTTGGGAAGAGATGCTATTTCACTTGATCTTGTAAAGATACAAAAGGGACTTCAGGGGAAGACTATCCTTGTCACTGGTGCTGCAGGATCAATCGGTTCTGAAATTTCACGACAGCTGACAAGGTTCAATACAAAGCAACTGGTGCTTGTCGACCAGGCAGAAACACCATCTTTTTATCTGGAAGAAGAGTTAAAAAACAAGAATAATGGGTGTAACTTCAAAATTATTATTGGGGACGTTACCAGGGAAGATGTGATGGAACATATTTTTGAGAAATACAGACCTGAAATAGTATTCCATGCTGCCGCATACAAACATGTACCAATTATGGAAGCTCATCCTCACGAAGCGTTTAGAGTAAATGTGGGAGGAACGAAAAATATTGCGGATTTATCGATAAAATACGGGGCAGAGAAATTTGTTATGATCTCTTCAGATAAAGCTGTAAATCCGACCAATGTAATGGGGGCAACCAAGAAGATATGCGAACTGCTGGTTCAAGCTTATTCAAAAAGAAAAGGAGTTATAACTCAGTTTATTACTACACGTTTCGGAAATGTCCTTGGATCTAACGGTTCTGTTATACCTTTGTTTAACAAGCAGATACAGGAGGGAGGACCTGTTACTATTACTCACCCTGATGTCACCAGGTTTTTTATGACCATACCTGAAGCTTGTCAGCTTGTTCTTGAAGCCGGGTTTATTGGTAATGGGGGACAGATATATGTATTTGATATGGGGGAACCTGTAAAAGTACTTGATGTTGCAATGAATCTGATCCGTCTTTCAGGTCTGGAACCGAATAAAGACATAATGATAAAGTATACAGGGCTCAGACCAGGGGAAAAGCTCTATGAAGAACTCTTTTCCGGAGGCGAACATCAACTTCCAACACATCATCCGAAGATCAGTATTGCCCAGGTTGAAGAAAATAATTTTGATATAATTCTTGTCAAAATTGATAAAATACTCAAATCTCTGTACAAAATCCAGGAATCAAAACTGATTGAGGAAATGACGGAGATTGTGCCAGGGTATAGGCGTATGTATGAGATAGTAAATCAATGACAGTTACTTTCAATCTTACAATTGTTTTGGTTTTCTTATTTCTATGTTAAAATTTTATAATAAGAATTCTGAAATCTGTAATATTTAATAATATATGCTAAAAGAAAAATCTATACTTATAACTGGAGGGACTGGTTCATTCGGTAAAATGTTCACAAAAATAATTCTTGAAAATTATCCTAATCTGAAAAGGTTGGTAATATACTCACGAGACGAGTTGAAACAATTCGAAATGGCCCAGCTTTATCCCGAAAGCAAATATCCACAAGTGCGTTTTTTTATTGGTGATGTTCGTGATGGAGCACGTTTTAAAAGAGCCTGCGAAGGAATTGATGTAATTATTC
>JAPLDX010000083.1 GCA_026391215.1 Bacteroidia bacterium
TTTCATTACATCAGATTCATCTGACACTTTTGGCAGTTATAATATCCTGAAAGAAGAATTTGTAAGCATAGAAAAGGATAGCGTCAACGAAGACTTGAATTATATAGAAGTCACAACCAGGCTTATTGAGGACGAGGAAATCGATTACCGGGTATTAAACTACTCTTTCATGATTGATGAACAGGCTTACCTGCTGGAGGTAGGGAAAAGTCTTGACAGCATACTTAACGAAGGAAAAAATATCAGGAAAGTAATGCTGTTATTCCTTGTATTCATTATATCAATCACGTTCCTTACCGACTTACTATATAATAATATCCTGCTCCATCCGCTGGAAATCATTAAAAACAAGCTGAAGCGGATAGCTGATCCTTCACTTTTTGATAAAACCCCTGTTAAAACAACGACATCTGATTTCCAGCGTCTCGATAGAGCTCTTTCCGGACTTATGGAGCATATCAGTGATCTTTTTCAGAAAGAAAAAGAGATCACAGTCAATATATCACATGAACTGCTGACGCCAATCTCAGTTTTAAGAAGCAAGCTTCGGAAAGACAACTTTTCTGTAAAAGAAGTTCTGCAGGATATAATCACGGAAATCAAACCTGTTGCCGAAGATGCCGGCATAAATTTAAAACAGGAAATTACAGATGATCTTCTATATAAGGAGGCCAACAGGTCACTTATATTTTCGATGTTTTATAATGTGGTGAATAATGCAGTGAAAAATACACCTTCGCAAGGTGAGGTGATTGTAAGATGCAATAATGGCCAGGGTAATTTCACTGTGATGATCACAGATAACGGCAAAGGTATGACTAAGGAACAAACAAATAAGTTATTCTCAAGATTCAAGATGAAAGACAAAAACAGCAGTGACGGAACCGGTATAGGGCTGGCTATAGCGAAGACAATTGCTGATTTTCATAATATAGAGGTTTCTGTTACATCAGAGTCAGGGAAAGGGACAAATTTTTCTTTCATTTTTCCCATAAATTCATAATTTCTTCATTTACACAGGCTTATATTTGGATCATAATTACAAATTAAATTATGAATTCAATGAAAAAATCAATTATTATGACTGTCGTAGCGCTATTAATTAGTGCCGGCATCACAGCACAAACCACTGATCCGGTTCAGTACCAGAATAAAGTCCAGAAAAAGGAACAGACCAAGGAACAGAAAAAAACAATGAAAGCCAACCATGGTCAGACTGTAAGTGAAACTGCCCAAAATACGGAATCAGGTCCAGGCAAAGGTCAAATAGTAAGTGAGCAGGCAAAATTACAGGGGGAAACACAGCAGGCTCGGATTAAGAATCAGACTTCAGCCAAGAACCAGGCTGCAAACAAGGGAGCTCGTCCTGCCAACTCGATGAAGCAGAATAAAGTAAATGCTGCAAAAGGGAAAGGTGCAGGTCGTAAATAGAGACGGATTAGATATGTAGGTGAAAAATCCTGAAAATTCATTAATAATTCATCTTCGGGATTTACTTTTGATCAAAATTTATTCATTTAATTTAAAAACAATAGTATGAAAAAGTTAATTTTTGCAGTTCTCACAATTATATTAATTGTCACAATCCCTGCATGTGATGAGTTGATAAATAATGATGAATCAGGACGACTGGTCGTTAAAGTAACTGATGATCCTTTCCCTGTAAGCAATGTTGAATCGGCAACAGTCACTATAACTAAAGTTGAAGTCAGGAGAGCCGGTGACGGCGTCCCTGATGGCAAACCGTTCATGTTAGTTTCTGAAGACACATTGACATTCGATCTTCTTGAACTGAGAAACGGTGTTGTTGAAGAAATGCTTGATTTTGAACTGCCACAGGGTAAATATGACCTCGTCAGGCTATATGTATACGAGGCAAGTCTTAAGATAAAAGACGGCGGTACTTATAATGTTAAAGTACCCAGCGGACAACAGACCGGGATAAAGATCTTTATCCGGCCCGGAATAACTGTTGAAGGTGGTCTTACTTCAGAATTATTGCTGGATTTTGACCTGTCGCGATCATTTATAATGACTGGAAATAACCATAAACCTTCCGGAATAAACGGTTTCATCTTTAAACCGGTTATAAGGGCGGTAAATCTTTCAACCTCAGGAAGGATCGAGGGGCTGGTCACAGATACTGCTGAAGTGAACCTCCCCAACACTCAGGTCTGGGTTGCACAGGATACAATTGTATCAACAGCTTATACTAATGATTCAGGGTACTATGCATTTATCGGGATCCCCGCCGGGACATATTCATTATACGCAACCAAAGAAAATTATGATACAGTAAGTTATGCTGACATTAATGTAATAGCCGGGAACAAGACGATTCAGAATTTCATGCTAACACTAAAATAAGGTTGGAATTATTTACCAGGAAAGACCCGGAGAAAATCCGGGTCTTTTTATTATTTATTGGTTAATTATTCCCCTTCTGTAAACCGTTCAATAATGAGTTCATATCAGTTCCTTTTCCCCAGCTCATGTTCGGATAGGGTCCCATTTCAAGCCTCAGTGTACCACCTTTTATAAGATCGTTATGAGTGAACCATGGAATATCCAGGGGCTTTCCGTTCAGCCATGCTTTCTGAATATATTTATTTTTTGCCGTGCCTCCGGGGGCTTCAATAATGAATTTTTTGCCATCCGGAAGGTTAATTGTCACCTTCTCAAAAAGAGGTGTACCAATTGTATATAAAGGCAATCCCGGGATCAAAGGATAAAAACCCATTGCTGAAAAAACAACAAATGCCGACATGCCGCCGCCATCTTCATCACCCGGGATCCCGAAAATATTGTCCGGGTACCAGGCATCAAGGAGCATCCTGACTCTTTTCTGGGTTTTCCACGGTGAGTCAGTAAGATTATAAAGATATGGAATATGAAAAGAAGGTTCATTGCCCATGCTGAATTGTCCGACTATCCCTGAAAAATCGGGGAATTTTGCCCACATTTCATATTTACTTCTGCCAATATCTTCATTGAAAAGCTGATCAAGTCGTTCTTCAAAGCCTTTTTTACCGCCCATAAGATTTATAAGACCAGGCAGATCGTGCTGAACCTGCCACAGATAAGTCCAGCCATTGTTCTCATCATAATAGTCGCGGCCTCCCATACCACCGTCAAACACCGGATCAATTTCTATCCAGTTACCATTATCATCTTTTGGCATAAAAAAGCCTTTTTCATTCCACCAGAGATTTTTATAATTTTCTGACCGCTTCATATAAAACTGATAATCATCATCTTTACTCATCTCTTTTGCCATCTGAGCAAGAGCCCAGTCATCATAGCTGTGTCCGAGGGTAAGGGCTACCGACTGCCTCTTTTCCCAGGAATGAACAAGCGATACAGTCTCTTTTTCACCGGGATGAAGAGCCGGATACCAGCCTTTTTCGCGATAAAAGGTATCCAGCACACATGACGGACCGTTCTTCCACGGAAGCATTGTCGCCTCATCTGCATTCTTCTTCATTCCCTCATAAGCTGTCTCAATGTCAAAATTTCTGACCCCTTTCCTGTACGCATCCAGGATCATGATTGTTGAATGGAAACCGTTCATGCAGGGATTATCTCCCCACAAAACAGGGAATGTCGGCAGCCAGCCGCTTTGCATATACATAGTTATATACGACTGGATCATATCCGATTCCATGTCCGGATTGAGAATTGTGCGTAAAGGATGAAGTGCAAGGTAAGTATCCCATATCCAGTCATCTACATAGAAATCCCTGTCTGTTTCATGCACTTTCTTATCATAATTGCTGTAGTATTTCCCTCCCTCGGTTATGTTTGTCATTCGTTCGTAACAACGGTATAAAGCCGTATAGAAGGTACGCTTCCGGGCGAGTGTTCCCCCATCAACTTTTATACGGTTCAGAACACTATCCCACGATTTTTCTGCATCATTTCTGACTTTTTCAAATGACCATTGGGGTATCTCACTGACAAGGTTTTGCCGGGCCTGCTCTTCTGAGATAAAGGAGACAGCATATCTGAATCCGATCACCTTTTCTTCACTTTGCGGGAAGTTGATAATTTGTCTTTCATGTCCTGAAATTGAAGTAGTGTCTAATGAACCTTCTTCGTTAAACTCACCAAAAACAAAGGCTTTCATTCCTTCGAATGATTCCTCCGCTGTAATTGTCTTATTATCTGTCATTTGCCATACCCCATCCCTTAGTCCGACAAGGAACAGCTTTTTATCCGCCATTTCAGAAAATGTGAAGCGAAAATATCCCGCTTTCTTCCCCGGGGCAAACTCAACAGTTATGTCATAAGATTCAAGCCAGGTTGAAAAATAAAAGGGTGTTGATATTTCAAGCTGATTATCCCATGCAGATAAGGGTGCCTCATCGGAGAGATCTCCTGCAAATGGCATTATTCCGAAAAGCTCACCCCCTCTGTGCGAAATTATCGTCAGGGGGAAATATCTGATCTGATCGTCTAGATAATCTTTCCTTACCGGATATACCCTTATCATCTGGTTCGGCAGATGCACCGTTGGACGCGTAGGCTGAAGAAGAAGGCCCACCCCTCCTATCCGGGGATCAACATAAGACAACACACCGTTTGATCCCGGTTGTTCCTGGCAACCTGATACAAGAAGCAGAAGCAGGACAGGATAAATTCTTTTGAATGAAACCATTATTTTTATTTTACTATCTCAATTTCTTTCTTCTCTTTAAAGAAGAATATGAAACATATCAGAACAGCTACGGCTATATATGCAGGTATATACCAGATTTTCTGCCACTGATACACCTGGTTCACTGAATAGGCATTAGTCACAAACCCCGAGAACCATGTCCCTATGAACATTCCCAGTCCGTAAGTGACAAAGGTGAACAGTCCCTGTGCGGCATTCTTGATCCTGTCGTTTGATTTCTTCTCAGTGTACATGTAACCTGTAACAAAGAAAAAATCATAACACACTCCGTGAAGGATGATGCCCAAATAAAGCATCCAGATACCTGATGCCATATTTCCGAAAGCAAAGCAGAGGTACCTGAGTATCCAGGCTGTCATCCCTATCAGCAGCATCTTCTTCACTCCTATCCTGTTGAAAAGAAACGGGATTGCAAGTATAAACAGAGCTTCGGAGATCTGTCCCATAACCATCTTTCCGGCAGCGTTCTCCATACCCGACTGATTCAGGAAAAGGTTGGCAAAACCGAAATAGAATGAAAGAGGAATACATACAAATATTGCTGCAATGAAAAAGATCAGGTACGGCTTATCCCTGAAAAGCTGAAAAGCGTCTATTCCCATTATTGATTTAGCAGAAGAAGGTGCAGTAGCCTGAGGAGGAGTATCAGGGAGGAAGAAGCTGAATAAGCCAAGAGCTACCGATACTATCGCGGCCATATAAAATGTTGCGGGTGTCTGTTCAATTCCGAAAATAGCAATCATAAAACCGGATACAACCCATCCCACGGTTCCAAATACTCTTACAAGCGGGAATTGTTTACCAGGATCACTCATCTGTCTGAATGCCACACTGTTAGAAAGAGCAATCGTCGGCATATATGCCAGTGAATATAGAAGTATCACCCAGTAGAATGGTCCGTCAGCTGTTATCCTTGACGCCAGGAACAGAAGCACTCCGCCAATTATATGCAGCACTCCCATCACTTTCTGTGCCGCAAAGAACCGGTCGGCTATCATTCCGATAAAGAATGGAGAAATCATTGTTGCTATTGCAAGGGCACTGTAAGCCGCTCCGATCTGAATTCCGGATGAACCCAGAATTTTAGTCATGAAAGTACCCATTGTAACATACCATGATCCCCAGATGTAATACTGCAGGAACATCATGAATCCAAGGATTATTCCGGTCTTTGTTTTCATATTATTAAAAATAAACTATTCCATATTATCAAAAGTTGCCTGGATTGGATCTTGCCGGACTGTTCGGGATAATATTCTCGGATTGAGCTTTACCCGTGATATCACCAGTTCGGGAACATTATATGATTTTATGAATGTTTTGTAGAATGCCGGATCTTTCTGAGGAAGGATAAATGGTTTATGCGCTTTACCTGATGGATCGAAATATGCAAAAAACGGACGGGTAAATAGACCATCAAGCCGCCTGCTGCTGAACACTATCCAGCGTCCTGATGACGACCATGTATGATAACTCTCGGTTTGAGGACTGTTGATATCCGGTCTGGATATTTCACCTGTAATAAGGTCTTTTAAATAAAGGTCGCTTTCAGGATGCCAGATGGAGAAATTGCCATATTCTGACATACAAAACAAAAGGTATCTTCCATCAGGTGAAGCACGCGGGAAGGAGACGCTTAATCCTCTGGCTGAAGCAAGGACAACTGTATCAGCCTTCCCAAAATGTTTTGTTTCCGGATCAAAAGAGATCCTTAAAAGATCATAGCGGATCTGATCGTATTTTTCAAGGTCAATTTTTTTTGCGCTGCAGAAATAAAGGTATTTTCCATCGGGTGACCATGATGGAAATGTTTCAAAACGATCCTTTGATGAAAGAGACTCAGCGGTGCTTATCTGTCTGTTCCTTGTATCATATAGCACCACATCGGAAAGGGTATCTATCACATCTACAATATTTTTACTTACTGAATGAAACATCTGAACGATACTGTTTACCGAGAAAGCGATGTACTGTCCATCGGGATGCCATGAAGGATATACTCCTGCTGAAATTGTCTTATCGGTTTTTGTATTTACCTTCTCCAGCATATTGTCCCTGAAAATAATTGTACCTGCATTTTGTGCTCTCATATGGAACATCATGATGCTGCTGTTATTGGAGCTGAAGGCATGGCAATTCATGCAATTGCCATCGCTCATATTGTTGACCATCACGGGCTTTTCACTAAAATTCTCAAGACACCTCTGGTATATCCCTATTTTGTTCCATGTTTCAAACCCGGGCTCTATGAGCCGGTAAACCAGGTATTCGTCAATTGTCTCATTTGCAATATAATTGATAATAGTCCGGTATTTAATCCATTTCCCATCCTGTTTGGCATATACCTCAACGAACATATCCCCACCCCTGCAGGACTGCAGCACTTTTTTCCATAATCTTGCTGGAATCCTGATGGTGCCTTTTCCTGATCTGATGGTAATCTGATCCTTGTCCTGCGAATGGATCTTAACTATATATTTTTGTGCATTTTCTTCAATTATGAAATTGGCGGGAGCAATATTTGGCGGAAAAGTAACGTCTGAATAATCCGGGAATATTTTGGCTTCTCTTTCTGACATAGTACAGGATTTATCCACACCCGAACAGGCAGCAGCCATAATACTTATTAAGGTGAGGTACAGAATTGATTTTATATTATTCCCCTTCTGCATTTTACTGTTCTGTAATATTTACAAAATTCATATAAAACCAGTATGTCCCGCCATAATCTTTGTACAGCGACCGGGCAGCCTGATTCCTGTCTCTGGCTGAATTAAATATTTTCAGGTATCCTGAAAGGCGTTTTAATGTTTCACGGCTGATT
>JAPLDX010000126.1 GCA_026391215.1 Bacteroidia bacterium
GCTTTTAAAGTGAATGCCGGATTCAGGTTCAGCTATTTTATTGCAGAAAAGAAACGTTATTATAATCCCGAACCGCGGTTTTCAGCAGCGTGGAGACTAAGCAGCGATCTTGCTCTGAAAGCATCTTATGCATCGATGAACCAGTATATTCATATGCTGTCGAATACCGGGATTAATCTGCCGACAGATCTCTGGGTGCCTGTCACTGACAGGGTTAAACCGCAATCATCACAGCAGATAGCCCTTGGGATCGTTAAAGACATTGATAAGCACAACATTGCTATTTCACTTGAAGGATATTATAAGACCATGAATAATGTGCTTGGATATAAGGAGGGGGCATCTTTTCTTGAGCTGAACGAACCCTCTGATATTACTGCCCCAAAATGGGAAGATAATGTTACAGCGGGTCATTCATGGTCATACGGAGCTGAATTTCTAATACAGAAAAAGGATGGAAAGTTAACAGGCTGGATAGGTTATACCCTGTCATGGACACAGATACAGTTTGATTCCCTGAATTTTGGCCAGAAATTCTATGCCCGGTATGACCGCCGTCATGATATATCAGTTGTTGCAATGTATAAATTGAATGATCATATAAATCTTTCAGGCACATGGGTTTACGGAACAGGAAATGCAGTAACCCTCCCTTTATCATCTTACATGCCTCAGTTTCACAGGTTCATCTCAACAGAAAGACCCGATTATGAAAATAATGCTTATTTCGGAATGTTTTACCTGCAAGCAGAGGAATTCGGAGAAAAGAACAGTTACAGGATGAGAGCTTATCACAGGCTTGATCTTGGCATTCAATTCCACAAGAATAAAAAATGGGGAGAGAGGATATGGGAAATTTCGGTATATAACGCTTACTGCAGGTTCAATCCATTCTTTTATTACAGTGACACGAAGTATGAAAACAATAAAGAGTACGGAGTTCTGAGACAGGTGAGCCTGTTTCCTGTAATTCCGTCATTCACTTATTCGTTTAAATTCTGATGGCAGCATGAAAAGAATACCAGTTTTTATATTGAGCTTTTTTATCTTTCTAACTTCGTGTGAAAGAGATGTTCATAATATCATATTGCCTGATTTTGTGCAGAAGCTGGTAGTTCATTCATTTATATCCTCTTATGATTCTACATCACTGGTAACAGTCTCTTCAAATCAAAGAATTTATGGTGATCTGAGTATAACAGAAACGCCGGGGATAGTGAGCGTTACAATCTCAAACGGAGTAAAAGAGGTTAGCCTGAGAAGAGTAGTTGCAGGATATATTTTCACACATAAGGAAATGCCGGTTGAGGAGGGAAAAACCTATAAGCTGACAATTACGACTGACAAGGGACTAAAAGCGGAATCAACCTGTACCGTGCCGGTCAGAAGAGATTTTCACCTGGAAGTTGATACTGTATGGGAGTATCTTGAAATTCCCGATGCCGGAAGCTGGGATATGATCAGAACCAATGTATACCTGACTGATTATCCCGGAGAAGCTAATTACTTCAGGTTTGCATCCAAATATTTGATTTATGATTCCAGATATCCTGATTATCTCATCATGGAACCTTCTGGTGATGAACCGGAGTTTGTCTCCGATGAAGGAAGAGACGGCGAAAGGATCTTCTTTAATACAACAAGAGTCACAGATCCTTCTCAACATGACTCAGCTTTCCTGGTTATCTATGTTCTAAATACAGATAAAGCATACTATAAATACCATAAGTCATTAGACAACTATTCAGGAGG
>JAPLDX010000023.1 GCA_026391215.1 Bacteroidia bacterium
ATTCTCTAATTAAGAATCGATACTTCTGAAGATAGTTTCTTGTAAGAGTCAGATTACTTGTATTATCTCTCATAGACTAAATATTCATTTTAAGTATAAAGTAAATATTGTCTACGAATTATCTAACATTTACAATTCCGAATGGAGCGAAGCGAAATGAGGAATCTTTATTTTAATTAATTCAAGCAATATCGTAAATTGGTCTATTAAAATCCAATATAATGAAAGTACTTAAAACTATCCTGATCTCACTTTTGGCGCTGATCGTGCTCGCAGTTATTGCTGGCCTTGTACTTATAACAGGCATTAAAAGAGGCGCCCTTCCGCAATATAAGGGTGAACTTACTGTAGCGGGACTTGAAAAAGAGGTTACCGTGTACAGGGACAACAGGGGCATGCCGCATATTTATGCAGAGAATGAGCATGACCTCTATCTTGCTGTGGGCTATATAATGGCTCAGGAAAGACTATGGTTTATGGATCTTATACGACGTGCCACAACAGGACGATTGTCTGAAGTTATGGGCGAAACATTGGCAGAAACCGATAAATTTCTCAGATGTCTTGAAATGACAGCAAAATCAAAATTAGTATTGAGTAATGAAGATCCTGTAATTATATCCTATTTGCAGTCATTTGCTGATGGTGTGAATGCTTATATACATGATGCAGGGAAGAAACTACCTCCTGAATTCAGAATTCTTGGCTATAAACCTGATCCATGGAAACTTGAAGACATAGCCAATATAATAGGATATATGGGCTGGGACCTGGCAAAGGATAACCTTACACAGGAGATTTTTTATTACAGGCTGGTACAAAAATTCGGGATTGAAAAAGCTTCTCAGCTTATTCCTGACTGGAATACCGAAAACCCCGTTGTTTTTCCTGATTTTACATTAAATGACACTCTGTTAAAAGAAGCACAGTATTTCATTTCATCAATGGATAAATTAAAAGCATTGGGTGTTATTTCATTTTCAGGAAGCAATAACTGGGCAGTTGCAGGTAAAAAAACTGAAACCGGAAAGCCGATACTTTCAAATGATATGCATCTGGGTTTTGGATCTCCGGGTATATGGTTTCAGATGCATCAGGTGATTCCCGGAAAACTTAATGTCACAGGAGTAGCTGTCCCGGGTCAGCCATTTATCGTTTGCGGGCATAATGGAAAAATTGCCTGGGGTATTACTAATCTTATGGTAGACGATGTTGACCTTTTTGCTGAAAAAATTAATCCTGAAAATGATAATCAGTATTTTTTCAATGGGGAATGGAAAAATATGGTGGTAAAAAAAGAAATAATAAACAAAAAAGGAGGAACGCAGGATTCTGTTATTATTAAATATACTCACAGGGGGCCGATTGTATCAGGATACAGAAAAATAGAAGATGCAGCACTGAGTATGAGATGGTCAGGATATGATGCCAGCGATGAACTCCGGACTGTTTGCCTCCTGAACAGGGCCTCAGGGTGGGATGACTTCCGTTCAGCTATTAAGACATTCAGATCAGTCAGCCAGAACTTTGCTTATGCCGACGTGGATGGGAACATAGGGCTTAATACCGGAGGCGGCATTCCGGTAAGAAAAGGTAACGGGGCATTCATCAGGAATGGTGAAACCGAAGAATCGGATTGGAAAGGGTATGTCCCGTTTGAACAACTGCCCTCCAGCTTTAATCCTGAAAAAGGATATGTTTCTTCTGCTAATAACAAAACAGTTGATGAAAATTATCCCTACTATATAAGTTCAGCCTTCGCTCTTCCTTACAGGATCAACAGGATAAGAGAGATGCTGAATGAAAAGGAGATATTTAATATGGAAGATTTTAAAAGAATGATAACGGACCAGCATTCCAATTTTGCTGCTTTGATGACTCCTTTTATACTGAAAATGAATGACAGAAAAGAAAACCTGACATTGGCTGAAACCACCGCATTGAACACTCTTGCAGGATGGGACTATGATATGAGTGCAGATCTGGTTGCTCCTTCGGTTTTTGAATTCTTCAGGATATGTTTCATCAGGAACATTCTCTTTGATGAGCTGCAGGAACTGTATAACAATTACATCTCTTTATCAAGCGATTACAATGTTATTACTGATTACTATATATACAAAATTCTTAAAACAGGTCCTGATGAATGGGTTGACGACATTAATACTCCTGAAAAGGAGACACTCGATGATATTATTCTAAAGAGCTTCAAAGACTGCGTCTCATCAATCACAGCTCAGTATGGAGAGGATCAGTCAGCATGGAAATGGGGGGATATCCACAAGATAGTTATCACTCATCCCCTGGGGTCAGCAGTACCGCTTCTTGATAAAGTATTTGGATTCAATTCAGATGAATATTCTGTCGGAGGAAGCGACCATACAGTAAGTCCGTACTCTTTTGAACCGGGATTTATCGTAAACCACGGTGCCTCTGAAAGGCATATTTTCAATACGGCTGACTGGGATGAATCGCTGACGGTGATCCCGACAGGAGCATCAGGTATTCCTGCGAGCGAGTTTTATATGTCGCAGACAAAAGCCTATATTAATAAGGAGTTTTATAAAGATGCATTTTCTGAAGAGGCTGTTAAGACAGCAGCAAAGTATACCCTGAAGCTTATGCCATGAGGCCTCATCCCCCAACCCCCTTCTCCCAGGAGAGAAGGGGGCTAATATAGTGTTTATTAATAAGTTACCCCGCTTTGTGATAAGCGGGGTATTCCAATGTTTTTATTAAAAGTCCCTCCCTCTCCGGGGGAGGGATTTAGGGAGAGGTTTCTTAAACCGTCATAACATCCTTTTCCTTTGTGGCCATCACCTTATCCACTTTACTGTTGTAAGTAGTTGTCAGCTCCTGCACTTTTTCTTCAGCTTCTTTTTCAGTGTCTTCAGGAAGGCCGTCTTTCTGGAGTTGTTTTAATTCATCATTGGCCCATTTCCTGGTAGTGCGGACACTTATCTTAGCGGTTTCACCTTCATTCCGCACCTGTTTGACAAGCTGATGCCGTCTTTCTTCTGTCAGAGGAGGAATATTTATTCGGATAACCTCTCCGTTGTTGATTGGCATGAGTCCTATATTGGCTGCCATAATTGCTTTTTCAATGGTCCCGAGCATGTTTTTTTCCCATGGCTGAATCAGGATCGTTTTCGGATCAGGAGTGTTTATGTTTGAAACCTGTGCTAATGGCGAGTTGACTCCGTAATAGTCAACTGTTATCCCATCAAGAAGTGCAGGATTTGATCTTCCTGCACGAAGCCGGGCAAGTTCATGCTCAAGATGATCAAGAGCTTTTTCCATCCTGTCCTTTGTTTCATCTATTATCAGTTCAACTTCTTCGTTCATATAGATCAGGTTGTCTGGATTTGTATTCTATCAATTATTGTTTCAAAATGTCACAATTATAACAAAAATAATAAATTAGACGGAAAAGCAATTCCCTTTTAATTATAAATAAGAGTTCCGGTTTTTGTGCCGTTAACAACTTTCATCAGATTACCGGGCTTGTTCATATCAAACACTATAACCGGCATATCATTCTCACGGCACATAGTAAAGGCTGTGGAATCCATAATTTTGAGCCTGAGAGCTATTGCCTCCTCAAAAGAGATCTTATCAAATTTCCTGGCCTTCGGGTCCTTTTCCGGATCAGCGGTATACACACCGTCCACCCTGGTGCCTTTGAGAAGCACGTCTGCGCCGATTTCCACTGCCCTGAGAGCTGAAGCTGTATCGGTTGTAAAAAATGGATTTCCTGTTCCGCCTGAAAGAATACAAACTGATCCTCTTTTCATTTCTTCAACAACTTTGTCCCTGTTATAAAGCTCTCCAACAGGCTCCATTCTTATTGAAGTGAATACAGTCGCTTTTCCTCCCAGCTTTTTGATGGCGCTTTCCAGGGCAAGGCTGTTTATAATTGTTGCCAGCATGCCCATCTGGTCTCCTTTTACCCTGTCAAATCCCGATTTTGTACCGCTTAAGCCGCGAAAGATATTTCCTCCTCCGATCACTATGGAAACCTCGCATTTTTTATTCACCACTTCAATGACCTGCCTTGCATATTCATCGAGAACAGTTTCATTTATACCATGGTTTCCTTTTCCGGCCAATGACTCGCCGCTGAGCTTCAACAGGATCCTGGAGTATTTCATATAAGATGTTTATTTATTGTAAAGATAAAAAAAAGGCGGCACTTCGTGGCGCCACCTGAATATCGAATTATGAACTTACGTTTACAGGTTAAGGGTATATCTTTTAAAAGATGTAACCGTAAGATCTTTATCTGCTGATTTCAGATATTGTCCTATGGTCACCTTGCTGTCCTTTATAAATTCCTGGTTAAGCAATGTGCTTTCCTTATAGAATTTACTGAGTTTTCCCTGTGCGATTTTTTCAAGCATCGCTTCAGGCTTTCCGTCGCGTCGTGCCTGTTCCTTTCCAATCTCAAGCTCCTGAGCAATTACTGCCTGGGGAACATCATTCTTATCAATAGCAACGGGATTCATGGCAGCTACCTGCATTGCCACATCCTTGTAAACCTGCATATCTAATCCGGCCTTTGAAAAACCAACAAGCGTTGATAGTTTGTTGCCGGGATGAATATATGCGTGCACATGAGGTGCTTCAATTTTATCGTAATATGATAATTCAAGCTTTTCACCGATTATCCCGATATATTCCACAACCTTGTCTCCGATTTTGGTCCCATCCAGTGGGAGCGATTTCAAAGCATCAAGGTCAGCAGGATTTTTTGTAACTGCTATATCAAGTATTTTATTAGCAAATCCGATGAATTCGGCGTTTTTTGCAACAAAGTCAGATTCACTGTTCAGGACTATCATTGCACCTGATTTGCCGTTTGCATTTACCTTTGCAAGGACAACACCTTCAGTAGCTTCCCTGTCAGCTCTTTTATTGGCAACAGCCTGTCCTTTTTTCCGGATTATTTCAATTGCCTTATCAAAGTTTCCATCTGCTTCTTCAAGAGCTTTCTTGCAATCCATCATGCCTGCAAGGGTAACCCTTCTGAGTTTTGCAACATCAGCACTGCTTATAGTAGCCATTGTATTATATTTTTGGGTTGTATAAAGTAAACTTTATTATGCTTCGGACTCGGTTTCTTCAGCCGGACTTGCGATATCAACGTGTTCATCTGCAACAACCTCGTCTTCAGCTTCTTCCTCTTCTTCCTCTTCTTCAACTATTGCCTTGATAAGGGATTCAGGAATATCCTTTGTCTCAAGTTCTTTTCTTATTACGTTCCTGTCTCTGGACTGAGGCTCCTTATCTTTTTCAATTTTCCTTTCATTGAGACCTTCTTCAATTGACTGGCAAAGGATTTCAATTATCAGCGAAATTGATTTTGATGCATCATCATTAGCCGGGATCGGAAAATCTATTTCTGTAGGATCGGAATTAGTGTCAACCATTGCGAATACAGGTATTCCGAGCCTTTTAGCTTCCCTTACAGCAATATGTTCCTTGCACACATCAACAATAAACAGGGCGGAAGGAAGACGCGTAAGGTCAATAATACTGCCAAGGTTCTTTTCAAGCTTGGCTCTCTGCCTTGTAACCTGAAGCATTCCTCCGGGCCAGCGTTCAGTCACATAAGGCATATTTACCTTATTGACTTTTTCGGCAACTATCTCTTTTGCCTGTTTCTTGGTAGCAACAAATAATATTTTCTTCCCCGATTTTGCAATATGCTTCATGGCTGAAGCAGCTTCATCGAGTTTGATTATTGTTTTTTCAAGGTCAATAATATGAATACCGTTACGCTCCATAAATATATAAGGAGCCATTGCAGGATTCCATTTCCTTTTCAGGTGCCCGAAGTGAACACCGGCATCAAGTAATTCTTTGAAATTTGTTCTTGGCATTTTTTAAAATTTAAGTTTACATTCCTTCAATCAATTGCAGAGTAGCCCCGCCTTGCGGGAGTCTTTGCAATTTAGATACTAAACTTGCATCTCTATTGATTGTTCTTTAATTCCTAACGTTTGCTGAACTGGAATCTCTTCCTGGCTTTTGGTCTTCCGGATTTTTTCCTTTCAACCTCACGCGGATCCCTTGTAACAAAACCGCTGGCCTTAAGCGCTTTTTTACTTTCTTCATCAATTTTAATGAGAGCCCTGGTGATCCCCAGGCGAAGAGCTTCAGCCTGACCTTTGACACCACCGCCTTCAAGATTTACATTGATATCGTATTTATCTGCTGCATTCAGGAGATTCAGCGGCTGGGTGACCATATAATGAAGGATCTCAGTTCCGAAATATTCTTTATAATCCTTACCATTAACGGTAATTTTACCTTTGCCATCACTTACATATACTCTGGCAACGGCTGCTTTCCTTCTTCCAATAGCATTAATAGCTTCCATAAGACATTCCCTGGTTGTTAATTAATTTCAATTTTTTTTGGTTTTTGTGCTTCATGCGGATGAGATGTTCCGGTATAAACATGCATGTTCTTGAAAATAGCATTTCCGAGACGGTTTTTCGGAAGCATCCCTCTGACAGCATTCTCAACAAGACCTATCGGCTTCTTTTTAAGCATCTCCTCGGCAGAAGTAAATTTTTGTCCTCCCGGGTATCCGGTATACCTTACATATTGTTTATCAGACCATTTTTCGCCTGTCAGAACAACTTTATCAGCATTTATTACAACAACATTGTCGCCGCAGTCAACATGCGGAGTAAAATTCGTCTTATGCTTTCCCCTCAGCATGTTGGCAATTTTCGTTGCAAGACGACCAAGCACTGCGCCTTCAGCATCAATTAAAACCCACTCCTTGTTAACAGTCGTCTTATTTGCCGATACTGTTTTGTAACTTAAGGTGTTCACTTGATATTAGTTTTTAAATGAAATACTTAATAATTAATGTAAAAACCCTCTGATTTCGGGTTTGCAAAAATACAACATATTTCATAAAAAAAAAGAAATCCGGACAGAATTTATGCATGTAATCAAAACTAACCTTATTTTTACATTCCTTTTCGGTTTAAAGAATAAGAAAATGAATGACGACAGATCTTTGTTGCAGCATGCAGTAAAATTAGCCTGCAACGGGATAAAAGAAGGAGGGGGACCTTTTGGCGCAGTGATCACGAAAAACGGAAGAATACTTTCTGAGGCAAATAACAGAGTCGTTCTTTCTCACGATCCGACAGCTCATGCAGAAGTGCTTGCCATAAGAAAAGCCTGTGAGGTTCTGAAATCGCATGATCTTACCGGGTGTGTCATTTACGCTTCTTGCGAACCCTGTCCAATGTGTCTTGGAGCGATCTACTGGTCAGGAATAAGGAAGGTAGTTTATGCTTCTGACCGTTCTGATGCTACAGCTTCAGGTTTTAATGACAGTATGATCTATGACGAAATAAAACTCGCACCTTCGAAAAGGAAAATCGCATTCATTCATCTGCCGGAAACAGGGGGAGAGGAAGCATTCAGACAATGGGCGCAGTTTGAAGGTAAAATACCCTATTGAAATGACCGGGGTAAAAAGGCTGAAACGCAGTTTTTTCATCCGGGATGTCCTTTATGTCGCCCCTGATCTTATCGGGAAAATACTTGTCATCAAGTCAGAACATGATGATATTCAGCGGTTTATGATAACCGAAACTGAAGCATACCGCGGAGCTGAGGATAAAGCCTGTCATGCCAGCAAGGGGAGAACCCCAAGGACCGAAGTAATGTACCGGGAAGGCGGCAGTATCTATGTTTATTTTGTCTACGGAATGTACTGGATGCTCAATTTTGTAGCCGGTGAGGAGAATGAACCACAGGCAGCGCTGATAAGAGGTATTGAAAGACATAACGGCCCCGGGAAGCTGACAAAAGCATTGAAAATTGACGGTTCATTCTATGGGGAGGACCTGACTGCCTCAGACCGTATATGGGTCGAGGATACAGGTTTTATGCCGGAAATCAGAACCGGTCCCAGGATCGGTATCAATTATGCCGGTGATCCCTGGATCAACAAACCCTGGAGGTATTGTTTGAACCGACCCCCCAACCCCTCCCGCCCTCCGGTCGGGACAGGCTCTGAAGGGGGGCTAAATAGCGATACCTAACATACAGATATACATAGTTTTAACCCCCTTTAGGGAGTGGCCCCTCTGTATCTGCTCTGAAGCTTTGGCGAGGTAGCATGACGGGGCCGGGGGTAGGTTAATCCAGGTTAAAATCATGTTAAATAGGATAGCAGTTGAACTCATATTATATTTTTTTACGTTCTTTGTTTTTTCATTAAATCAGAATATTTATGGATTCAGCATGGGGCACTTATCGCCGCTGGAATAATATTACAGGATGGTTCATGTTCCTTATCTCAGCTGTAGTCTATCTGCTGACCGTAGAGCCGACTGTCAGTTTCTGGGATTGCGGTGAATTTATTCTTTCAGGATTCAGGTTGCAGGTGGGACATCCGCCGGGAGCACCTTTATTCCTGATGATCGCCAGGATAGCAACCCTCTTTGCCGGTGGTGATGCCTCAAAAGCAGCTCTCATGGTCAATATGCTCTCGGCTATATGCAGCGCATTTGCGATAATGTTCCTGTTCTGGACAATAACTCACCTGGTACGCAGGGTTTTTACTAGGAATGCATCTCTTGAATCAAAGCAAATTCCAGCAATATTAGCCAGCGGTATTTTAGGAGCCATGGCTTATACATTTTCCGATACCTTCTGGTTTTCAGCTGTTGAGGGAGAACTTTATGCCTTATCTTCACTCTGTCTCGGACTGGTATTCTGGGCAATGCTTAAATGGGAGGAAGAGGCTGACGAACCGACTTCGGGAAGATGGATAATACTGATTGCATATATAATGGGTCTCGGACTTGGAATTCATCGCCTGAATCTCCTGGTGCTTCCCGTCCTTATTTTTGTCTTTTATTTCAGGAAATATGAAGTTACAACAAGAGGTGTAATTCGTACACTTATTCTGGCTGTTGCTTTGCTGGCATTCATGGTATTTATTCTTATGCCCGGTGTTCCGGAAGTCGCCGGCTGGTTTGAGCTGCTTTTTGTAAATGTATTTGGAATGCCATACAATAGCGGACTTTTTATATTTCTGATAACTCTTGCTGCTCTGCTTGTTTTCGGAATAAGATACTCTTTAAAAAACAAAAGAGTTATTCTCAATTACGTTTGGACATGTCTGACAGTAATAATGATCGGGTATTCATCGTACGCAATGATCATGATAAGGTCGTCTGCAAAACCTCCCATGAACCAGAATAATCCTTCAGATATCTTTTCACTTGCTTATTATATCAATATGCAGCAATATGGAAGTTCTCCGAAATTCCATGGCCCTTATTACAATGCTCCTGCTGTTGATGTGAAAAAAACTATCGCAGGCTACAATAAAGTCAACGGGAAATATGTGCCTTATTATAATCCAAAGTATGAGTACAATAAGGAGTTCACTACAATATTCCCGCGTATGTACAGCATTGATCCTGAGCATGAGGCACCATACAAATACTGGGGAAAGATAAAGGGGAAAAAATATACTTTCAACACTGGATCAGGCAGGGAAACACTTGTATGTCCCACATTCGGTGAAAACCTTCGTTTCTTCTTCAGATACCAGGTTAACTTTATGTATCTGAGATATTTAATGTGGAATTTCGCAGGCCGGCAGAATGATATACAGGGGAACGGTAACGATCTGAACGGTAACTGGATAAGCGGTATTAAATTCATTGACGAAGCCCGTCTTGGCAGAAGCGACAACCTTCCGGCAGATCTTAAAAATAATCCTGGCAACAATAAATACTTTTTTCTCCCTCTACTTATTGGATTGGGTGGCATATACTGGCAATATAAGAGGGACAAAAAAGGTTTCTGGCTGATACTGGCATTTTTCTTAATGACCGGAATTACCATTATTTTTTACCTGAATCAGTCTCCGAATCAGCCCAGGGAACGTGACTATGCTTATGCAGGATCATTTTATGCCTTTGCTATGTGGATCGGAATCGGATTCATGTTTATCTATGAGCTTTTCCAGCGTTTCGTGAAAAGCAAACCAGCAGCAATAATAACACTCGTTCTGACCCTGGCTGCATGCCCGCTTCTTATGGCAATGGAAAACTGGGATGACCATGACAGGTCAGGGCGTTACACTGCAAGAGATATCGGCGCCAACTACCTTGAATCATGTGCTCCTAACAGCGTACTGTTCACCTACGGCGACAATGATTCATTTCCTGTCTGGTATGTACAGGATGTAGAGGAGGTAAGAACTGATGTAAGAGTGGCAAACCTTAGCTATTTTCAGGCAGGCTGGTATATAGAGATGATGAAGCAGAAAGCCTTTGAATCTGATCCCATGCCGTTGACTCTGGGTACTGATAAATATCTTGACGGCGCAAGAACCCAGCTTCCTGTTGACAAAAGGATAGATGCAGCGGTCAATCTTAATGAGATTGTGAAGTTTGCCGGGATGGATGAAAAAAAATACATGATTGATTACAGTGGGAGAGGTGATTATCTTAATTTCCTTCCGGCAAACAAATTTATAATCAGTGTTGATACTTCTGTAGTTCTTGCTAACGGCACCGTGAAGGAATATTTCAAAAACAGGATCATCTCCCCGATGATCTGGGAATTTACAGATAAAGATGCCTTCAAGGGCGATCTGGCTATTATGGATCTTCTTTCAACAAACAAGTGGAAAAGGCCTGTGTATTTTTCAACAACCGTTCCTTCAGACCAGTATAAAGGTCTTGAAAAATACTTTGTCCAGGAAGGCATGGCATACCGGATTGTCCCGATAAAGACAGAAGAATCAAACCAGGGCGAATTCGGCATGATTGATCCCTATGTGATGTACGATAATATGATGAACAAGTTCAAATGGGGTAATGCCGGTGACCCTTCCGTATATCTTGATGAGAATAACAGGAGAATGTTCAGCAATTTCAGAAGAATATTCGGAAATCTTGGAAGGGAATTTATTCAGACAGGCGATACAACCAGGGCTCTGGAGGTTGCATACAAGGGACTTGAAATCGTTCCATCAGAAAAAATGCCTGCCGACTTTTTTGCCATTGGACTGGCAGAAGTGCTGATACGCGCAGGTAAAAAGGAAGAAGGAGAGAAAATTATTTCCGATATTATTGATTATTCAAAAGCATATCTTGATTATGCAATCAGCCTCAGCCCTGAGAAGAGATACGGACTCGATTATCCTACAGGCATAAACATGCAGGCTTTGCTGGATATTTATAACATGTCGCTAAGCATTAATGATGAATCGCTGAGGAGCAGGATTGAACCAATGATGAATCTTTATTACGGGAAGCTTTATTCAGGTAACTAAATTCCTATGAGGCTATTCAGGCCATGGTTAATATCGAGATGTCTTTATCACGAAGGGCTTTTCAGGATAAAGACAGAAGAGAAAATACTGTGCCTGACCTTTGATGACGGGCCCGATCCGGGATCTACGCCTATCCTTTTAAAAATCCTTGAAAAATACCAGGTTAAGGCTCTTTTCTTTTGTACCGGAAATTCAGCAGAAAAATATCCGGAACTGATTGATACAATAAGGAAGAACGGCCATAATATTGGTAATCATAGTTACAGCCATCCGGACGGATGGAAAACGCGTACCAGAAGATATTGTTATGATGTGATGAATGCTGCAAGAGTCACATCAGACAAATATTTTCGTCCTCCTTACGGCCATATGACGATCAGTCAATACCTGGAAATCAGAAAGACATATAAGATATTTTTCTGGGATATCATGGCATATGATTTTGATAGGAGCTTCAGTGCGGAACGATCATTGCGTTTGCTGAACAGCAGAATAGGCCCCGGTTCTATAATAGTGCTGCATGACACCTCACAATCAACCTGCAATAGTTTCATAAATGATTTTATTAAGATATCACTCAGCAAAGGATACAGGTTTTGTTTTTCAGATTGAAATATTACTTTTGGAATACTTTAATTTTCTGAAAAATGAATATCCTTATTCTCGGGTCGGGCGGAAGGGAACATGCTCTTGCATGGAAACTCAGCCAGAGTATTAAAGTCAGCAGGATTTTTACAGGACCCGGAAATGCCGGAACTTCATATCTTGGAACGAATCTGCAGTTGGATCCTGAGGATTTTAATGCAGTAAAAAAAGCTGTTCTGGAGAACAACATAAAAATGGTGATTGTTGGTCCGGAAGCACCTCTGGTTGCAGGTATACACGATTTTTTCCTCAGCGATAATGCTCTTAAGAATGTGCCTGTAATTGGTCCCGATAAATCTGCCGCAAGACTTGAAGGCAGCAAGGATTTTGCAAAGGCTTTCCTGACAAAACACGAGATCCCGACTGCTCCATATAAGAGTTTCGACAGGTCAACTATTAAAGAAGTCCCGGATTTTCTGAAATCATTCGCCTCCCCATATGTTATTAAAGCTGACGGACTTGCCGCCGGGAAAGGAGTACTGATATTTGAAAACCTTGATGATGCTGAAAAAGAGGTCACTGCAATGCTTGACGGAAAATTCGGGAAAGCAGGGCATAAAGTTGTGATAGAACAGTTCCTTAAAGGAATTGAGTTATCAGTGTTTATAGTGACTGATGGCAATTCATACAAATTGCTGCCGGAAGCAAAAGATTATAAAAGAGTCGGGGTAGGAGATACAGGTCTCAATACCGGAGGCATGGGTGCAGTTTCCCCTGTTCCGTTTGCCAATCGCGGTTTTATTGAGAAGGTTAAGCAAAGGATCATTGATCCGACAATAAAAGGATTATCGGAAGAGGGCATCAATTATAAGGGATTTATTTTTTTCGGGCTCATGAATGTCAGCGGGGATCCTTACGTCATCGAATATAATGCCCGTCTCGGCGATCCTGAATCGGAAGTAACCATTCCAAGGATCAAATCAGATCTCTTTGAACTGATGGAAGGCGTAGCAGAAGGCAATTTATCTGAAAGAATTCTTGAGATTGACGAAAGATATGTTACGACGGTAATGGTAACATCAGGCGGGTACCCGGGTCACTACGAGAAGGGAAAAGAGATATCGGGACTCGAACGCACAAAGGATTGTGTCGTATTTCACTCCGGGACAAAAATGTCAGATGATAAGGTAGTTACAGCAGGGGGCAGGGTGTTGGCTGTCAGCGCGTGGGGAAGAACAATGAGCGAAGCTCTTCACGGATCATACGGCAATGCAGGCCTTTTGTCTTTCGATAATATGTATTACAGAACGGATATCGGATTTGATCTTCAGGAGAAATGCTAAGGCTTTTCAAAGGGACCGGACCAGGTGTTATTGCCCTCATAGTTTTGACTCTCGGAGCATTATGGATCAGTGCATTCATCGATCCCCGGATGCCCGGACTGGCAATCTATGAAACCAGCTCTATGCCACTTTACAGTATTGTCACGCATCTGATAGGAAACCATCCCTTATCGGGGGTGATCTTCTCTTTCATGATAGTTACAACAATGATATTTCTGATAACCTATTTTAATACATCTGTCTTTTTTATCAATGAAAGAACATTCCTTCCGGCGGTGATATATATCCTGTTTAGCGCAATTTACCCGGAGCGCCAGGTATTAAATCCGGTTCTCCCGGCCTCTCTTTTTCTGATGCTTGCTGTGATGAGAGTCATGGAAACCTACCGGAAGCCGGGCACGGCATTCAACTTTTTCGATGCAGGGATATTATTAAGTATCGGCAGCCTCTTCTACATAAATGTTATCTGGTTTGGCCTGCTTGTATTTATTGGCATTGCCCTTCTGCGGACAGGAAATATCAAAGAACCGGCAATTACAGTTCTTGGCCTTATCACTCCGTATTCACTATTGATAGGACTTTATTATGTATTAGGGAAGGACATCGGGGCTTTTTTATACGGAATAAGCTATAATCTTTTTGGTGCATCCCCGGAATATTCTTTCTCAAGACTTACGGTAATTGTTCTGATTATAATCGGACTGATTTTTATTGTCAGCATTATATTCCTTCTGATGCAGATGAATTCCAAAAAGATAAAATCTCGTAAAACATTTTTTCTGCTCTTATGGGCTTTATTGATAACACTGGCGATGTATTTCTCCCTTCCGTCAGTCTCGGTTGAAATAGTATGGATGACAGGCATTCCTGCCAGCTACATTCTTGCTCATTACTTTATTTTTGCGAGAAAGAAGATTTTGCCTGAGATTATGTTTTCAGGATTCTTTTTACTAATAATGCTTCTTCAGATATTGTATATTTTCTGATGTGGTCATTTGACCATAGAAACAACACCAACACCGGATCCCTGCTGTCCGTCGGTGAAGTCAAAGCCAAGCTGATATATCCCGCTTCTGTTACATATAAAATCAACGTAAGGATAAGTTTTGCCGGTTTTCAGATCAAATGATGAAAGAACCTGTTTGTTGGTATCATCCTTTATGGTGAGGATCAGCTTGCCCTGTGAGCTTTCGGAATTGCACATTGTAAACCGGTATTTGGTATTCTTCCAGAGCGACATTTGTGCTTTATACCTTAATTCCCCGGTAGCTGGAGCTTTCCCGAGTTGTATCCGGAAATCCTTAAGATATTTGGCATTTGGTCCTGCATTTGAGATGCAACTGCTTACAAGAGGATCAGCTGACTGGCCTGATACCAGCACTCCGGTTGTAAGTAACAGCAACAGTGTGATGAAATGTTTCTTCATGCTAATTATTTAAAATCAGTCTATCGCGAATTTCTTTGGTAACATCAATGATCTCTGATAATTGTTCATCGGTCATTTCGACAACGCTGGTTTCAGTCTGTTCAACGACCAGCCCGCCATCCTTTTCAACACTTACAGGCTCACCAAGAGTATATGTAATCCTGATATCCCTGTATTTTTCCTTTATTTTCTGAAGGTCTTTGCACAGGGCGGCGTATTCCGGATCCTTTCCGCAGTAAGGACTTGCAAGCATAATCAGATCATTAAGGATGATCTTCTGTTCTCCGATACGGTCTTTAAGCATCTGGTCAGGATATCTCTTTACCACCTGTGTTGCAAGGTACTGGGCTTCCGTCCATACTCCTATGATCATCAGTGCTGAGAGCTGTCCCCGGTTATCACTGCGGAGATACTGATCGATCTGAGTATAGGAGTCAATGGAAAGGAAGAGAAGCGAATCGAGATCAGATTTGTTCAGTGAAAGTCTTTTGATTGTCTCAAAATCAAAAAACTGGCCAACCCTGATGCCTTCAGCAAGCTTCCTTATGGATGAAAGGATATCAACGGAGGTTCCTGTCTTTTCGTACATATTAAGATAGCCGAGATCAGCTCCGAGAATCCCAAGTGTAAGAGCCTTATCGAATGCGGTTGTCTGTTTGTTGGCATCAACTGATGAGGCAAGGTATTCAGGTGAATAAGGGACCTCCAGCATCTGAAGCAGGTTTGCTATTTCAACAGGGGATGAAATATTCTTTGATATCTCGGCAATAGCTTCCGAGCTTAACTTTTCAGCTTCTCCGGACGGAACAGAATCAGCTTCAGGGAAAATGAATTCCTCTGACCTATTTGCCTTATTCCTGCAGGAGTAACTCACAAGCAGTATTGCCAGGATTATCAGGAAAACTCTTTCTTTCATCAAAATGATACTAAGATTGGTACAAAAATATAAAAATTCAGTTTTAATCTCTTTTTTTTCGCTTCCGAATATTAATTTTTTCAACGAATCTGACTCCTTTTGCCAGGAGCTCGTAGTATAGAGCCAGATACAGTATAACAGTACTCAGCAGAACCAGGATTATATTAAATGTAAAGGTATCTGTCCTGATGCCGAATATGTATTTTGCCGGTGCATAAAAATGAGTTCTGAAGCCCAGGAAACCTCCTTTATACGGATCAAGATAGATCGGATCAATATTCTGCACAATGGTGTTATTATGAATAAGAATCTTTTTCCTCTCATAATATTTTGTAACGATCTCCTCCAGCTTGAAATTATAATAGTCATTTCTTAACCGGGTCAGGCTTGCCTGGTTCAGGTTGTAGAACCTGTCCTTTTTATCGCTTGCAGAGTTGGATGCTATACTGAAGATCTCATCAAGTTTTTTAAGGTATATATTAAGCGAATCAGCAATTTCCAGATTAAATGCGGATGGCGTAAGGTGTTCAATATATTTAAATCCGGTGATATTATAGATTTTTTGCATCCGGGTGAGTTCATTTCTAAGAAGAGGGAGCTTGCTGAACTGATCCTGTGTTCCGGAACTGTTTGCAGACGCACCTCTGTATTTGCTGACACTTGTTTCAAGTGCTCTCATTAATTCAGGGATCCTGTGCACCTTGTTGAAGTCAGCCATACTGATCTTTTTCTGAAGGATGTAATAGGTATCACCTTCCTTATTGTATTTCTGGATGCTATACCTGTTATCCTTGAACTGGGATACCATAAGAGCTTCATATGTCCACCTTGTAGGCATAAGTTCAGCTATCACCGGAACCTTTTCAACGCTACCTATTGTTCTGTTAAGTTTGTCGAACGAAAACATTGCTCCGCTGAGCACCATCATGGGAATTATGAGAAGAGGAATAACTATATAGATTGTAATGGCTGAATTGAAGGATGCTGATATATTAAGTCCGATCATATTAGCGCAATATGCCGTTGTAAAAAGTGCAAGCCAGTACTGCAGGAACATGCCTTTTATCCCCAGTATCGGATTGGCGATTACCAGAAACATAGCTGCCTGCAAAGCCGAAATGATGATCATTAAAGAAACCTTTGCAAAAAGATAACTGGACCTGCTTAGGTTCAGGAAGCGTTCTCGCTTCAGAATTTTCCTGTCACGGAATATTTCCTCGGCGCTTATTGTCAGCCCAAGGAAAAGAGCTACAATGATGCTCATGAAAATATAGATGGGTATATTTTCATTTTCGGAGAACAAATATGTACTTGAATCAGGATCAGGAATATACCTTATTATAAATGAAAGAATAAAACCAAGGATTGGGGCTTCAAGGAGGGTCAGCATAACATACTGATTATTTGCAATCTTACTTCTTGAATCCCTTGAAAGATAGATAATGAACTGTTTAAAAAGACCGGGTCGCTGAAGGTTTTTATGAGGCGATTCTTTTACATCAGAGACCTTAACGATCTGGTGCTTCTGCGCAAAAAATGCTGCCCACTCCTTTGGTTTTACTTTCCTTTTTTCGGTATATTTCCCAAATTCATCAACCACCTGGGTTTCAATGATGTTAAATATAGTTTCCGGATTCACATTCCCGCAGGAGGGACATTCACCCTGGTTTGCATTTATCTGTGCGTCGTGGGTTTTAAAATAAATCACTGCATCGACAGGGTTTCCGAAGTAGGCCAGACTTCCTTCCTGGTCCAGGATTATTACCTTGTCGAACATCTTGAATATTTCAGATGAAGGCTGGTGTATGACAGTAATTACAAGCTTTCCTTTAAGGGTGAGGTCCCTAAGCAGATCCATAAGATTTTCAGAATCTCTTGAGGAGAGGCCAGATGTAGGCTCATCGAGAAACATAATAAGCGGTTCGCGGATAAGCTCAAGAGCGATATTAAGTCTTTTTCTCTGGCCGCCGCTGATTATGTTATTAAGCATGGAACCAACCTTAAGATCTCTCTTTTCCAGCATCCCAAGGTTCATAAGCGTCTGGTCGACCATGGAACCTATTTCCTTCTTGTTTCTATCTTTAAAACATTGACAGGCAGCAAAGTATAGGTTTTCAAATACTGTAAGATCTTCAATAAGAAGGTCATCCTGCGGAACATATCCCATAACACCTTCAAGAGCACTTTTATCTTTTATTACATCAAGGCCATTTATTCTGACACCACCACTGGTAGGAGGCTGGATCCCGCTAAGGAGGTTCAACAGGGTTGTTTTTCCGGATCCGCTGGCTCCCAATATGCCTATCAGCTTGCCTTCTTCGACAGAGAAGGTTATGTTATCAACTGCAGGAATGCCGCCTTTAAAAACATATGAAAGATTTTCTGCTGTAAAGGAAAGCTTATGTATTATAAGGTCGGAACGGAACGACGAGCTGATATCACTATAGTAAATTGCACGGCCCTGTGATGATTTCAGCGATCCTCCCTTTGCAAATGAATATACCTGTCCTGCCCTGATTGGAAGTCCGTTAAGATATAGCTGCTCTTCTGAGATGTATTTCAGGAAGTAAAGGTCTACACTTGCAATTCTCAGGAAATATATATTTGCATCCTGATATCCTGTGATCATCCTGTTACATATCTCACATTCTTCTTTTCCAGGAGTCAAAATACGAATAGAAGGATTGGAAAGATTTTCAGGTTCATTGTTTTTGACAAACTGTTCCGTGGCTGCAAACTCATCAGGGGATATTTTGAATACTTCAGCAACAGTATTAATGATATTCATTCTCTGAGGAGTGAACCTCCTGTCAGCATTTACCAGTTCATAAAGCCTTACAAGCACAACTACCTTCTGCTGCTGATTCAGGGTGTGATTGATCTTCTTGCATATCCCCAGGATCTTTACGGAATCCCTTACAGATGGTGCAACAGGTTCCTTTGCTGCGGATTTTTCTAATACAGGTCCGGCATGTACATCAAAGAGTAAAAGATATTCTTTTACACTTTCCCTGGTCAGCTGCTTGGTAAGGAAATCAGACACATATTCACGCTCGTTCATGATCATGCCTCCGTCCTGTTTGACAATAAGCGCGAATAATTCCATTAGTGCCTTCAGGATCTCCTCACTCATATAATCTTGGTAATATCTACGGTTTTAGAAAAAACGAAGTTATGAAAACTATTTCTTTTTTGATAACGGACTTTTAAATTTTCTCTGTAGCCATCCTGGTATAATTGATGCTCCTATTATCAGGTATGGATAATAGCTGATTATCCTCCAGATAATAGCAATTGCAAGAGCTATACCTACAATATATGCAGGATCAGCCGGAATCGCATCTGAAATATACCTTCCAAGGATAACTTCAGCGAAGCCACTGCCTCCCGGTGTTGGGCTTACGATCATCATTATCCAGGTGACCAGCTGCCTCGCGAAAATGAGGAAATGGTCCTTAACGGCATAAAATGCCATGAGTATGGCATTTACCACCCAGTACCTTGATGTCCATGAAAGGAAGGTTGCTATTATAGCTTTTACCCAGAACGAGAAAGGCTTCTTTTTCAATTCATGGGAACTCTCAACAATATCGTCGCCTGCTTTGACTGCTGACTCTTTCCATCTTCTGAGTATGGGAAGGCGGAAAACGTAAATTATTGACTTCCGTATCTTATCCGGATCAATGAACAGACCGTAGCCTACAAAGATCACCCAGGCAAGAATTATGGCATACCCGACTATGGTTACAATGAAAAGATTATTCAGTAATGCAGCCCCTGTTCCCTGCAGGGAGGTTGTAAACAGAATATCTCCTCCAACAAGAAGCAGGATGGCAGGAAGCATGATCACAAAATAAAGCTCATCAAGGAAAGAGGTTGCAAGAACTATTGAAGTGCTTCTTCCTACAGAGATCCCCTCCTTATGTACGAAAACAACTGCAACAGCTGTTCCCCCGACTGTTGAAGGTGTTATTGCCGAAGTGAATTCCCAGAGCATTATCACCTTGAAAGCTTGTTTCCATGTCAGATCATTTTCCGACAAGATCCTGATCCTGATCATGTACCCCAGGTCTCTCCCAATCATACAGCACCATGCTACAAAAAGCCAGAACACTGATTTCCAGGTGAAATGGAGCTTGCTTAGAATGTTAGTGTCTATTTCCCTGATAATGAACCATGCCACAACGGCAAGCCCGATTATTACAGGCAAAATAATCCTGCCCGGCTTTAGCTGCTTAACCAGGTTATATTGGCTATCCTGGGTCATTTTATTATTAGTTAACCCTGCTGTTTTTTTTGGCAATCATCAGACTGCCTCGATCGTTGAAGGCGGTTTTGTGGCGATGTTATAAGTTACACTGACTATTCCGGGAACTTCAGTGAGTATTCCGTCTGCCAGCTTTTCAAGAACTTCAAACGGCAGCCTGGTGGGCTTTGCAATACGGGCATCCTTGCTGTCCCAGCAGCGTATCTCGATCTGCTGTCCAAAATCCCTCTTGCCATCACGCATGCCTGTCACGCGATCCTCATGAAGTATCGCCATATACTGGAAGGCACTGGTATTTTTAAGGAGACGTTCTACAACGGCAGTCGCTTTACGGACTGTGTCAATACGTTCAGGAGTTGCTTCGCCGATAACCCGTGCTGACAGGGCAGGACCCGGGAACGGTATCCTATCGAATTGCTCCGGTGGCAGACCAACTGCCTTACCGACTTTTCGAACGCACTCTTTACGAAGCTGTATCAGCGGTTCAATTATTTTGTAACCAAAAGCTTTCTGAGGATCAATGCCGAGCTGCTCAAATACATTATGCTGACGCTTAATACCAGCGACTGTCTCGTCCACATCAGTGAGAATTGTTCCCTGGAGAAGATACTTTGCCCCGCTCTCCCTGACGATCCTTCCGAATACATTCTTATAAAAGGTCTGAGTAATTGCTTCCCGCTTCTCTTCCGGATTGGTTATCCCTTTTAATGCAGTGAAAAATTCCTTCCTTGCATCAACAATTTCAACTTCAACTCCCAGTTTCTTGAAAAATCCGGCAACCTGTTCAGGCTCTCCCTCCCTCATCAGTCCGTTATCAATAAACACAGTTTTGAGATTCTTCCCCAAAGCCCGATGCCCCAGCATGGTAACAACCGAGGAATCAATACCTCCCGATAAAGCATTTATAGCTGTTCCTTTTCCTGCAATATTCTGTATTTCACTCACCTTCTCATTTATGAACTCAGAAGGATTTAATTCCTGTAAGGTAATTTCTTTAATCATTTGACAATTAGAGTTTTATGAATGCATTTTTATTTCTAAAATTAATAGGGCTCTAAAGATACGGTTTCAGATCCTATTCAGGTGGTTTACATAAGGAAAGATACAAATAATAACCAACTATAAACAGAAAAGGACCGAGTTTATCATAATTTTTTATAAATTGTAATGTTTCGCTGTATTGTTATCTGAAATGGAAAAATTCAGAAACAAATATCGTATTCCATCGACCAGATTAAAGGGATTTGATTATTCCCAAAATGGTATATATTTCATTACGATCAATACAAATAACCATCAACCAATTTTTGGCGATATTATTAATGGATCCGTTGATAATATTTTTCCCCCAAAAATGATTTTATCCGATGCCGGTAAAATTGTATCGGATTGTTGGTATGATCTACCAAATCATTATCCTAACTTAATTCTGGATGAATTCATTATTATGCCAGATCATATTCATGGAATAATAACAATTGAAAATAATTCTGACATTAAAACAAAACATGGATTATCGGAATTTATCCGTGCATTTAAATCATTTTCATCACGTAGGATTAATGAATTACGTAAAACGAAAAAACCTGATATATGGCAACAACGTTTTTACGATCGGATTGTCAGGTCAAACAGAGAATTGAACAACATACGATTATATATAAAAAACAATCCGGTTAAATACAATAAAAACGCAATATAATATTGATGATTTTGGTGGTATTTGAGGTGTAAATGATCTGGTTGGTGAATAACGTGTAGAGACAGGTCTCAGACCTGTCTCTACACCATGCCATTACAAAAATTTGTTTTAAACAATTACGGTTAAACCATACATTTTTACCATTCAGGTACCTGTTTTAACGGTTCTGCATATTTTATTTTTCAACAGGTTATTTGTGGTTTTTCTTTGGTTCAAATTGTAATGTCAAACAAAAAGATAAATAAAATGAAAAACAACCTTATTAATTTATTTACAGGGGCCTTGATAATAACAGGCCTTTTTATCTCTCCGTTAAAAGTTTCGGCACAGAACCAGAAAGCCGTGGTAAACAAATACATGCAGAAATTACCGCATGGGAAGCCTGTAATTGATGCAATGCCTCAAAAGTACAGGATGACTGCCGTATACACAAACAGGGACCTGTATGGCAATTTCACTGGAAAGACAAAAGTATCCGGCGATTATACCTGTGGCCTGGAAAAAGGTGAGGCCTCCTGGAACAACGTATTTATTTCAAACTCAGGCGATTTTTCAGGATCCTTTCCTGACGGGATCAGACAGGAATATATGGATAACTTCAAATATTTTCCTTCTTCAGAAATGCTTAAGGAAGAGGCGTTTAAAAACTTTCCTGCAAATCCGGAGAATGTTTTTGCGCGAAACCTTATATGGGACATGTCAACCATTGAAGGATTTGCATGGGAATATTCCGACTCATTGCAGCTGAACAGGATTTATACAATCCCGGACATAAAAGGGGAGTTTGAAATGGCGGGCATTGGTACCTATAATCATGCAAAAATTCAGCTTTGCTGGACTGGCATATCATATATTAATAATGAAATGTGTGCTGTGATTGAATACAGGGCCATTGATAATAAGATTGAACTTGCAATGGATCAGATGAATACCAGGGGGACGGAGCAGTACTGGGGTACAACCTGGATTTCGCTCAGGACAGGACAGATTGAATATGCTGAAATGTATGGTGGCACTATCCAGGAGATAGAAATCAAGAGTTTTAAAGACAAATTCCTTGTAAAAACCATAAGAGAGCTTTGGGTGGAAAGAATTCAATAAAGAACTGTAATTTTACATAAATGAAAAAGGTGACCCTGGAAAGTGTTCTTGATCAGAGAAAGCTATCAACTCATGTTTACTTTCTTCTGTTTTCTCTCCTTGTTGTTGTAATAACAATAGTGCTTAAGGGAGATTATGATTCATGGAAAGTTTATATCACAGCTTTGATATTGGTCTTTCTGCAGATTGAGGTATTCATTTTTCTGGGGAAAAGAATTTTCAAAAATTTTAAAACAGCGTCTTCACCAAAGGATGTAACAAGAATTGTGATTTTACGGTTTATTCTTTTCTTTTTACTGTGCTTTATTGCCGCATTTATACTGATGATCACAGTACTTTATATCGAAAACTGGATAAGATATAATGATACAACAAAGGTTATTTATAATTTCTTTCATTATGAATTCCGCGGATGGTTTAAAAGCACCTTTACCGGTCTGTCGGCAGGGGCCATATTATTTGTTTATTTTCTCTGGCAGGATTCTCTGAAAAGAGAGCAGAAACTCAGGGAGGAGAACCTGATCTTTCAGAATGAAACATTAAGGAACCAGGTTAATCCGCATTTCCTTTTCAATAGCCTGAATACTCTTTCTTCACTGATAAGCAGCCAGCCTGAAGTTGCTGACAGGTTTGTAAGCAAGCTGGCTTCTATCTACAGGTATATCCTTGAAAACAGCCGGAAAGACAATATCTTACTGGAATCAGAGTTGGAATTCATAAGGAATTATTCGGATCTGCATAAAGTAAGGGACGAAGAAAAAATAGTCCTCACAATAAATGTCCCTGATCCGGCAGAGTATGAGATACTTCCTGTATCCCTTCAGATAATCATAGAGAATGCAATAAAACATAACAAGGCGACAAGAGAAAGTCCATTGCATATTGATGTATTTATTGAAGACCGTTATGTTGTTGTGAGAAACAATCTCCAGAAAATGGCATTGCAGATGGAATCAACAGGTACCGGGCTCAGAAACCTTGCCGAGCGTGTAAGACTGATGACCGGTAAACCTCTAATTGTTGAAGAAACGAATGATACTTTTATTGTACAAGTGCCCTTAATATGAATATACTGATCGTTGAGAATGAGATACCGGCCGCTGAAAAGCTCATGAGCATTCTGGCAAAAATTGATAAATCAGTAACCGTTTTAGGCGTTACCGAAACCGTAGAAGAAACAATTAACAGGTTACAGGAACTTCCCAGGCCTGACCTTATCCTTATGGATATACAGCTTGATGACGGACTTTGTTTCGAGATATTCGAGACAATCAATGTTGACACACCTGTGATCTTTACCACCGCCTATGATGAGTATACACTTAAAGCTTTTAAAGTGAACAGCATTGATTACCTGCTCAAGCCGGTTGATGAAGAGTCGCTTAAAGCAGCTCTGAATAAATATAAAAAGCTATACGCTGATAATGATCATTTTAAAAGAGATTTCAGGCAACTCCTTTATGAATTCAGGAATCAGTATAAATCAAGATTTCTTATTAAAACAGGAGAAAAATATAAATCTGTTCCGGTCTCTGAAATAAGCCATTTTCATATCCTGGAACGTAATGTCTT
>JAPLDX010000120.1 GCA_026391215.1 Bacteroidia bacterium
TCCTACAGTTACGACAACTGCCGTAACTGATCTCACCCTGAATTCCCTTACCTCAGGAGGGAATGTATTATCTGACGGAGGGGCCGATGTTACTACAAGAGGCGTATGCTGGAGCACAACTTCAAATCCAACCATTTCCAACACCAGGACAATAAATGGTTCAGGAACTGGGATTTTTACCAGCAGTGTAACCGGTCTTGCCGCAAATACAACATATCACATCAGGGCTTATGCAACCAATTCCGTTGGTACCTCTTATGGAGCAGATATTTCTGTGCTCACCAAAGCAACTGTATCCGTTCCTTCGGTTACGACAACTGCCCTGACAGCAATAACTTCAACATCTGCTGCTTCCGGGGGCAATATTACTACCAACGGCGGAGCAACGGTAACAGCAAGGGGAGTATGCTGGAGCACTACTGCCAATCCGACTGTTTCATTAACAACCAAAACAAATGATGGAAGCGGATCAGGTGTATTCACAAGTGACATAACAGGGTTACTGGGTGGTACGACATATCATGTAAGGGCATATGCGACCAACTCGGCAGGTACCGGATACGGTGCAGACCTTACCCTGACTACCGAACCGGCTGTAATTGCGACAATTACAACCACCACAGTTACTGATAATGTTGGAACTTCAGCTACCAGTGGCGGTAATATTTACTCAGATGGCGGTGGCAATAACAGCATTGACAATAGGTACTACTTATCACTTAAGGGCCTATGCGACCAATTCAGTGGGTACAGCATACGGGCAGGATATAGCATTTACAACGCCAAATATTCCAACATTAACCACATCAGCGGTTACTTCAATAACTCCTGTTTCAGCAACAAGCGGAGGTAGTATAACAGCTGACGGAGGAGCAGCAGTTACGGAACGTGGAGTATGCTGGAGCACCACCTCCAATCCGACTACAGCACTAACCACCAAAGTGACATCCGGTTCCGGAACAGGTACATTCTCCTGTAATCTTACAGGTTTGACTGCCAGTACAACCTACTATTTAAGAGCCTATGCAATCAATTCTGCAGGAACATCTTATGGTGACAATGTGTCATTTGCAACGAGCGCAGCAGTTGTTGCAACAGTTACTACTGCAGAGGTAACCGGAGTTACTCTGACTGCAGCTTCATCGGGTGGAAATGTAACTGCCACAGGAGGTGCTGCAGTAACAGCAAAAGGTGTCTGCTGGAGTACCGTGACAGGTCCTACTGTGTCACTTACGACAAAAACTGTTGATGGTTCAGGTACCGGAACATTCACAAGTGCTATTGCCTCACTGTCTGCCAATTCTATTTACTATCTCCGGGCTTATGCTACAAACACCGCTGGTACCGCTTACGGTACGGAAATAATATTCAAAACCCCGCATTCAACACTTACTGATGTTGAAGGAAATACATATTATGCCGTACAAATTGGCACGCAGATATGGATGCGCGAAAACCTTAAGACTACAAAGTACAGGAGTCAAGACATTATTGTCAATGAAACGAACAATACTGCCTGGAGTGGACTCACTATCGGGGCTTACTGTTGGTATAACAACGATGCTGCGACATATAAAAATACCTACGGAGCATTGTACAACTGGTACACAATTACCGATAGCCGGGGACTCTGCCCCACGGGCTGGCATGTTCCAACCGATGCCGAATGGACAACACTGTCAACCTCTCTGGGAGGCGAAAGTGTTGCCGGGAGTAAACTCAAAGAAATGGGCTTAACACACTGGACTTCGCCTAACACCTGTGCAACTAACGAAACTGGCTTTACAGGCCTGGGGGGTGGTTTTCGCTACACAGATGGAACATTCAGCGGCATTGGCATCCACGGTAACTTCTGGACGGCTACCGAGATCGATGCTAACTACGCATATTACCGTGACTTGCAGTACAATTATACGACTTTGTACCGTAGCTACCCCGGAAAGGTCAGCGGCTTAAATATCCGTTGCTTAAAGGATTAGTAAGCTATCAGGAAATAAATAACTGAAGCTCCTTATAAAGCCTCTGGACAGGGAGACCTACCACATTGAAGTATGATCCTTCAATGCGGCTGCATGCTGCAAGGCCTATCCATTCCTGAATGCCGTATGCACCGGCTTTATCGTATGGACTGAATCTTTCAATATAGTAATCTATCTCTTCATCCGAAAGGTTATCAAAGGTCACTTTGGTTGAAACTGAGAATGTTTTTTCTTTTGAGGCTGAAAGAAGTGAGACACCTGTTATTACCTCATGAGTATTTCCGGACAGATCCCTTAACATTTGCCTGGCTTCCTCCTTATCTGCTGGTTTCCCCAGCACCTGGTTATTACACCAGACTATAGTATCAGCAGTAATTACTATTTCGTTATCTGATATCTCATTCCTGAATGATCTTGCTTTCTGCCCGGCCAGGTAAATGGCAATCTTTTCGCCTGAAAGGTTTTCAGGATAACTTTCATCAAAGTCTTTTATAACCACTTTGAACCTGAGGCCCAGCTGTTTTAGCAGCTGCTGTCTCCTTGGTGAACGTGATGCAAGTATTATCCTGTATTTATTCAGGTTATCAGTTATCATTTTTCAGATAAGGTTCCAGGTAAGTATAGCCTTTACTACCATAGAATAGAGAATTCCGGTAAGCATAACGACCTTCATGATTGTACTCGCGCTGTGAAGCTGTTTCTTATCACTGCTTCTGAATACCTGGAAAATGACAAGAAGCAGCGGTATAACAACAAGCACTGAAAGATAGACCAGGGTAATTTTATCAGAAATAAAGAAGCCCCAAACCAGGTAAAGCATTGCTATTGTAATTATTATCAGGCTGGTGACAACAATTTTTGATGCAGGTATCCCGATTACCACCGGCATTGTATTCCTGCCATAGGTCAGATCACCTTCAAAGTCTTCAATGTCCTTTATTATTTCCCGTGTGAGTGTTGTAAGAAATGCAAAAAGAGAAAAACCCGCGATCCAGTAAAACAGGAAGCTCAGATCAGGAGGTTCACCAACATTAATTATATAGTACCTGTAAAGGAAAGGCCATTCATATAAGATAACCATCAAGGGCACCATTGCTGTCAGTACTGCAACAATTATATTCCCGATAAGGAACTGCCTTTTATAACTTGCTGAATAGAAATAAAGCAATCCTGAAACAATGAGGAACAGAAGACCCATCCATAAATATCCTGCTTTCCATGAGATATAGAATCCTGCTGCTACACCGGCAATGTTAAAGATGTTGTGCCACATCATAGCTTTTCGTCTCGGGATCTTGTTGCCTACGATTACCTTGCCCCTGTTGATAAGGTCCGTCTTGATATCGAAATAGTCATTTATTACATATCCTCCCGCCGTAATAAAAAGTGTAGCTGCAACCAGCAATAAAAAATTAAACCATGGGAACTGAAGGGTCATCGTTATTTCTTCTCCGATTCCATTTGCCGGAATTAAGCTTATTTTACCCAGCAGAGGCTCAATGACAAAATACCGCATCAGCATCATTGTCAATATAACAATGAGCAGATTAGGCCATCTTATGAGCTTCAGGAATTCTTTCATATTACCATGTAAACGCGTCAGGATCCATCCAGTTATTATGAAGCCGGAGAACCTGTTCAACGACATCTCTCACGCATCCTTCTCCCCCTTTCCTGTCAGATATATATGCAGCAACCTGTTTTATTTCACTATCTGCATCAGAAGGGCATACAGGGATACCCGCATGCTTCATTACTTCAAAATCAGGAATATCATCACCCATGAAGAGTATGTCAGGATCAGTAAGATTATACTTTTTCCTGAACATTTCATAATGCTCCAGCTTTGTTCTGCTGTTAAGATAAATATCAGTTATCCCAAGCGTTTTAAGTCTTTTCAGGTATTCTTTTGAATTGCTACCCGAAATTATTCCTATATGATATCCTTTCTTTACTGCAAGCTGCAATGCATAGCCATCCCGCAGATTTACAGTTCTGTTTGGTACGCCAAAAATATTCAGATTTATCGTTTGAAGGGAAAGGACCCCATCGATGTCAAATACGAAAGCTTTTACACTTGCCAGTCCCTCTTTGAAGTTTGCCATTACGAGCTCTTTTTATAGTGTTCTATTATTGATTGCGTTACTTCCTTATATATTTCCTGCAATTCAGGCGAGAAAGATAATAAATCTATATGTTTTGCAATAGTATTCTGATCATTTCGTACAGCAGGTCCGGTCTGTGATTTTTCAGGACCCATCTCCAAAGCTTTTGATATGGTTTCCCTGATCAGTGGTTCAAGCACCTCAAATGATAATCCGGCTTTTGAGGTTATCTCCTTCCCTGCAGTAAGCATATGATTAGTAAAGTTGCAGACAAAAACAGCTGCCAGGTGAAGCATCCTTCTGTGCTCAGTATTAACAAGATACACTTTACCTCCAAGTGTTTCTGCAAGCTTTTTCAGTGTCCCGGTAGTCTGATGATCAGATGCTTCAATAAAAAAGGGCAGAGCCCTGAAACTTATCCTTCTTCCTTTTGAAAATGTTTGCAAGGGATAAAAAACACCCTTATTCTTTATTCCTTCGGAAAACAGATCCAGACCAAAGCTCCCTGCCGTGTGAGCCACCAGGGTATTCCCCGGACATTTTATTGAGTTCAATACCTGGTGCAGCCTTTGGTCGGGGACCGCTACAATGATAACATCCACCGGATCATGAAATATCAGATCAGAGGACCATGAAGCTTTACATGAATCTGCCAGTGGTTTCCCATTTGTTCCTGATTCAGATGCTATCTGACGAATGTTAATACCTGAAGAATGCATTTCCCTGCAGAGAGCTCCGGCTACCCTGCCTGCACCTGCAAATGATACATTATAGTGTGCCATGGGAGGTTTTACTTTTTCCCGTAGAGACTGGATTTCAATCCAGTGATCTGGATATTATAGACTTTATAATATGAATAGTAATATGAATTACTGCTGTTCATCATATATGCGCAGTCCCAGTACACATCCCCGGAAAGTTTTACCTGAGTCTGGCCTTTTAGTGCCGTATAAACCGTGTACATTTCAGAAGGATTGCAGAAATGATAATAATCGGCTGCCATACCGTTGGATACTGCAAAATAGGCCGTTTCGCCATTTGAACTGTAAGTTATTGATGAATAATCCATCAGCTGATCAGTAAGTGAAAAGAGGACGTCTTTTCCGCAACCGCATTTTACCTGCTTCTTACAGCCGTTAAAGGAAAAAACAGGTAGCAGTATTATTGCAGCTATTAATATTTTCCTGACCAGATATGAATTCATTGCAGAAACGTCTGTTTTACTTTTCTATAACACACAAAGTAAGTTTATATTTCACTGATTACAAAAAATAAAGCCGTCAAAACTGTTATTTGACGGCTTTTCATCAGAGTTATGCATAAATCAGGCCTGGGCAGTAGGTCCCCCGAAACTCAGGGGCATAACTGGTCCTGACCCTTTTACTTCTTTTATATGTCCATGAACAGATTCATATTTTGTAATATTATCCTGTAACGCTGCCACAAGTCTTTTTGCGTGTTCAGGAGTAAGGATGATCCTGGATTTTACCTGGGCTTTCGGAATGCCTGGCATAATACGGACAAAGTCAACTACAAATTCTGAAGCAGAATGAGTGATCACTGCCAGATTTGAATAGATGCCCTGGGCAATTTCTTCATTCAATTCAATGCTGATCTGGTTCTGTTCCTTTGTATCTGCCATTTCTTTAAGATTTAGTTAACTTTACTGTTCCGCCTTCTGCTTCAACTTCTGATTCCTGCTCAGAACCAACAAGATTTTCATATTCCTCCAGCGATCCCACGATTATGCTGTTATATTCGCGCTGTCCTGTTCCTGCAGGTATAAGATGTCCGACAATGACATTTTCCTTCAGTCCTTCAAGCTTATCGACCTTGCCTAATATGGCAGCTTCGTTAAGCACCTTTGTGGTTTCCTGGAAAGATGCAGCGGAGAAGAAGGAGTGTGTCTGAAGAGCGGCGCGGGTGATTCCCTGCAGAACCTGGCTTGAGGTCGCAGGTATGGCATCCCTCGCTTCAACTACTTTTAAGTCTTTACGCTTAAGTACAGAATTATCATCTCTCAGCTTGCGTGCTGTAACAATCATGCCCGGGCGAAGTGTCTGGGAGTCGCCGGCGTCAAGGATATATTTCTTTCCATAGATCCAGTCATTCTCATCCATGAACTCAAGCTTATCAACTACTTGACGTTCAAGGAATTTGGTATCACCTGGATCTACGATCTCAACTTTACGCATCATCTGCCGTACAATGATCTCAAAATGCTTGTCATTGATCTTGACACCCTGAAGACGGTAAACTTCCTGTATTTCATTGACAATATATTCCTGTACCTTCGTAGGCCCCTTAATTGACAGGATATCGGATGGAGTTATTGCTCCGTCGGAAAGCGGGATGCCTGCCTTCACGTAATCATTTTCCTGAACAAGGATCTGTTTTGAAAGTGGCACAAGGTATTTTTTCACCTCATCGGATTTCGATTTAATTGCGATCTCCCTGTTTCCTCTTTTGATTTTTCCGAAGGTAACCTCACCATCAATCTCAGAAACGATTGCCGGATTTGAGGGATTACGTGCTTCAAACAATTCAGTTACCCTTGGCAGTCCACCGGTTATATCACCTGATTTTCCTACAGCACGTGGTATTTTGGCAAGGACTTCACCAGCTTCAACGGACTTGTTTAATTCTGCAACAAGGTGCGATCCCACCGGCAGGTTGTACAACTTCAGTTCCTCGCCTTTTGATGATAATATTTTTATGGCCGGGTTCTTTGTCTTATCCCTACTCTCAATTATTACCTTCTCCTTGAAGCCTGTCTGTTCATCTGATTCTTCACGGAATGTTATACCTTCAAGAAGATAATCAAATCCTATCTTCCCTGCTACCTCCGAGATAATAACAGCGTTGAACGGATCCCATTCACAGATAAGCTTTCCCTTTTCAATTTCCTGATTTGGCTTAACATAAAGTTTTGAACCATAAGGAATTGTATGTGTTGTGAGTGCAATTCCCGTCTTCTTGTCAATGATCCTCAATTCTGCGAGCCGTCCAATAACTATATCTATGTTGCCTTTATCCGGATCTTTTTTGGAAACAGATCTCAGTTCTTCAATCTCGGCAATACCTGCATAGCGGGCAACAAGTCTTGATTCTGTGGTTATATTTGAAGCTGTACCACCGACATGGAAAGTACGGAGTGTAAGCTGTGTTCCGGGTTCACCGATACTCTGGGCTGCTATTACACCCACGGCTTCGCCTTTCTGTACCATCCGTCCTGTCGCCAGGTTACGGCCATAACATTTTGCGCATACTCCTTTTTTGGATTCACAGGTAAGCACCGAACGTATCTCTACCTGTTCAATCGGTGAATCTTCTATTTTCTTGGCAAGCTCTTCATTCAACTCCTGTCCTGCTTCAATTATAAGTTCTCCTGTGAGCGGATGGAACACATCATGGACAGTTGTACGTCCAAGTATTCTTTCGTAAAGTGATTCAACAACTTCCTCATTCTTCTTGATTGCCGTTGCTGCCAGGCCTCTCAGGGTACCGCAATCTTCTTCATTAATAATGACATCC
>JAPLDX010000095.1 GCA_026391215.1 Bacteroidia bacterium
TCCCTCACAATGGACCAAAGAAATAGCCGTGGAAATTGCAAAGGAAGAAGGTATCACCCTTACAGATCAGCATTTTGCTATTATGGATTTTCTCCGTACCAAATTCCTCAGTGGTGAATTACTCTCAATAAGGAGCATAAATCACTCAGGAGTAATTGATGTCAAGACATTTTATCAGTTGTTCCCGGGAGCACCTCTAAAAAAAGCTACAAAAATTGCCGGAATCCCGAAACCAGCCAGTTGTATTTAAACCTTAAATAAATCAATAAAATGGAACAGAAGTACCCGATTAAGAAAGTCAATATCATCTGCGCCAAGGGCGCTATTGAAGATGTTTATGCAACCTTGATCCTTGGCAATGGAGCGGTAATGGAAGGTATTGAGACCAACCTCTTTTTTACTTTCTTCGGCCTCGATGCTATTGTAAAAAAAAGGATGGATAAATTGCATACCGGAGTTGTCGGTAATCCGGCATTAAGGCTTCCCGGAGGATTGAGAATGCCAACCCTTCTTGGAGTGGTTCCTTTTATGGAAGCATTTACTTCATGGATGATGAAAGGACAGATGGCACAACTTGATATTCCTCCTGTAAGTGAGTTTTTTGACCTTATTACAGCAGGCGGAGGTAAAGTATATGCATGCAAACTTGCTATGGATATGTTCAAATTCAAGAAAGAGGACCTCAGTGAACATGTAAGCGGAATACTTACAGTTGGTGAGTTCTATGAACATGCCGGAGGTGAAGGTTCTCAGATCATATTCACCTGATCGTAATGAAGCTTTCTTGTCTTCTGCCTGGTCAGATCATTAATATTCTGAATCCCAGAATATTAACCAGTTTCTGACCGGGGCAGAAGATCTTATAGGCAACTGGCCACACTTTGGAAAGGTACCGGTCCTGCTCCTGCCGGATTATCACTACCAGTTCATCAAGAGCCGGAGAATTATCATTACCTGAATACTTATAACCCAGTGTTAAAATCAGCTGATTAAGATCATTACACTTGCCGAGGTTCTGTGTAAGTGAATCCAGTTTCTTTTCGAGCGCTTTCACTATGGCAGGATTCAGCGGACGGAAGAAAAAAAGCTGGTAGAGGAAATCCTTTGTTTTCTTCCTTAATTCATGAAGATTTTCGGATTTTGGATTATTCCTTGCTGTGAGGTATTTATCGACTACAACATTGTACGAAATATCCAGCTCATTAAGAAGTTTTTTTGCATCAAGATTATTCATGCTCTGAAAACGGATCCTGAAGGCAGCTTTATTCAGAAGCTCTTCAATCTTTTCCAGGTTTTCTTTAGTTTCCCGGGATATTTCTGCCGGAGGTTCGGGTTTTTTCATCAGCAATTCCAGCTTTTCATTAGTCAGAAGCGATGAGAAAATCCCGGGTTTCCTTTTTTTCAGATCCTTAAGTGTCTTTCTGTGAACTGATGTTTCCCTCCAGGAACACATAATACGGCCTACCTCCCTGAAAGTGCCATATTCCCTGTCATATGTTTCCTTATCAATCTGGCTGACTATCAGCCGCATCACAGCTCTTGATTTTTTCATCAGCACCCTGATATCATGTACAGCCTCCTCATCCGGAACAGACGACCGCTTCAGAAGAGCCTGCGACTCCCTTATATATCCCGCAAGAGCAGGCTTGATCTCTTTAAGTTTCACATAATCAGGTTCCATTTTTCTTTAGATCCTCAGGTTTATAAAATTACTATTATTTTCAATATCGGCTGAAAAAGTTAAATTTGTTATATGAAAAAAATAATCTTTGTACGGCATGGAAGAGCAGAAGATCAGGTTTCAGGAATTTCTGATTTTGAAAGATCGCTTACAGTAAAAGGGAAGATCATATCGAGGCAGATGGCCAGGCGTCTGAGGGAAAGAGAACCTGATCTTGGACAGATGATCACAAGTCCGGCCTTCCGGGCTCTTGAAACAGCCTATATCTTTGCCGGCGAATTCGGAATAAAAGCCGAAAACATAAAGATTGACAGTAATATCTATTATAAGTCCGGTATGAAGATCCTGTTTGAAATGCTTGAATCAGTAAGCGATGAAACCCATACAATTACGCTTTTTGGTCATAATCCGTCATTTACCGAAATGCCTGACAGGTTATCGAAAGATGGGTGTGAATTCCTTACAAAAACAAGCGTTGTCTGTCTTTCTTTTCAGACAAAAACGTGGTCGGATATAAAGCCTGACGGCGGTAAAATAGAGTATTTTCTAAAACCTGAAAAACAGTCATGAGCAAAACTTATATACCCAAGGAGATCAGCTGGCTTTCATTCAATGAAAGGGTTCTGCAGGAGGCTGAGAATAAAGAGGTCCCGCTAATTGAGCGTTTCAAATTCCTTGGTATTTATTCAAACAACCTTGATGAATTTTTCAGGGTAAGGGTTGCTACATTAAAAAGGCTTTCACAGCTGGGAGAAAAGTCCAAGGAAGTCCTGGGATATAATCCAAAAGCAACTCTTAAAAAGATACAGGAAATCGTATTATTGCAGAATACCAGGTTTGAAAAGATATATTCCTCCCTGATCCAGGAACTTGAAAAACATAAAATACACATTGTCAATGAGAAGCAGCTGAATCCAGAGCAGGCAGAATTCGTGAAGAACTTTTTCATCAATGAATTACGATCCAGGCTGATGCCATTCCTTATTGAAAAAGATGCCGATCTTCCCAATCTTACTGACGATGCCATTATCCTTGCAATCGTACTCCGTAAAAAGAAAACTGATGAAAAGAGGTACGCCATACTGGAGATACCAACCAATGTGATCCCCCGATTCATTGTACTTCCGGAGATCGGAGATGAAAAATATATAATATACCTTGACGATATTATCAGGTATGGCCTGAAGGATATCTTTTATATTTTCGATTTTGATGAATTTTCAGCATATACGATCAAATTAACCAAAGATGCTGAGCTTGAAATAGCTGATGATATTTCTGAAAGCTATATTGAAAAACTCTCCAAAAGCCTTCATCAGCGAAAGCTGGGGACTCCGGTAAGATTCATCTATGACAGGAAAATGCCTGATGATCTTCTTAATATCCTGAAAAAGAAACTGAATTTCGGGCCCAATGATGTCGTAGTTCCTTCGGACAGGTATCATAATTTCAAGGATTTCATGAGGTTCCCGAACCTCGGGAAGAAGAAATTCTATCATGAGCCGCTTGTCCCTATACCTCACAGGGATATCCAGCCGGGTAAAAGCATTTTATCAGCGGTTAAAAAGAAGGACATAATGCTCTTCTTTCCGTATCATTCCTTCGACCATTTTATTGATCTCCTCAGGGAAGCATCCATTGATCCCAGCGTTACCTCCATACAAATTACACTTTACAGGCTTGCCAGGAATTCAAGTGTCATTAATGCATTGCTCAATGCCGCCAGAAATGGCAAGAGTGTAACCACCGTTGTTGAACTTCAGGCAAGGTTCGATGAGGAGGCAAACATATTGTGGGGAAACAAACTGATGGATGAGGGAGTAAAGGTGATTTACGGCGTGCCCGGGCTGAAGGTTCATTCTAAATTGCTGCTTATTACAAGGGTAAATAACGATGTCACCCAGCGGTATGCTGCAATAGGCACCGGGAACTTTAATGAAGATACGGCGAGGATCTATACTGATAATCTGCTGCTTACCACGGAGCTTAAAATAACCAACGAGGTGCATAAAGCTTTTAATTTTTTCAACGTCAATTATAAGAAAGACAATTATTATCACCTGGTCCTCTCTCCTTTTTCCCTCAGAAATAAGATCAATTTACTGATAGAGAATGAAATAAAGAATGCTAAGGCGGGGAAGAAGGCTTATATACACCTCAAGCTTAATAATATTACTGATTTTGAGATAATTAATAATCTTTACGAGGCAAGTTCAGCCGGTGTCAACATAAAGCTTATTGTCAGGGGAATGAATTCCCTGGTACCGGGTATTAAAGATGTAAGCGAGAACATTAAAGCTATTGGAATTGTCGATAGGTTCCTGGAGCACAGCAGGTTTATGATATTCAGGAACGGAGGGAAGGAAGAGATTTTCATATCCTCAGCAGACCTTATGACAAGGAACCTGGATCACAGGATCGAAGTGACCTGTCCAATCTTTGATAAGAACATTAAAAATGAGCTTATACAGATTTTTGAAATTCTATGGAACGATAATGTGAAAGCACGTAAACTCGATGCTTCACTTTCAAATAAGTTTGTCAAACCCGGGAAAAAAGAGTACCGGTCACAGGTTGAGGTTTACAACTACCTGAAAAAAGTTCATAGTAAAACATGCTGATAATAGATGAATTACATTATTCTTGCCACCGGGACTGTCATCCTGGTACTGTTTTCCTGGTTTTTTTCGATCAGGGATAAAAGATATCACGGTATTTCAAGGTTTTTCGCCTTTGAAAGCATTTTTATCCTCATTCTTCTGAACTGGAGAGTCTGGTTCCGCGATCCTTTATCGTGGAATCAGGTCATATCCTGGATATTGCTGTTTTCATGCATATATCCGGTTGTTGCAGGATTTGTCCTGCTTAAGAGAAAAGGGAAATCGGAAAAATCTCTGGAAAATACTACCGTCCTGATAAAGTCAGGTGTATTTCATTATATACGTCATCCTCTTTATTGTTCCCTCCTTCTGCTTGGAACCGGCATAATGTTCAAGGACTTAGGAACACTTCAGCTTATTGCCGGAGCAATCAACATTGTTGCCCTCTTTATTACTGCTAAAATTGAAGAAAAGGAGATGATAGCAAGATTCGGTGATCAGTATGCCGAATATATGAAGGAGACTAAGATGTTTATTCCGTTTCTACTTTGACAGCAAGTCCATTACTTTCTCTGATCCGGGCTTTTCCTTTGAATAGAGAACATCAACCAGCTTTCCGTTCTCATCTATAAGGTATTTCTGAAAATTCCATTTCACTTCCGAATCCATTACCCCGTTCTTTTCTTTGGAGGTAAGCCATTTATAGAGCGGATGCATATCATTTCCCTTGACCGAGATCTTATCCATCATCTGAAATGTAACACCATAATTCTCAGTGCAAAACTGTCTTATTTCTGATGCCGAACCAGGTTCCTGGTTCATAAAGTTGTTAGCAGGAAATCCGAGTATTACAAGCTTGTCGCCATATTGCTGGTATAATTTTTCAAGGTCAGCATACTGAGGAGTGTATCCGCATTTTGAGGCTGTATTGACAATCATCACCTTTTTTCCTTTAAGAGATGCAAAGTCAAAATCCCCTCCTTCAAGTGTTTTAACCTTGAAGCTGTAAAATCCGTCCGACTGTGACAGTACCGGGAATGAAATCAATATCAGGAATAGAAAGCTTAAGGATTTTTGAATCTTCATAATAAAGTATTTTATTCCTATAACAGTTATTCTTTAAAAATTGTTCAAATGAAAATTCAAATTATTTCATGTACCTGACACATTTTTGTGCATATAGGGTTCCATCATGTTTTTTTTCAATTTCCATTATTTCTTTTTCTGTCTTGTCACAATATTCGCTGGTACTGATCACCATCAATTTATCGACCTTGGAATAGATCTCGCAATGCCAGCAATACTCTTTCTCGCACGAACCAAGAAGTAAAGAAATGAATATAACTGGTACCAATTTTTTCATGGACTACAAGTTACAGGTTTTTGACAGAACAGTATAAGGTTTCCTAAACCTTTTACAAATGGCGTCTTCTGTCAGGCAATGAAAATATTAATTTTCTTATAAGTTATGAATTTCCAAAAACTCGTTATATTTTTGCGACACCTTTATCCGCCTTTGCTAAAGCTTCGGCGGACGATGCGGGGTGTGGCGCAGTTGGTAGCGTATCTGGTTTGGGACCAGAGGGTCGTCAGTTCGAGCCTGGCCACCCCGACAAATGAAAAAGCCCTGCCGTTCTCACGTCAGGGCTTTTTCATTTCATTTATCTTTTTGTACATTCCATATATTCTAAATGAGGAACACTATGTTGCCTCATTATCGTAGTGATTTCTTCTTGTGTCTTATCACAATATTCACGGTAATTTTTGTCAAAAGTTTTCGTAGTACTATTATAAATGAAAAGGTCACAGTCATAACAATACCTTTTTTCTTTCTCGCAAGAAGTCAAGAATACTGATAAAAAAACTAACAAGAAAAATAACCTTTTCATTGTTATGGGACTATTGACTTAAAGTCATATATCAAAGTTACATCGGCAATAAGCTAAAGTCAAGTTATATAAACAAGATTTCAGAATGATACAAGTAGCGTAATACCGACAGGACCGGTTTTGCAATATCCATAATTATCCAGTAAGCCTGAATATGGCAATATCTTTAAACTTACAGTTGAGTTATATTTATCCCTGAACGCAAGATCATTGACTTTTGCAATGCGGCTTGCATTGATGCCTGACCAGACACGAAGACCAATCTGCCCGATTAAAGCAGATTTTCGAATCACATCTTTTGCTGTCCAACTTGCATCTGTCTTCCAGATTACTATCCGTTTAAAGACTGCCAGAGCTATACTCCCTCCAAGAAAGCCTAAACCACGCATACTTTCCCCTTCAATCAACTGTCCCAAACCTGGTATGAGTGCTGAGGAAAGACTCATCAGAGAAGGTTTATATGGATCTCCTATCTGGTAAGAATATGCATGGTAATCGTATTTAGCTTTGTATATACTATACTGAGCATCACAGACTATATGAAGTATAATTAATCCTGTTATTATCGCAAGAATTCTTTTCATGATGCAGGGCAGTTAGGAAATTATAATCAATGATTAATTCAGAAAAGTTTTATTAAATGCTCATTCATCAGAAATTTATATTAACAGAGAGCCCGGGCAGAGTTTTATTA
>JAPLDX010000093.1 GCA_026391215.1 Bacteroidia bacterium
GAAGAAAGTAGGATGCATTATTATAGCTTTCTTAATTTTCAATAAAGGAATTCTGCCATCCGGATCACCATGCCATCCGCTTTCATTCAAGCTGTATGCAAATCCGTATGAAAAAACCCGTTCCATCCACCCCTTCATTATCGCGGGAAAATGCATCCAGATCACCTGAGTTATAAATACCAGCACATCTGCTTCTGCTACTTTCTTTTGCTGTGCCAGCACATCACTGGGCTTTTGAGAACCAATAAGCTTGCGTAGATCATCATCACTCTTGTTCCGAATATACAATTTTGCAATCAACCTCCTAATAGGCCCACCCGCAAGCTCGATTATCATCTTCCTCATGTCCATTTGCCTGAAAAGCCATTCAGGCATATCTTTATCCACAAAAAAAGCAGAATCCTTATCCTGCAATACAGGATTGAACTTTATTTTATACAAATCGACAATTTCGTATTGATGTCCAGCCTCATTAAGGCCTCTTACAAAATTGTCAAGAATAGCATGAGTAAATGACATTGGATTAGGATTAGCATAAATGATTAATACTTTCATAGTCATTTAGTTTAAAAGTTATCTGAAGTTAATTAATTTTATATATACAATATACTAATTAAGGAAATTAAATCAAATTGAGATTAAGAATCCGAAATTGGTACCTACAGCATTTGGACGCAAAATCCGTAAGATCAAAGTCTTGCGGATTTTTGTTTTTGAGAAGGTGACGCCTGCCTGCCGGCAGGCAGGGAATTGGCGATGAAGTATATTGGAGACTAATCCACAGTATCCTTCAACTTCAGGAAGCGCGCAGCATTGTTGTAAAAAATATCACGCTTTTCTTCTTTGGAGAGAAACTTTGCTGATTCAATTCCTTCAATGGCCATGCCAATAGCCTCCGGCCATATCATTTGATCGGATCCGAACATTAATCGTTTTCCAAAACCTGCTCTAATCAAATCTTTGAGATATTCATGGAATTCTTCCTGTGGAATGATCCAGTCAATAGTTGCAAGATCAGCATACACTTGCGGGTAGACAGACATAATTGCCTTTGTTTCTTCCAGGTACGGCCAACCACCATGCATAATGTATAATCTCAGCTTTGGATGTCTCACCAGGACTTCTTCAAGAAGAATAGGATTGCCATATGTTACACGGAATTCAGGACAACATGTATATGGAGTTTCCGCAGGCCCAAGACCTGAATGAACTCCTACCGGTATGTCCAGTTCTTCAGCAAGAGCCAGGTATGGTTCAAATAGCGAATCTGTAAGAGTAAGTCCGGCATATTGCGCCACCAGTTCTCCAAGTGCTCCAAGTCGGCCATCAGTAAATTGCTCCCGTAATTGTTCCAAATCTGGCAGTAAAGTTACTTCATCGAAATGTACTCCTCCTATTATGCGTTCAGGTTCTTTAGATTTCCAGCGATATAAGACCTCTAAAGGTCCACTCGTTACAGCTAAAGTAATATTATAACGGCGCATTTCCGCTAGAGTTGCCTCCATAATTGCTTCGTCACTTGTCGAAGAGGATGACCTTCCTGTGATTGGATTGGGTATGCCTGATTCACCCATATACCCTGCAGGCCAGGAGTGCAAGTGCATATCAATAATTGGAAGGTTCTTATTTTTAGAGGTTTGACAAGATATCAAACAGAAGATTCCCACAAGTCCAATAACGATAGGCAGCAAGTTTTTTTTCGTCATAAGTCACGGATAAGTTATTTAGTCAAGTTACGAAATTTTTACAAGTCGACATAGAAATAATTGCTACTGCTTGTAAGATCAATGATCTGCGGGATACGGTCATGCAGGTTGAGGAGCGTAGCGACGAAATCCCGAGAACGAAGTGAATCGGGATCGTGCAAGTCGTGCAGGTCGTGCTGGTCATGCAGGTCGTGCAATTGTATGAGCGTTCGATCGTTTGAGCGTTCGAGCGTTTTACCTTCATACCTTCGTACCGTCATACCGTTGAACCGTTGAGCCGTATAGTCTTGGTTCCCTTGTAACTCATTTTTCCCTTCGCAATATTTTTCTAAGGATTTTTTGTTATATTTGGTATGCATTTCCTATAGATCCTACGTTAAGGTTTTTGTGCTAAACTAATGAAGGGGTTAATTCATCAGAGAGAAATTATTTCCCAGATATATTTTATCAGAGGGAAAAAAGTCATGCTGGATTTTCATCTGGCAATGCTCTACAATGTTGAGACCAGGGTACTGAAACAACAAGTCAGAAGGAATATTGACAGATTCCCGGATGACTTTATGTTCCAATTGGCTGTTTCTGAATGGAAGGAGCTTATCACAAATTGTGATAACCTTGGAGCGATGAAATATTCTCCTTCGCTTCCATATGCATTTACCGAACAGGGAATAGCCATGCTTTCAGGAGTTTTGCGCAGCTCCAGAGCGATTAAAATAAATATCTCAATCATGCGTGCTTTTATCAGAATGCGTGAAATAATTGATGAAAACAAGGAATTAAGGAATAAACTTGACGCTCTGGAAGCCAGATATGATGAACAATTCAGGATTGTTTTTGAAGCAATGAGAGAATTAATCACAACTAAACAAAAGCCTGTTCCTCCGGTTGGTTTCAGAATTAACAAACAAAGCAAAAACGAAGGAGATTCAGATAATGACTGATTGAAAATCTCCCCCTCCCGCCCTCACTACTCATTTCTTCCCGCAGGTCGTGCAATTGTTTGACCGTTCGATCGTTTGATCGTTTGAGCGTTTGATCGTTTGAGCGTTTGATCGTTCGATCGTTCGATCGTTTGAGCGTTCGAGCGTACGATCGTTTGAGCGTTTGAGCGTTTGAGCGTTTGACAGTTCGAGCGTTTTACCTTCATACCTTCGTACCTTCGAACCTTCATACCTTCGAAATTCGTACCTTCAAACCTTCATACGATCAAACCATTATTTGCAGGTAACTGGATTGACCAGCTACTTATCGTCCTGAGTCTTCTTTGGGAAACGAAGGTTCAGGAAGATCGTTGTCTTTCCTTCCCATTCCGCTGTGACATCAATAATTTTCAGATCAGGATACTTTTTTTGGAGTGCAGCTCTCCAGTCAGGTGAGCTTTCTGCCTGTTTCTTTTCTTCTTCGTTTTCCATAATGCAAAGTGTTTTAGTTAAACAATAAGTAACTTTTTCGCATCAGGAACAATCCGGAAAGTCTGAATTCTGCTTTAACATTTTTGACAAGACTGCCCACATCGCTTTACCACCGTGGTGTCAACTCGGTTGGTATCCATTTAAGGATTCCTGATGTATAATGCAAAGATACGAAGAATTTGCTACAAAACAAAAGAGGCTACCGGCTACCAGAAAAAGGAGGGCGGGATGGCGGGAGGGCGGGAGGGCAAGAGAGCGTGAGGGTGGTTTGCCTGATCAATTATTTTCTATAAAGCTTTTGCACTACAAAGAGCATCATTTTTAGTATCTTTGTTAATGTAGTCTCGCTTTGCTTTTAATTAACATTTATTGATAGAACTGGCCACAGATAGTGACCCCTTAACTTAGGAATCATGAGCACAGATATCCTTAAAGCGGAATATGAAATCCTGATCTTTACAATCCGCGGAAGAAAGGTGATGATAGATTATGACCTTGCAGCGCTCTACGAAGTATCGACAAAAGCCCTTAAGCAACAGGTTAAGAGAAACAGAACCAGATTCCCCGAGGATTTCATGTTTATACTTAATCCGGCAGAAAAGGAAGAACTGGTCACAAATTGTGACCGGTTAAAAAGTCTGCAGCACTCTTCAGTTAATCCTATGGCATTCACCGAACAGGGAGTCGCAATGCTTTCAACAGTCTTAAGATCTGAAAAAGCAATAAGTATAAACATTGAAATAATGAGAGCTTTTGCCCGTTACAGAGCAATTCTCAGGGAAAATGAAGAACTCAGGAAAGACGTTAAGAAACTCGATGAAAAGCTAAACGAGGCCATCAAGTTCCTTATTGAACGAATCGATGAATTACACCAGGGTAAAGATGAACCGTTAAAGCCCATCGGATTCAAATATAAAAAGTCATAGAATAAAATAACAATTAAGTTGCCTGAGATTTTGTTCAGAGACAGGAAGGAAGATTTTATTGAAATGATCTTCTTGTTCAAATGACACAGGATGCTGCGACATCCGTTTTTTAATATATCCCCCACTCTCCCATTCTCCCCATCCTTTTTGATCCATGATCCATGCCACCGGCTACCATAAAAAGGAGGGCGAGATGGCGAGAGGGCGGGAGGGTGGGATGATGGTATGACGGTACGATGGTGCGACAGTGTGTTATGGTTAGTTCTGTTTGTTTAAACTATCTATATGTAAAACATTAACACCCCTGTTTTTAAAAACTGTCATCATGCTATCTTTCATTCCGGTTGATTCAGATAAAATTGCTTCTTCAATAAGATTAACTGTATAGTTTCTATTCTGCGAGGCTTCAACAGTTGCATTTATACATTCAGCAGCATCCAGACCCACTAAATACAATTCACTTACTTTATTGCCGGTCAGGATACTATCGAGATTTGTATTTTTAAAAGAATCTTTTGCTCTTTTAATAACCACTAAACCAGAAGTTGTTTTTATCCGTTTATCAAATTGTGCCCCCGGACTACCTTTTGCGTAAGAACTATTTAATAAATTAATTAATGGATTTGATATTTCACTTCGAATATGAATTACCAGAATGTTGTGATCATTAAAACAATCAACTATCCAGTTTATGTTTTTTATCAATTCATCTGAATTCTTCCGGAAGAATGGATACATAGAAAGATGTCCGGTTGTAGCCTCCTGGATATCAATAACTAAAAGGGCGGATTTACGTTTGCTGTAATTTTCTATAGGTTGCCCTTTAGTTACAACAGATTCATATTGCCCTGAAATTATCAGGTTAATAAAAACAATTAAAACGAAAAGAATTATTGTTCCCAGAATTCCAAAGATAATTTTCTTTACCAGTCCTTTTTTCTTAGTCAAAGTTTTATTTTTACTTACAAATCCCGATAGCTGAGAAGTAATTGTCCGGTTAATGCTCAATCCTGACAATCCAATCCTGAACTTCGGGAAACTTAGAAAAGACTTTATCATCATGACCCGGAATTATCAGATCAGGATCCGGGACTAAAGTTTTGATTCTTTTCATGGCTTCAACATAAGCCAGAGGATCCATGCAAACACTTACCGGCAGTAATTTTTCATAATTCAGATAGAACCAGATTGCATCAGATGCAAGTAAAATTTCGTTCTTTTTTGAATCCGGATTGACTAAAAGATATTGATTTTCAAAAGTGTGTCGGGATCCTGTAAATACCTTAATGCCGGGCATAATTTCCACATCATCACCATCAATGAGGTTTAGTCTGCCTTGTAAATTGATTTCAATAATATTGTGTACGTCATTTTTCTCAAATCCCACTGAATAGCCGTTCTCCTGCCAGGCTGCTCCCGTGAAATAATCATAGTCATCTTTCTGCATCCAGATCTGTGCTTTGGGAAACAGATTAATTCCTCCTATGTGATCATTATGAGGGTGTGTTAAAATAATATCAGAAATGTCTTGCGGGGATATGTTGATCCTTTGTAAAACCAGGTCTGGTCTTATGTAATTTGCATTTGCATTCGCAGAATCGAGAAATCCGGCATCGACAAGGATATTCTTGCCATTTTGACCTTTTATCAGCCAGAACATATCACAAACGTTGATGCTATCATTTGGATCTGCTCCAACAACCCAGTCTTTGGCCTGAATTTTATATCCACCATTGAATTTGACAGCATAGACCTGATATTCATCATTATGCCTACAGTTTGTCAGTAAGGCAAAGATGAAGAAGGCTGAGATCAGTGTGAGTTTTTTTGGCATATTAATTTATTTGTTTAATGTAATCCGAATTTACACTCCCGTCCCGGCAGCCACAAAACAGAATACCCGGCTAACAACAAGCTGCCTGCCCGTTTATTGCGATGCTCCCGCCAGAAGAATTCCCCCGGAAATTGCGTTGCAGAACAAAGGTAGGAAACGTAGCAATTAAAGTCAAATAAATAATATGGCGTCAGGCGACCGGCAAAGGATGGGTTGAAAGTGTGATCGTTCGATCGTTTGATCGTTTGAGCGTTTGAGCGTTCTACCTTCATACCTTCGAACCTTCGAACCTTCTTCCGTTGCGCCTTTCTTTACTGACAGATATACTATGGTTTTTTGCCAGGGCCAGCCATTCCGGGCTTTCAGACTTTAGACCAGAAAATACCTTTGAATAAACGTGATTGAGTCAAAACATTTATTTAACTTTGTTTTATGGAAAACTGTAAAGAAGATACCAGCCAGAATTTCGAGACTTTATTTTTCCTGATTCTATTCTCGCTTTTTGTATTTGCTTCTTCACGTAATCCGGATAGTAATACTTCATCTTCAGCAAAATTCCCTTCACAAAATAACCTGGTATCTGGAGATATTTCAAGTCAACGCAATGCCATTATATTACCCTCTGTTGGTTTACCGGATCTTCAAAAATATTGTGAATGTGCTCTCCGCAATACCAGCCTTAATCCATTTTCAATCCAAAATAGAATATCGGACTACAACCGCAGAATAACTCAAAGTTTTATTCTAATTCAAAAAACAAGGCTTTCAATAGAACCTGTTCTTCCCTGGAGGTTATATTATCATCTTCCTTTAAACGAAGATGATAACCTGCCGGTTTTAAGTTAAATTTTTATCAGGTTTATTTTCCCCCTTCCCTTACCAGGGAGGTGATTATTCTTTAACTTAAAACTTATTATTATGAAAACAAATTTTATTATTGTTGCCATCATTATTGCAGCATTTTCGTCCGGAGGATGTACGACGAAAGAAAACTTTGATTATAAAGTTACAGTTGTACCTGAATCAAAAAGTTCTGTTATAATACCAAATGATATGAATACAGCCGCTGAGATAATTAGCAAGAGGCTGAATAACTCTTTTGGTATCCCGCAAGAAAGTATGAAACTTGATGTTACTGAGAATCAAATTTCATTGACTATATCAAAAGTTGATACCAGTAAAATAGCCTCGATTAAAGAAATAATAACCGGCTACGTCAGAATGGAATTCTGGGAAACATATGAGAACGCGGAAATCATGGGATATCTGTCGAAAGCAAACGATTTACTGAGAGAAATGAAGACTGTTGCTGATGTTAAAAATGCTAATACGCAGAATGAATTTATCGCTCAGAATCCATTGCTTGGAATACTAAAACCCAGGATAACTGATCAGGGTGAACCAATACCTTCATGTATGATAGGGCTTGCCAGCGGAACAGATACTGCAAAAGTTAACAGATATTTGCAAATGCCAGAGATAAAAGCTTTGTTGCCTCGCGAACTTAAGTTAATCTGGAGTCTGAATCCGTATAAATATGATCCTTCAACAACATTATATGAACTCCATGCAATCAAAGTGACAACTCAGGATGGGAAAGCTCCTCTTGACGGGAGTGTAATTATTTCTGCTAAACCAATTACAGGACCTTCTGAATCAGATATTAAAATCGATTTAGCGATGAGTGCTGAAGGGGCCGGCAAGTGGGCAGGAATAACTCGAGAAAATGTTAACCGATGCATCGCAATTGTTCTTAACGGCTATGTCAGATCCTACCCCAGGGTCATGAATGAAATTTCCGGAGGAAGTACCGAAATCACAGGAGATTTTACAGCTGAAGAAGCAAATGATCTTGCCAGCATTCTTAATTCAGGGAGTTTGCCATTTGAACTTAAAATCGTTGAAGAACAAATTATAAAAAGGCAATAAATTCCAGGCAGCAGATGGATTAGAAAAATGGTCAGGCATGTATCTGATCAGATGGTTGTGAGGTAAACAGCCGGAAAACCTTAATTATGTTTATTCATGCTTCAGGGAATCAACAGGATTCCCTGAGGCTGCTTTATGCGATTGATAACCTGTCGATAAAATCGCAATTAATACAGATAAAATTCCTCCTGCAATAAAAGATAAAACACCAATGTTAGTTTTATATGCAAAATTATTCAACCGCCAGTTTAAAATTATACACGAAAGCAGCAAAACAAATTGTCTGTTTAATATCTGGTAAAGCAACCTGATCTGATAATCAATAACAAACGAAATAAATGATATGCAGCAATTGTATTAACATGCCGTCTTTAAAACAAAGGTTACAGGCTGGAAGAATGTAACTCACGATTATTTTAATCGTCAAAAAACATAGAGGAAGAGGTGAATTTTCATTTAACATTAAAACATTAAAACCTCATTACCATGATCAAAAGTTACTTTCTTACAGCGTTCAGGAATATATTGAAACACAGGAACTTTTCAATAATCAATATTTTCGGACTATCAATAAGTCTGGCCGTATGCATGCTTATTATTTTAGTAGTCCAGGATCAGCTTTCTTATGATAACTTTCATAAGAATCGCGACCGCATTTTCAGAATTCAATCGAAAGATAATCTTAGCAAAATAGCCATAAGCAAATATGCAACAACCACCTGGCCCCTTGCAAAGGAGTTAAAAGATAATTATCCTTTCACGGAGGATGTTGTTGCTTTGTATAACAATTTTAATGGTGAAGGTATCTGCGATGAAAAAAGATTTCAGGTTTCAGGTTTTTTTGCAACACCTTCGTTTTTCAATCTTTTTGATTTCAAACTAAATAACAACCTGGCATCAAATCCCCTTGATGAACCTAATTCTATAGTTTTAACAGAGGAGGTGGCAAATAAGTTTTTTGGTGAAAATGACCCTGTCGGGAAAGTAATAATTTTCGAGAGATATGGTAACTTAAAAGTAACCGGTGTCATTCCCAAAATGGAGCAAAAATCTCATATTCAATTCGAAGCCCTGATATCATCTGCAACGCTGCCGGTTCTGGAAAAAGAGGATAAGATGGCCGATATTACTGATAACTGGGAAGAATTTGGTTCAAGCTTTGTTTACATATTGCTTAATGAAAATGCCAGGCAAAGTGATCTTGACTCTGCACTGGTAAATATAGGGAAACTAAAATATCCTGAAAACGGGAAGGTAAATATCTCATTTTACAGCACTCCGATTTCGAAGATCGTTCCTGGACCATTGCTTGCAAACGAAAACGGTGTGTTCCTGCCGAAGGCATTTGTAATCTTCTTTGCAGGACTTGCTATTGTGATTATGCTTTCGGCAGCATTCAATTACACAAGCCTTTCAATTGCACGATCTCTAATGAGGGCAAAAGAATACGGAATACGAAAATCCTTTGGAGCGTCAAGAGGTCAGCTTGTCTCACAGATCCTGACAGAAGCAGTTATCCTTGCATTGATCTCGCTTTTCTTTGCATTTATAATTCTTCAATTACTTGTTCCTGCATTTTGCGGAATGAAGTTTATGACAGCTTTGAAAATTGATCCGCATCAGAATCTTACAAGTTACCTGGCCTACTTCATTTTTGCCCTTGCCACCGGGTTACTTGCCGGTCTGATCCCTGCCATATATGTATCATCCATAAATCCGGTTAAAGTATTTAAAGCCTCTTCAAACATCAGGTTATTGAAGAGAGTTACCTTCAGGAAGATACTGCTTGTGGCCCAGTACACATTCTCTATTATTTTCATAATATCAATTATTTTATTATACAGACAGATGAGCTTTATGTTAAACAGTGAGCTGGGGTTTGACAAGGATGTTGTCTATGACATCCGGCTTAATGGCCAGCAGTTCTCCAAGGTTAAGGATCAATTCAGCCAGTTGCCGGAGGTTGCCTCAATTTCGGCAGGATCTCATATTCCGGGAATTGGCAATTATTGGGGTACTAACGTAAAAATCAAGCCGGAAGATGAATCATACGATGCTGCCTATTTTTCTGTCGATCCAAACTACCTCAGTACTATGGGGATAAAGATTATTGCCGGTGAAGATTTTCCAAAAGATCCCGTCCCGAATACCAGTTTAGTGGTTATAAACAGAAAGGCAGTTGATTATTTTAAATTTAAATCCTTGCAAGATGCAGTAGGCCAAACCATATTAATTTATGATACTGTGCCAGTCAGGGTCATAGGTGTGGTTGAGAATTATAAATATGTTGCGCTGTTTCTGCCTCTTAAACCGCTTATCCTGAGGATGAATCCTGAGCAATACAGAATCGCAGTTCTCAGGATCAATTCACAGGACAGGGAAGCCACCCTGGCTAAATTTAAGAGTGTCTGGACTTCAATTGATCCATATCATGATCTTGGGGGCTCATTCCTTGAGTTTGAAATAAAGGATTACTATGGCCTGTTTGGAGATGTTTTATATACAGTCGGCTTTGCGACAATACTGGCAATTGTTGTAGCATGTCTTGGACTTTTTGGAATGGCAACTTACAGCATTCAGACAAGACTGAAGGAAGTTGGAGTCAGAAAGGTTTTTGGTTCACAATCACAAAGTGTTGCACTGCTCATCGGCAGGTCATTTATTATAATGCTGATAATTGCTGCTGTTATAGCTGCTCCGCTTGCATATTTAATAAATTCAGCCTGGCTTAAGTTTCTTGCTTTCCATGTTACATTTGGCGCAGGCACTCTCTTCACCGGTATTATAATTGTGTTTATAACAGGCATTCTGACAGTTCTTTCTCAAACCATTAAAGCGGCTAACTCAAATCCTATCGATATTTTAAAATATGAGTAGGAAGCGTTGAGTTGTTTGACACAAAAGTGACAAAAGCGAAGTTTTTCTAATTTGTCAGGGGGGGCTTATCTTCTGAAATAAACTTGGAATCAACCCAATAGATGGAAGAGTTACCGTTCCCCGGCTTGTTAAACATTTCTTTCAAAAGTGAAAAGGTCAGTTCCTCAGGCCATTTTTCCTTCTCAGGTATCCTTGAGGACATGAAGAAAAAGTACTTACCGTCGGGTGACACGTATGGTGAAAATTCAAGACCGCTTACTGTATTTATTTTATTCCCCATGTTAATGGGTTCGGTCCATGTATCGTCAGGATTCCGGTATACCAGGTAATAATCAGTACTTCCAAAAGTATCTTTTCTTCCATTCACCGGGACTATTAAATACTTTTCGTCAGGATCAATAAAAGCATTATACTGAGTCAGCCCGGAGTTTACCTGAGGTGGAAGCTTTTCAGGTTCCTGATATTTTCCGTCAATCAATTTAGAACGAAAAATATAATTTACGCGGCTTTCATTTTCAGATCTCGTAAAATAAAGAGTACCTTCTTTTGTAACAGAAGGGAAGAATTCTGAAGATTGAGAATTGACAGGTTCACCAAGATTATAAGGTTCACTCCATTCATTACCATTTCTATCCATCACCCATATATCCTCATCTCCTGCAGTTTCATTCCCTGCCAGATCAGGCCGGTTTGAAAGAAAAAAGAACTTTTTCCCATCAGGAGATATGCAAGGTTCCAGATTCATGTATTGGGGATCCCTCATATGTTCCATCACTTCAGGCTGAGTCCACTTGCCATTTATCTCTTTGGTTACCAGGATAGTAGCAAAGGTATAATTAGCGAGGGAAATGCAAAAATAGATCTCCTTGCCATCAGGTGTCATGGCTATATCGCGCGTAAACATACCTGTTGAGACAATTCCCGGGGCAAAGACTTCCGGTACATCTCCCGGCGTTTTCTGGCCTATATATGCGTTAACTGGAACTAAGGATTCCTCTTGTGGAGAACTTGTGCATCCTGCAATTAATAACAATAGTGACACAAAGATTAAATTCTTCTTCATTTTGCGTTTGTTATTGCTTATCAGATAAGTTAACTTTATTTGATATATTTAATAAAAATAATCAATTATATTTAAGCAGACAATATGATCTCAAAATCCTCATTCCTTTTTTGTTTCTTTTTTATCCCTTTTCTTTTTGGCTCAAACCAAATCAATTCTCAGGATAGGAACTGGACTCACTTCAGGGGAAGCAATCTGAACAGTATAGCAGTAACTGATAGTATACCGCTGAAATGGGATGAATCCAATATAAAATGGAAAACTCAAATTCATGACAATGGCTATTCTTCGCCTGTTGTTTATGACAACCAGATATGGGTAACTACAGCAAAACCTGATGGGAAGGAGCTTTATGCTGTTTGCATCAATTTTCAAACAGGGGAAATAATTTATGACATAAAGGTTTTTACTCCCGGTGAAGTTGAAGGGAAGCACTCTTTAAATACTTATGCCTCTCCTACCCCATGTATCGAAGAGGGCTTTGTATATGTTCATTACGGAAGCATTGGTACAGCCTGCATAAATACTACAAATGGTTTAATTGTGTGGAAACGTGCTGATTTCAAATGTAAGCACATCCAGGGTCCGGCATCATCTCCTGTAATTTATAAAAACCTTATTATTCTTCACTTCGAAGGCACTGATGTCAGGTATATAGTTGCTCTCGATAAATCGAACGGAAAGCTGATCTGGAGGAGTGACAGACCTGCAGAGCCTTATGAACCATTATCAGAAATCGGCAGAAAAGCATATATAACCCCAATAATAATAAATGTAAAAGGACGCAATATGTTGATCTCCAACGGTTCCGCCGTCTCTATAGCTTACGATCCCAATACCGGCAAGGAAATATGGAGAGTGGTGGATGGTGCCGAATCGACAGTGGCTATGCCCTTTACAGAAAAAGGAGTATTATTCTGGTACACCGGATATATGGTTGCC
>JAPLDX010000087.1 GCA_026391215.1 Bacteroidia bacterium
ACCATTCACATTCCAACTCCTGTATATACCTTTTGGATCCCACACACTATAACCGGCTACGAGAACTGAAAGAACCTGATCAGCCTGCTGCATATATCCCAGATCATTTGTTTCAAAACCGGGAGTCTTCCATTTGACGCACCCTAAAAGAAACAAGTGACCGTTTAATTTCTGAATCTGCATTCTTCCGCCTGATCCTAAAAGAGAAGTCCGGTCAGGATCGAATTCAGCATAATCCTTATCGGGCCGCTGGTAATATCTGGCCGATGACAACTGAGTTTCGGTCATAACATCCTTTGTTCCGTTTACCTGGCTGAAAGCTGTGTTAAGGTTGAACGACCAGCTTTTTTCCTTGAAATACTGGGTGAAATCCACCCCTCCCGAATATGCTGATCTGTGCATGAAGGTTGCAAGATTATCGTCAAGATCCCTGTTTGTGCTGGTAAGGATACCTCCGAGAATAGTATTTCCTTCGTTAAAATCCTTCTGGACCCTTCCGATAAAATAATTAGTGAGGGGTTCAGCAAGCTCATGCCTGATTGTTTCACCTGAGGCGGAGTCTTTTACTGCTGCCCAGACTCCCCCGGTGACTGCTTCAATAAAACCAAGAGATAATCCATTCTTTGTTTTTCCGGTAAGCTTGGCTGACCCAAGTATTGGTGTAAATGTCTGTACATCTGCATATTCCTGATTTCCGAGAGAAGGATAACCCTGCGGCTGACGTCCTATTCGCCTGGAATAAAACAGGTTGTCATTTCCCTGGCTTCCATCTCCAAGGCCAATATTAAAATTCGTGATGTTATTTCCTTCAATGAAGAAAGGTCTTTTTTCCGAGAAATACGTTTCATAGGCTGTAAGGTTAACCTCCGATGGGTCAGCTTCTACCTGACCGAAATCAGGATTGATGGAGAGGTCCATTGTCATATTATTGGTGATACCGATCTTTGCATCAAGTCCGGCGTTAAGTCCGGGTCTCCTGCCTTTATCAAGATTAGTAAAAGGATTACCTGGATCTTTCTTGAAAGTCTGTAGCTTGGCAACACTATAAGGTGTCAAATCAAATATTTTCCTTGGTTTAATCCCGTCGAGGCCAGAAAGCTCACCAAATACATGTATGATTCCGGGTGAACCTTGTGGTATATGCTGCCAGAAATCAGTTTCATTTCTCCTGTAAATAATCCGTGCCATTTCAAGTCCCCAGACATCAGAGTTTTTATCAAACCTCACCTGGCTGAAAGGGATCTTCATCTCAGCTATCCATCCTTTATCATTAATGGACGTTTTGACCCACCAGTTAGGGTCCCATGATTCATCTTCATTCTGCCCGTCTTCAGTGAACATAACATCGTACTTGACACCAGCGGAGCTAACCCCGAAACAAAAACCTGTGCGGAGATCATGAAAGCTGTCAACGAGTATCGCAGCAAGATCACCGTCGGCCTGATCTCTCCTGGTAAGACGGTTTACAATACTGTCAGGATCGGTATCAAATGCCTTGATGGCGACATATAAATTATCATCGTCAAACAGGATCTTGAATTCAGTCCTTTGCGTCGCAGCCTGTCCGTTGTAAGGCTCATTCTGCGTAAAATCATCTATCCATTCACCTGCACTCCAGGTCTCCTCATTAAGAACTCCATCTATGACGGGAGCATCCGTTATCCGGGTTGTTTTGTACTGCTTCTTTGGCAGATCCTGCGTCTGTCCGGACGCAGTTGAGAAAATCAGAAAGATCAATGAAAATAAGATAATGAGTCTTTTCATGGTTTAATTCAGTTTTGATTGGTTTTCTGAATAATGACGTTTAAGAACGTAAGTTGATGCAATAAATTATTATTTGGAAAAAATCTAAATAACGTCAGGTATTTTTAGATTTAACTAACATAAGACACTTAACAGGTATAAAAACCCTATTTTTATTCTGGAAATTCAGCTTAAAAAAAATATTCTGGTGAAACTTAAAGATTCTTCGCCTCACTTCGTTCCGCTCAGAATGACAAACTAGTATAGTGGAGGCTGGAGGGAGGGGGAAAATGGCGGCCACACCGCCATTTTCCCCCTCCCTCATGTCAAAAATAAATTTACCTGTCATTCCGAACGAAGTGAGGAATCCCCTTACTAATATAGAACGCTATTGATAAAAATATAAATATTTGTATCTTAGGCTAAATTCTTATTCCAAATGATAACACGCAGATCATTTATTGAAAAGAGCGCTGTTGCCGCTGCAGCTGCATTAATAGCTCCTTCATTATACAGCAGTAATCTATTTGCCGGCAGAGGTTCGTCGCTGAACGGTAAGAAAGTCCTGTTCGTTTGGGGAGGATGGATGGGACATGAACCTGATAAATGCCGTGATATATTTGTCCCGTGGATGGAATCGGAAGGTGCAGCAGTAATTGTATCAGATACGCTTGATGCATATATTAAAATGGATCTTAAAAAAGATTTTGATCTTATTGTGCAGGCATGGACAATGGGGACGATCACAGGCGATCAGGAAAAAGCTCTTCTTGATGCAGTTAAGAATGGAACAGGTCTTGCCGGATGGCATGGAGGGCTGGGAGATTCATTCAGGAACAATACCGAATACCAGTTCATGGTGGGCGGGCAATGGGTAGCACATCCCGGAGGTGTTATCGATTACAGGGTTAATATTACAGATCACAAGGATCCTGTTACTAAGGGATTAACGGATTTTGACATGCACTCCGAGCAGTACTATGTGCATGTTGACCCAAACGTGAAAGTCCTGGCAACCACCACATTTACAGACAAGAATGCTTCATGGATAGGAGGGAATGTTGTCCCTGTTGTATGGAAAAAAGTATACGGTTCAGGCAGGGTATTCTATTCATCCCTTGGGCATGTAGCTTCTGATTTCAATATTCCCCAGGCGCTTGAAATTCAAAAAAGAGGAATCCTCTGGGCATCTGTGAGCAAATATGAACCAACTGAAGAATTGAAACAACCTGTATATAAGAACCCCCGGTCCCGCTGAAGCGGAACTACCCCCTAAAGTCAAGACCCCCGGCCAGCTAGAGCTGGCCTGCCCCCTAAAGGGGGCTTAAAACCCAAATTGACTGATAATAAAGTAATTACATCCAGGTTTATAGTCCCCCTTGGGGGGATGGGGGGTAGATTGACCGGTGGTCGGAGGGTCAATCATAGACCTTAATAAACTCATATGAATTCCCAGTGTACTCCAGGAACTTCAGAAAATCGGATTTTGAAATTACAAGGGTCGCGGTATTTACATTTGGATGAAATGCAAGGCAGTCAGATTCATTGAGTTTTTCATCAATGAAAAGATGGACATGATGATCAATATCGTTTATGAGTCCAAAAGGAGATACTGAGCCCGGTTCCATGCCAAGATATTTTTTCAGTCTCTGATCGGAAGCGAAGGTAAGCTTCCCCTGTTTCAGTCGTTTTTCAAGATCATGGATATTGAGATGACAGAGATGCTCAAGGATTACAAGATAATGTCTGTCGCCCTTGTGATTTCTGAAAAAAATATTTTTACACCTTCCTGAATTGTAATCTTTCCAGTGGATGATAGCATCATCAATAGTAGCTACCGGAGGATGCTCATGATAATCAAATTTTATGGAAAGCTTTGCAAGCAGATCGTAGAGGTCCTTCTGTCCTCTCATCTGTCAGTTTTTGGTTTTGGGATATAGTAGAATTCCATTTCCAGGAATGTAGCCATATCTTTTCCTGCTTCATTCATATCAATATCCTCTTCATCATAATACCATTTAACAGCAACGGGACAGATGTCAGGAGGGATCCTTTTAAACTCCTGAAGGATATCAAAGAAGAATTTTGCTGATGATGAATTAAAATATGCAAGATCAATTTGCAGATCAATTGGTGTTTCATGGTTAAATATCTCGTATACACCTTCAAGAACATTATTAACAAATATCCTTACCCATTCTATTACAGGATAATACAATGCGCGGACGTCTTCAGGCGAAGAGGTCCCCTGTATCAGAAAAATATTTTCATCGGGAGAAAATCTTATTTCCGGAGTATTTAACGTTTTTGTAATTTGAAGATTTTCCATCAGCGGACCTTTTAACAAATTTGCATTAATATTTTTTAACTGCAAAATTTATTTCAGTATATCAGGGGTCTGAGAAAAGATCATTGTTTTCAGATTCAGAAGAATATCCGGAATCTTCAAGAAGATCAGCTTTACCTGAAGCCTCCACCGCCATCCTGTCGCATAGTTCATTTTCAGGATTGCTTGCATGGCCTTTTATCCAGATGAACCTGACATTGTGCCTGCGATAAACCCTGAGAAATCTTATCCAAAGATCGGGATTCTTTTTCTTTCTGAATAATTTTGATTCCCACCGGATAACCCATCCCTGTTCAACAGCATCGGCAACATATCTTGAATCGGTACATACGGTTATATCTGAACCAGGTTTCTTCAGAGCCTCAAGACCGGTTATTACAGCCATGAGTTCCATACGGTTGTTTGTTGTAAGCCTGAATCCTTCTGATATTTCGAGTCTGTGCTTCCCCGAGATAAGGACAACGCCATAACCGCCGGGGCCGGGATTTCCCCTGGCAGCCCCATCGGTATATATTGTCACTTTATATGCCATGAGGCAGAACTATGCCTGTATTGGATAAAAAGAGCTTTATAGCTATTGAAAGGAGGATGACTCCAAATACTTTCTGAATAATACGCAGTCCTCCTTCTCCCAGGATCCTTTCAAATAAGGTTGTTGACCGCAGGATAATGTATACAATTACCATATTCATAACCAGGGCTATAAATATATTAATGGTCTGATATTCAGCTTTCAGTGAGACAATTGTTGTAAGAGAACCGGCTCCTGCGATCAGCGGGAAGGCTATCGGGAATATTGAACCGCTTCCTTTTGAGCTGTCCTTGAATAATTCGACGCCAAGGATCATCTCAATAGCAATAAGGAAAATTATAAAGGAACCAGCAATTGCAAATGATGAGATATCAACTCCAAAAATCCCAAGTAACGGTTCCCCTATCAACAGAAATGCCAGGAGGATTAAAAATGAAACTATGGTGACCTTCATCGGTTTGACTATGCCCGACTTGGATTTGATAGTAAGAATAATAGGTATTGATCCGGTAATGTCAATGATAGCGAACAATACCATGAAAACAGCCACTATCTCAATCAGGTCAATTTTCATAGTTTCTACTGCCTGATCGTCATTTCATCAACCAGATGTCCGGCTCCTGCATAAACGTCCATGATCCAGAGAACATATCTTATATCAACAGAAATGGTCCTCTGAAGTTCGGGTTCATAAGCTACATCGCCGCTCATTGCTTCCCAGTTACCATCAAATGCAAGACCGATAAGCTCACCATTCGCATTCATGACCGGGCTTCCCGAATTACCTCCGGTTATATCATTTGTGGTAAGGAAACATACAGGCATATAGCCTTTGGATGAAGCATATCTTCCGAATTCTTTCTTACTATAAAGATCGATAAACCTCTGAGGCAGGTCAAACTCATAATCACCAGGTTTGTATTTATCAATCACTCCCTGGAGTGTTGTATAATATTTATAGGTCACAGCATCCCGGGGATCATAATTCTGGATAGTACCATACGTGAGACGCATAGTAGAGTTTGCATCAGGATACAGTGTTTTTTCCGGAGTCATTTCCTTCAGAGCAGCAACCCACAGTCTTTGTCCTTTAAACAAGTCCTGATCGAACTTGCTGCGTTCCTGTCCAAGTGTCCTGGCGACATTGATGAATGAGTTATAGGTCAGTATCACCGGATCATTCTCAAGGGTTTTAAGAACAGGTTTATTCAGGAAGGCTGTCAGTTTTGCTTCACTTGCAAAGATTGATTTCGAAAACATGTTGTCAACGAATTTGTCAATGTTTCCCTTGAATTTTGCATCAATTACTTTAATATAGAAATCGGGATGGAACTTTTCAGGAACATCAGCCCTGAAGAGTTTCAGCATTGCCTTCATTGATTTCTGATCAGTTGGAGGATTATAGTCCTTGTAAATTTCACCGGTATTTTCCATGATCAGCCTGGTGGCTTCTGAGATCTTCTGGTTATCCGCCGATTTCAGCGCGGGTAAAAGATCTGCTGTAACCTGATTAAAACCAAGCAGTTCGCAACCCAGGAGGCATTCATTAAGGTATTGAGATGCATTCTGAAATTCTGCCCTGCCCTCGATAGAAGATTTTATCAGATTCAATGCTTCACCATATTTAGCTTTACGGTCGGCATTTGCATTCACCCATGTGTTGAACTGATTTTCAATCTGCTGTTTCTTTGCTATCACATTAAGGTTTTTGAGCTGGTTATTCTGTCCTATTGAATATTTCCAATAATTTGAGGAACCTGAATATTTTGAAGCATACTGGATGTCAATTTTCTCACTTGCCATCATATCTGCCAGCCAGATCTCCTGTTTGATCCCGCGTATCTTTATCCTGTTGGGATTTGTAATATTCAGAAGCTCATTTACCTCATATGAGGTAAAGTATCTCTGTGTTCTTCCGGGGTATCCCATGATCATTGCGAAATCACCTTTATTAAGGTTCTTTAAAGAAACAGGCAGCCAGTATTTTGGTTTGAGAGGGATATTATCCTTTGAATATTCAGCCGGTTTGCCGTCAGGTCCTGAATAAACACGGAATACGCTAAAATCACCAGTATGACGCGGCCATTCCCAGTTATCGGTATCGTCGCCATATTTTCCTATTGATGAAGGAGGTGCTCCGACCAGTCTGACATCAGTATATCGTTCATATACAAGAAGATAAAAATAATTACCGCCATAAAAGGATGAAACACCTGCCCGGTAATTGTTCCCTTCGGTGGCTTTCCTTTCAATAGCCTGCCTGGCTGAATTGATTGCTGCATTTCTGTCAGTTTCGTTCATCTCAGGATTAACGGTTGCAAGAACCTGATCAGTAACATCTTCGATCCTTATAAGGAATGTAACACCGAGTCCCGGATTAGGAAGTTCATCTTCCTTTGTCATAGCCCAGAAGCCGTCCTTCAGGTAATCATGTTCCACAGTACTGTGCGACTGAATCCTGCCATAACCGCAATGGTGATTGGTAAGAATGAGTCCCTGTGATGAAACGATTTCTCCGGTACATCCTCCTCCAAAGCTTATGATGGCATCCTTTATACTTGGCTGGTTAAGGCTGTAGATCTCTTCAGCTGAAAGCTTCAGTCCAAGCTCGGTCATTGTCCCCATGTTGAGTTTCTCGATCAGCGGCAGCAGCCACATACCTTCATCAGCCCTGGCTTTAAATCCGAAGCTGACAACAATAATTATTAAAACAGAAATGAGTTTTTTCATGATATTATTATTTTCCTGATTGATTTATGATTAAAACGTCAAAGATAATTCTTTAAACAATATAAGGATTTGGTTAGAATGCAAAAGTCATCTGTGTATTAAAAAGAGCGAATGATTTTCTATGATATGGTGTGATGCCATGTTCCAGGATAGCATTTCTGTGAAAAGCCGTTGCATAACCCTTGTTCCTGTTCCATCCGTAATCAGGGTATTCATTATGAATTTTCTCCATTAATTCATCGCGGAAGGTTTTTGCAAGAACAGATGCTGCAGCTATTGAAAAGAAAAGACCGTCTCCTTTGATTATTGTATTATGCTTTATGTTTTTGTATGGATAGAAAGTGTTCCCATCGATAAGAAGGAACTGAGGTTTTAGCTTGAGTCCGTCAATTGCCAGGTGCATGGCCTTTATTGATGCCCTGAGTATATTTATTTCATCGATCTCATTATTGTCAACAACACCTATATTCCAGGCTATGGCCGATTCCTTTATTTCATCCTTCAGCAAGCTTCTCTGCCTGGCGGTCAGCTTCTTTGAATCGTTTAGTATGGGATGCTTATAATTTCTCGGGAGGATAACTGCAGCTGCCACAACCGGGCCTGCGAGACATCCTCTGCCGGCCTCATCGCATCCGGCTTCTATCAGATTATGAAAGAGATTCGATTTTAACATGAGTTATTATTACGATAAATTTAGGGAAATAATCGGCTTTAAAATCCATGCAATAAGAAATATTTTTCTTATTGCATTAACATATTCGTGTAAGTTATTAACACATTTATCAACAATTATTGTTAATATGTCAAAAATTTGACTATTTTTGGCAACCTGACAGGTTTTTTTGATGATGAAAGTTTTGAAGATACTGATGCCATTTTTCCTGGTTTCATGGACAAATGTTTTTTCACAGCAATTGTCACATCAGGTTCTTGTTCCGCTTGCCGGCATAACTTCAGACAATAAAATCAGTTATTCCCAGACCGTTGGTGAGACAGCCGTAGAGATTGTAGAATGTTCGCCATATGTCTTTACGCAGGGATTTCAACAGCCGGGCATAAAGCTTTCACATGAAGATCCTCCTCCGGGAACAGGAGTTAATGTATACCCGAATCCGGCAACCGATTATATTACCATTGAGTTATTCGGAGAATCGTCAAGGACATTCAGGATTGATATTGTCAATATTACAGGAACAGTGGTTCTGACTGAAAGGAAGGTTTTTGACGGCCAGTTCTGGTATAAGGAACCTCAGAATATTGAGAACCTGATAAGGGGTTTCTACCTTATAAGAATTTCAAGCGAAGATGGCATTTTGAACCGGGCATTCAAGATTGAAAAGATTTAAACCATAAGCTATGGTTTCGAAACGTACAAACAAATTCATCTTATCACTGGCTTTTTCGATAGCAAGTATTGGCATATTTGCACAGGGTAATGTACCGTTGGGGATTCATTATCAGGCTGTCGCAAGAGACAATTTCGGCAATGAACTTGTCAATAAAAAGATAAGCGTCAAGTTTTCAGTTATCTCAGGAAATCCATTAGGTACAATCGTATATCAGGAACTTCATCAGGATATATTTACATCCAAATTCGGAGTCTTTTCCCTTATCATAGGACATGGTGTACCAACTGGCGGCACACAGTGCGGAGAGCTTTCACAAATAAGCTGGGAGAGCGCCAATCACTATCTGAAGGTTGAGGTAAAATTTGAAAATGATTTTATGGATATGGGAACGATGCAGTTTCTGGCTGTTCCATATGCTTTATATGCCGGGAAGTCGCTTGAACCGGGTCCGGCAGGTCCACAGGGAGAACAGGGACTAAAAGGCGAGCCGGGAGATCCGGCATCAGATGACCAGACACTCTCCTTCGACGGAAGCACGATTTCAATAGCAGACGGTAATTCTCTTTCTCTTACAGATCTTCTTCAAAACCTGACAGTTTCATATCAGAATGACGGCACCTACCTGGGTATTTCACGCGGAAATTCCGTAAAGCTGGCAACAATTGAAGCAGACGGAGACCCGAGAAATGAACTGCAGGATCTGACGATCAGCTCAGATATGATGAAAATCACAAATAACTCCCTGGCGACAGAGTGGGATCTTTCACCTTACAGGCAATCGCTGTCATGGGACCCGGTGACAAGGGTTTTGAACATTTCAGGAATTAGCACACCGATTAATCTCTCTGAACTTAAGAACGACGATGATTCAGATATTACAAATGAGATCCAGGATATTTCACTTGCCGGAGACCTGCTGACCATAACCAGAAATGAGTCATCTTCTGGAGTAAGCCTGAGTAAATATCTTGATGATACAGATAAGCAGCAGATGGAATTCAGTACCTCTGATAATATACTTTCACTGACAAACAGTACATCAGTTGATCTGACTTCTCTTAAGAATGATGCGGATTACGATATAACCAATGAAATACAGGACATACAGCTGACAGGAGATCTCTTAACCATTACAAAAAATAGCGGATCAACGGGTGTCTCAATGAGCAAATACCTTGATAACACTGACAACCAGCAGTTATCATTCAGCGGAGATTATAAGCTTTCGCTGACAAACAGTGTTACAGTTGACCTCAGCTCCCTGGCAGATGCAGATGCAGATCCGGCTAATGAGATTCAGGACCTGCAGCTTGTTGGAAATAAGTTGTCCATAACCCGTAAAACCGGAGCATACGAGCTGAATATGGCTGATTACCTGGATGATACAGATGATCAGACACTGGAATTCGTTGAATCGGATCTTACAGAGTCTGTTACAATTTCAGAAGGTAATAGTGTGGTTATTGATAATAAGGTGGCGTTCAGGGCGAAAAAAACCACATCAGAAACAGTGTCAGTTTGGAAGACAGATTATGATTTCATTATGGAAGCTCCTGAATATAATGAGGGGGAGGGGTTTGATTATACAACAGGTGAATTTACCGCTCCATTTATTGGAGTATATGTTTTTGATATCAGTTATACTGCGACAGAGGGTGTAGACGGCGGGGATTCCAGAATTTTAAAGATTCAATATAAACACGGGCTAATAACAGAATACGAAATCCTTAATAGTCATATAGATAATGGCGTTTCGATTATAAGATCAATTACTTTAAAGTTAAATATTGGTGATAAAATAAAACCAATAATTAATGTGGGTAATGGTTATCAAACAGGCACAGGTTCATTTTCGGGCTTCAAGGTTAATTGATTTTCTTGATATATATTGATGGGCCCCCCGCTAAGGCGGGGCAGGTTCTCCGCGGTTCTGATTCTGATAGATTTGTATAACAAATATTGATGGAATCCCTCTGGGATTCTCAGATCATTTTAAGTCAGTTTATTAGAATTGATGCAACCGCTCCGCGGTAACATCAACGGAAATTCTGAGCAGAATTGTTAGAAACCGCACAGGGTTACATTAATTATTACAAGACAT
>JAPLDX010000107.1 GCA_026391215.1 Bacteroidia bacterium
GGGTCCCTGACCTTCCATCCCGATTATGCCATCCATAATGAAGAAATGAGGCATAACTGTCCTGTTAAGATCGACAAGGAAGCAGGAGAATCTCTCCCTATCCTGGTATAATGCATGCTGCTTTGCCTTGGTGAATCCCGGTACTAAGCCCAGTGTATTTTTTATTGCACCGGTAAAGTATACAAGCCCATGATTTTTAAGCTTTGGCAGTGAGATGATCACATCAACCTCATTGATTACAGACGCTACTTTTATCCTGACTCCCCCCGGCATGGTTCTTTCTGAAGGATTCTTCATGAAGTCAACCCATACTGCTCCTGTCTTTTCACATATCTGGTAGATCCCTGATTTAACAGGCTTTAAGCCGCGAAGGTGAATAGAAGGTGAATCGCCGACAAAAACAACAGCCCCTCTGGATTGAAGATATCTTATCATTGCCTCCAGCACAACAGGATGCGTGCATACACATTTTGAGGAATCGCTGTCAGTAAGTATGTTAGGCTTCAAAAGAACCTTTTTCCCTGACACATCCGGTCCTTCACAGGATTCATATATATCTGAAATAAGGTTATATACCTTCTGAAAATCATATTCCCTGCATACCCTTACGGCAACCTTATTATTCATTTAATACTATTTCTTTAAGTATTTCTTCAATATGAGCAACAATATAACGGGACGGACCTGTGAAATTATTGACAATAATACTGAATATCAGGTCATTGTCTGCATAGGTTTTAATATAGCCGGAGTAGCTTCTTACCCTTGTCATTGATCCGCTTTTTGCTGACATCCTTGAAATAAAAACAGGATCCGTAAAATAATATTTGAGTGTTCCCTCTTTACCCGCATCGGGAAGAGAAGCAAAAAACTCATTAAAATACCGGCCTTTATTCTTCATATAAAATAAGAGATCCACAAGACCTTTTGCATTGACTGCATCAAGAGGGGAGAGACCGCTGCCATCTTCAATGAACATACCATCCGTATTTACTCCTGCATTTCCAAGAAATTCGTTTATTACAAGAGTTCCTGATAAGGTGGAACCATCGTTCTTAAACACTTTCCCCAGTTCTTTTAAGAGGTGTTCGGCATACAGATTGACACTTTCATGATTCAACTCCTCTATTATATCTTTCAAAGGAGGAGATGTAACTTCAATTATTGAGATAACATCTTCAGGCACAGAAGATTCCAGTCTGGCGGTTGTAGGATCTCCTGATATTTTAATGCCCGCAGATCTCAGTTTTTTATCGATGATTTCTGCCATCAGGAGGGGAGGATCCTGGATAGAGGCTTTGAGAACAAAATCATCCTCATTTGAAGGAATCCTTCCGGCAATCCAGCCATCCTTATCGTAAGGGGCAGCAAAAACATACCCTTCGTCATCTGTTCCTGAAACAATGAGCCGGTCCGATAATTCTGTCCTGCACTCTTCAGAGAATACCCCGGTTATAATATGATTTGAGCTGTCGAATGATGTTTTGAAGTGTATTTCATAATAATTATCGAAAAGGCTTAAGCCATAAGCTCCGGCGCCGTAATAGTTACCCATATCTTCCCATAGCCATACAGGAGGAACAGGCTGGTAATCATAATAGGAATCATCTGTTATTATCCTGCCGTTTATCTTTTTAATACCTGCTTTCTTAATTTCATCGATCCATTTACCTGTGAAATCAGTATAATATTCTTCAAATTCTTTTGATCCGAGCGCCGGATCGCCTCCTCCTTTTATAACAATGTCACCTTTTAGTGTTCCTGACCGTTTATTTAAATCTCCTGTATAACCTATCGTGGTTCTGAATGTATAGCCGGGTCCGAGCAGTTCTAAAGCAGCCGAGGTTGTCACCAGCTTCATTACTGAGGCAGGAATAAGGCTCTTTCCTGAGTTGTAGTCAAATACTATCCTGCCGCTGTCCGCATCAATTACATAAAAAGATACGGCGGCATGTTTCATAACAGAATCGGCAAGAAAAGAATCGAAAGCTTTTTCCTGTGAAAGAGATGGAAGGGAGATAAGGAACAGAAGGAACAGCAGGAACTTTATTCTCATGATTTTACTTGTTTATTTTGTTCCAGAGTGGATAGTAAGCCGCAGGCTGCCCTTATATCCTCACCTCTTGAATTCCTGATTGTCGTGAGTATCCCTTTTGCGTTCAGCGCTTCCTTAAAGCTGTTTGCAGCCTCATGATCAGGGCTCTTCAGTTCCGATCCCGGAATCTGATGAAACCTTATTATGTTTATCCTGCATTTGATCCCGTTCAGTATTCTCGCCAGTTCTTTAATGTGAGCAGGGGTGTCATTCATTCCTTTGAAAAGGATATATTCAAATGACACTCTTCTCTGACTGTTGAAATCAAAATCCCTTATTATGTCAAGGACTTCTTTTACTGTATTGGTATGCTGGATGGGCATTAGTTTTCTTCTCTCCTCATCGAACGGTGAGTGGAGGCTGACTGCCAGGTGGCAGCGGCTCTTCACGAGAAACTCCTTTATTGTCGATGTAAGGCCTACAGTACTGACAGTGATACGGGTAGGGCTCCATCCATAGCCCCATTCATTTGTCACGATTTCAAGGCTTTTCATCACCTCGGTGATATTATCCAGAGGCTCACCCATCCCCATATAGACCATGTTTGTGAGCGTTTTAAATTCGGGAAGGCTCCTGAACTGGTTCAGTATTTCGTTCGATGAGAGGTTTCCCTGGAATCCCTGTCTGCCTGTCATGCAGAAAATGCAACCCATTTTGCAGCCGGCCTGCGATGAAACACATATTGTCGCCCTGTCATCTTCCGGAATATAGGCAGTTTCTATGTATTTGTCTTTCAGCACATTATATAGGTATTTTTTTGTTCCGTCACTGCTTTCCATAACATTTACCGGGGCGGCAAGTCCGATTTCATAATCAACCGACAGTACCTCTCTCATCTTTTTCGAAAGGTTAGTCATCTCATCGATTGATGATATCTCCTTTTTATATAGCCAGTCGGTAATCTGTTTAGCGGCAAAGCCTGGCAGCTTTACCCGTTTTGTGACTGCAATCAGCTCATTTAAGGTCTTCCCGTATAGTTTTTCTTTTAACATTATTTTATTGTCATTCATTTTTTACCACAGAGTAACACAGAGTATTTCACAGTGTTACACATAGGATTCTTATTTACATGATACTGTGAAACTCCGCTGAACTCTGTGTTACTCAGTGGTTATTTTTCTATTTTCCCTTCGAATACGAAAGTCGCAGGTCCTGTGAGCCAGATGTTGATTACTTTTTCCTTCTTTATTTCAAGTTCAACCTTCAGATTACCTCCTCTTGCCCTGACATTGACAGGACCAGTGCCAAAATGTCCTTTCAGAACTGAAGCAATGGCAGATGCTGTGACACCAGTTCCGCATGCGAAAGTCTCTTCTTCAACACCGCGTTCGAAAGTCCTGATGTACAGCCCTTTATCATAAGTTTCCACAAAGTTTACATTGGTTCCTCCGGGTGCAAATGCAGGAGACCATCTCAGCTTTTTGCCTTCCTGGTTGACATCTATTTTATCAATCCCGCTTGTAAATACCACATAATGAGGAGATCCGGTATTAATAAAATAATTTTCGCCGATGATCTTGTATTCATTGACATCAGCCATCTGAAGGCGGACAATATCCTTGTTAACTTCAGCCTCATGAATGCCATCGAATGCAAGGAATCTTTGCTTTTTACCAGCGATGCCATGTTTAAGGGCAAAATGAGCGGTACATCTTCCCCCGTTGCCACACATTGATCCTGTTTTGCCGTCGGAGTTGAAGTATTTCATTTCAAAATCAGCGTCCGGTTTTGACGAGATAAGGATCAGTCCGTCAGCGCCTATGCCAAATCTGCGGTCACATAATCTGTTAATTAGTTTTGAATCGGATGGATTGAAATTGCCGCTTCGATTGTCTATAATAATGAAATCATTACCTGCGCCCTGGTATTTGTTAAACGTTATTATCATCTAAGTTAAAGTGTTGTTAAAACTGCTTAATATATTGAAGATCATTGAAAAAATGCATGATCTTTGTAAAACAAAAATGCCGGAAAACGGTTATAAAGATATGAATCTTTTACTAAGGCATATTATTTGACAATCGTTGACAGTTTAAAATTAAATAACTTAAAATTGGAATAATTATGAAGGGTAAATATTTTTTAGGTGCAATATTTATGGCTCTGGTAGGTGCCGGGATAGCTTTGTTTGCCTATACATCCATTAATAAAAAAGCGCAAGCAGTAATTGTGAAAGACAGTTCAAATATTGAGGTGCCTGATGCCCAGGCTATCCTCACTTCCTTCCAGATGCAGGAGGGGCAGGTAGATTTTACTTACGCTGCCGAGCAGACCGTTCATGCAGTTGTACATGTCCGTACAAAGACGATGGTCGAACAGCCTGAAAATCCTCTGCTTGAGTGGTTTTATGGTGATCGTTACAGCAACAAACCAAGGGAAGTAGCTGGTTATGGATCAGGTGTCATAATATCATCTGACGGATATATAATAACCAATAACCATGTGATAGAAGATGCTGAGAATATTGAAGTTAAGCTTAATGACAACAGGATATTCAATGCGGAGCTTGTTGGACGCGATCCGAGTACTGACATTGCGGTGCTGAAGATCAAGGCTGAAAATCTCTCATATCTTAAATATGGAGATTCTGAAAAGCTTAAGGTAGGGGAGTGGGTGCTGGCAGTTGGCAATCCATTCAACCTTACATCGACTGTTACAGCAGGGATTGTAAGCGCAAAGGGCAGGAACCTTGGTCTGCTGAACAGTGATTACAGGATCGAATCCTTCATTCAGACCGATGCTGCTCTTAACGTTGGGAACAGTGGCGGTGCGCTTGTTGACACAAAAGGGCTGCTGGTTGGTATCACATCAGCAATATATTCTCCCAGCGGAGCCTATGCAGGTAATTCATTCGCAATACCCGTAAGTATTGTCCGGAAAGTGGTTGGGGACCTGAAAGAGTTTGGTGAGGTTCAGAGAGCTATAATCGGGGTAAATATTACAGATGTTACTTCAGAAGATGCTGATAAGTACAATCTTACTGAGATAAAAGGAGCTTTGATAACAAAGGTAATAGACGGCGGATCTGCTGCCGATGCTAACCTTAAGGAAAATGATGTTGTGATTGAACTTGACGGAATAAACATTAACTCTGTTTCAGAACTCCAGGAGCAGATCGGCAAGCATCGTCCGGGTGATAAAGTTTCTATAACTTATTTAAGGAATGGGAAGGAATCCACAGTTCCCATTACACTGAAAAATATAGCAGGAAACACAAACGTTGTTCCGGTCGGGATGGGTACAGGTGTGATCTTTGGTGCAAGGTTTGAGTCACTGAGTCAGATGGACAGGAATTCGTACAACACCGAAAACGGAGTAAAAATCGTTGAAATCAACGATGGACTTTTTAAGGATATGGGTCTTAAAAAAGGGACCATAATCCTGAGGATAAATGATAAAAAAGTCAATAATACTGATGAAATACGTCAGGCGACGAATAACAGCGAAAGATCCCTGAAATCGATAGAAGGGATCGCCTCTGACGGAAGAATATTTAATTACAGGTTCGGAAATTAACCCAAACCAATTGAAAGTAGTTGATATACAGGGAGTTTGTAAAAACCCCCTATCTGTTAATAACAATACTGATTAATGTTTGTTATTACATTAATTAATACTATCTTTGCGACACTTTTCTAAAGGCATAAATGAGACAACTAAAGATAACCAAATCCATAACAAACAGAGAGAGTGCTTCACTCGACAAGTATTTGCAGGAGATTGGTAAAGAAGAGTTGATATCGGTAGAAGAAGAAGTTGAACTGGCTCAGCGTATTAAAAAAGGAGACAGAACTGCTCTTGAAAAACTCACAAAAGCAAACTTGCGTTTCGTAGTATCTGTTGCAAAACAGTATCAAAACCAGGGACTCAGCCTTCCGGACCTTATCAATGAAGGTAATCTGGGGCTGATAAAAGCTGCCGAAAAATTTGATGAAACCAGGGGTTTCAAATTCATCTCGTATGCTGTATGGTGGATAAGGCAGTCTATTCTTCAGGCGCTGGCCGAGCAATCGAGAATAGTCAGACTACCTCTCAACCAGGTTGGTTCACTCAATAAGATAAATAAGGCTTTCTCCAAATTTGAACAGGAAAACGAGCGTACTCCTTCACCTGAAGAGCTTGCAGATGTTCTTGAACTTCCAAAGGAAAAAGTCACGGATACCCTTAAAGTATCAGGAAGGCATGTTTCTGTTGATGCTCCCTTTATTGAAGGCGAGGACAACAGTCTTCTTGATGTACTTACAAACACCGATTCACCGGTAGCTGATAAGCTTCTGATGGATGAGTCGCTCTCAAGGGAAATCTGCCGGGCTCTGGCAACCCTTACAGAAAGAGAAAGGGACATAATACGCTATTTCTTCGGTATAGGCTGTCAGGAAATGACACTTGAAGAGATAGGAGAGAAATTCGGTCTTACCCGTGAAAGAGTCCGCCAGATAAAAGAAAAGGCTATAAGACGCTTAAGACATACATCAAGGAGCAAGTTATTGAAAGGATATTTAGGATAAAAATGTGAAACTTCAGAAAAAGGCGCACTGACAACAGGCGCCTTTTTTATTGAAACGACGAAGTCACAGACTTCGCCTAGCAGAGCGGAAGAAACGACGAAGTCACAGACTTCGCCGAGCTGAAAGATTAAAACAAAACAGCTAAGCGAAGTTTGCAACTTCGCTTCATGACATCATAGTTTTAGATTTTGTTTTAATTACGACGAAGTCACAGACTTCGCCGAGCTGAGCGGAAGAAACGACGAAGTCACAGACTTCTCCGAGCTGAAAGATAAAAACAAAACAGCTAAGCGAAGTTTGCAACTTCGCTTTATATGCATGAAAATTATCTATAGGTAAACCATGGTAAAACCAGGACAGGTATATCAATAGGCGCCTCCAGCGAAGCATAATTACGTGCACTGGAATATAGATAATCCTCTGGATTTCTGACAATTCCTGCTCTGACAGGATTATCATGGATATATTCTATTTTTTCTCTTATAAATTCATTGCTATAAAGAAGCATAGCATGATTTTCATGGGTCCATACCTGATACACTTCATTCCTGGAATGTTGTGAAGCTCTGAATCTGAATCTGTTGAGTAGCCATTCCTTCCGACTTTCATTTACTTCAAGAATTGTGCTGATGATTCTTTTACTTGTGAATTTTTTTAAATCTCTGATATTATCACTTAATCTTCCAATACTGCTTTGTGCAACTAAATGAATATGATTTGACATGATCACATATGCGAAAATCTGAAATCCTTTATTCTCAATAGAGTATTTAAAACTATCAATTATGATATCTTTATATACCTTCCTGGTGAAAATATCAATCCAGTCTACAATTTGAAAAGTTAAGAAATGTAAACCTTCCTGATCCTTAATCTGGTACCCTGTTGTCATTGATTCTCTTTAGCACGTGAACAAGACACAATAACAATGCAATTTAAATTAATTTCAATAAAACATCATTATTTATGACCTTGCATTTTAATAATAAACAACGAAGTCACAGACTTCGACGAGCTGAAAGATTAAAACAAAACAGCTAAGCGAAGTTTGTAACTTCGCTTCATGAGATTTTTAACTGCTTAAATACATCACCTTTTAACTGAATTTATGATATTTGACCAAACAAACGTAAATGGATTTTAAGCTGGTATCGGATTTTGTTCCGACAGGCGATCAGCCGGAAGCTATTGATCAGCTTGTTGACGGACTCAGGAAAGGTGTCCCATTCCAGACCCTTCTCGGGGTTACTGGTTCCGGCAAAACCTTTACAATAGCAAATGTAGTAGAGAAAGTCAACAGGCCTGTACTTGTGCTGAGCCATAATAAAACCCTGGCTGCCCAGCTTTACGGAGAATTCCGGCAGTTCTTCCCGGAAAACAGGGTTGAATATTTCGTCTCATATTATGACTATTACCAGCCGGAAGCTTACCTGCCGGTATCAGACATATACATAGAAAAAGACCTTTCAATTAATGAGGATATTGAAAAATTAAGACTTAGCGCAACTTCATCACTTCTCTCAGGAAGAAGGGATGTGATTGTTGTATCCTCAGTTTCATGCATATATGGTATAGGTAATCCAGATGATTACCACTCAAATACAGTTCATGTAAAAACCGGACAAAACATAGGGAGAAATCATTTTCTCAGAAAACTGGTCGATAGCCTTTATTCACGTAACGAGCTTGAATTCAGACATGGAACATTCAGGGTTCGCGGTGATACAGTGGATATTTACCCTGCTTATGCTGATATTGCAGTGAGGGTTGTCTTTTTCGGCGACCAGATTGAGGAGATCAGTACTTTTGATCCTGTCGATGGGAACCGCCTGGAAACCCTTGATGAATATATTGTTTATCCGGCAAATATTTTTGTTACAACCCGTGAGAGAATAAACCAGGCTATAGACCAGATACAGGATGACCTTGTACTTCAGATTACACATTTTAATGATATAGGGAAGAAAGAAGAAGCAAAGAGACTTGAGCAGAGAGTTTCGTACGACCTGGAAATGATAAAGGAACTTGGCTATTGCAGCGGAATAGAGAATTATTCACGTTATTTTGACGGGAGAAAATCAGGTACCAGACCATTCTGTCTGCTTGATTATTTTCCGGATGATTTCATTACAGTTATCGATGAAAGCCATGTAAGCATTCCGCAGATAAGAGGAATGTACGGAGGCGATCATTCGCGAAAACAAACACTTGTGGAATACGGATTCCGGCTGCCGGCAGCCCTGGATAACAGACCAATGCGCATTGAGGAATTTGAATCCCTTACCGGCCAGATAATATTTGTCAGCGCCACCCCTGCTGATTATGAGCTTGAAAAGAGCGAAGGGGTATTTGTAGACCAGGTCATAAGGCCGACAGGGCTTCTTGATCCGCCTATTGAGGTGCGGCCAAGCATGAACCAGATCGCCAACCTGATGGATGAGATCAGGGAGAGGACTAAATCAGGAGAAAGAACTCTGGTCACTACTATAACAAAGAGAATGGCAGAGGAACTCACAAACTATTTCCTGAGATTCGATATAAAATGCCGTTATATCCATTCGGATGTTGACACCATAGAACGGATAGAAATCATGGAAGGACTTAGAGCAGGCGCATTTGATGTGCTTGTGGGAGTAAACCTGCTGAGAGAGGGACTGGATCTTCCGGAAGTATCCCTGGTAGCAATCCTGGATGCTGATAAGGAAGGATTTCTGAGATCATCACGGTCGCTGACACAGACGGCAGGGAGAGCTGCCCGGAATCTTAACGGGAAAGTGATAATGTATGCTGATAAGATAACCGGAAGCATGCAGATGACAATAAATGAGACCAACAGGAGGAGAGAAAAGCAATTGAAATATAACGAAAAGATGGGGATCACCCCTGCACAGATTCACAGAAAAACAGGATCAATATTTACAGGACTGACGGGGAAAGGGGTCTCAGTAAAAGCTTATATTGAACCTGAACGGCCTGATATTGCAGCCGACCCGGTTGTGAAATATATGAACAGGGAAGCTCTCGAAAAGACAATCGAAAAGACAAGGAAGAATATGGAAAAAGCTTCTTCCGAGCTTAATTTTGTTGAAGCTGCACGATTCAGGGATGAGATGACTGATCTTCAGAAATTGCTTAAATCCAAAGTATAAGAAATTTTATTCCAGCCCTGGAATCAACGGATTGCTGACCATTTTTTCTCACCACTGCTGTCCGTGACGATCCCTTCCATCCTGTCACCTGAAACCCGGCCGGTATAAAGCCGGTCATTTATTTTGAAGGTGATCTCTTCTCCCCGCAACCTTCCATCTTTGATATATAATGATTTATCACCGCTGGTCAGCTTTCCATAGATCATCTGGAATTCCTGGTTAATAGAGAGTATATCCCCGTCCAGCTTCCAGTTTCCTCCTGCTTTGGCAGGAATAATCCAAAGTAAAGCCGTATTCCAGCTGTTCCAGTTTTCCATGGTTGTAACCTCATAATCGGATTCCCATTCAGCCATGGTAAATGTGTTTGAAACCACCCGTGTACCGGGTTTCAGCTCAAGGAGTTTTGGTCTTAACTTCAGGTTGATCTCGGGAAGAAGAAACATTGTTATGACAGTTGCTTTAGATAGGTCATACTCAAAAAGATCGGCTTCTATGAACCTGGTCAGATGGCTCACACCTTCCTTCTCAGCATTTTTTATTGAGAGCTCTACCATATCATGATTATATTCAATGCCGACAGCATAGGCGCCTCTTTTAGCAGCTGAGATAACGGTCCG
>JAPLDX010000044.1 GCA_026391215.1 Bacteroidia bacterium
TTTATCGTATTGTCCGGATTGCCTTTAAACGGCACTTTATCAACATATTCAATCTGGTGATTAAGGCAGATGTTCTTAATTGTGCTTTGAACATTATCCTGGTGGTTCTTCCAGGTATCTTTCATCTTATCAAACTCTTCCTCCTGTTCTTTGATCCGGTCATCATGTAATTTTTTTCTTTCACGTTCCAGGGCTTCCCTGATAGCGTTTACAGCAGCAACATTCTTTTCGTAATCATTTTTCCTTGTTGCTTCGGTCTGCTCAAACTGGGTTACTTTTTTAAGAAACTCATTTTTATTGGTATCACTCCTGTTCAAATCACCTTCCAGTTTTTCTATTTTATTTTCAAGCTTTACTATCTCCTGAACCTTGATCTTTAATCCTTCATTTGACTTTTCAAGATCGTTCACTTTTTTATCCCGCTCATCGATAAACTGGTTCAGGTCATCTATTTTTCCTGATAGCCGGCTGAACTCCTCATAAGCATCATAGCTGAGAGCCTTAACAGCTCTCCAGTTAAAGATTCTCTTCCACAGGTTTATCTCCTTCACCTGGTCGAAGAATCTTCTCAGATTGTCAAATGATGTGCTCATATCTATACAAAGATAGGGAACTTAAATCTTTATAAATAGTTTATTCTTATAGAGCCAGTAACACATAAGCCACATAACTGCCCACACTCCCAGGCTCGTAATAATGGCCGCAGTAAGCTCTCCCGCCCATGAGAATAACAGGTTGCCAAAGGGAGCTACAAGTCTGCTCAGCCACATCGCGCCACCTGCAGAGAAGAAAAGGTATATAAAGATTGAATTCATTCCAACGATAATAAAGAATCTTGATCCCCTGATAAACAGCTTCTTTACATCAATGAGCCAGTAGCAGAGGGTAAGGGCAAGAATTGTCCATCCGCCGCTTGCAAACACGAATGAGGAGGTTGCAATCTTCTTGATGATCGGAGTAATGTTAAGCAGGTCAAGTGAGTAACCGATGGCTAGCGCTGAGACTCCGGCAATTATCAGTGTACGGATCTTTTTCGCCGGACTCTTGTCGCTCATCAGGAGCTTGCCGCAGAGAACACCCCATACAGTGTGTGCAGTCGTCGACACAAAATTCAGCGTGGCCCATTCGCTTGCTTTATCTACTCCTTCGATCAGGTTATTGAACCAGGCTCCGAGGTTTTCAAAGTTCACCCATGGATGGTTAAATCCCTCAACAGGGAAAAAGCGATATGCAAGATCTATAAGGAGAAGAATGACAAGAGTAAATATCAGCTGAAATTTAAAGCTCTTATTCATTATCAGGAAGGCCACGATATAAGTTACTGAAAGCTGGGCAAGCACATTCTGAAACCGGAATACAAGATGACCGGCATCGATGAAATAGAGCGCCCATCCGAGAAAAAGCAGTAACAGTGAACGTTTTATCGCATGAAGCGTGACATTCTTTGAGCTTTCTCCTTTCTTACGCCTGTTGGCAACTGCAAATGGAATTGCCACCCCGACGATGAACATAAAAAACGGTTGTATCAGATCCCAGAAATGCAATCCGTGCCATTCATGATGATGGAACTGCATTCCGATAAGCTGAACTGCTCTACAGTCAACCTCCAGCAGATGCGAATACAATTCACTTGCTTCTCCAGCCAGGAGAAACATTGTGAATCCGCGGAAAAAGTCAACCGAGGTTATCCTACCCGGAAGAGGAGAGATCATTTTTTGTGCTTCGCTGTTCATCCTTTTATTTGTTAGAAGGTTATCGAAGGTGATAGGTTTAATTCTGCATCCAGTAGGGATTTTCAATCATGTCGCCAATATTTACACAGTAGAGGTCGTATCCTCCCTTGCCTTCCGGTCTGTTTGACGAAAAGATCATTAAATCTTCCTTTAAAAAAGAAGTCTGGAGTGATATTGGCCTGTATTCATCATATTCTGAATTTATCTTTTCGCCAAAGTTTACCGGTTCTGACCATTCCCCATCAGCATAGAGTGAATAATAAAGGTCATAGCCGCCGTAGCCGCCATCCCTGTCGGAGGCAAAGACAAGGAGATTCTTGTTGACAGAAGGACATTTATCGTTCTGATTTCCTGATAAAACCGATTCTTTCGAAATTGTCGGAGAACCGGAGCTTAACTGATCATGCAGGTGTGTGCCATTACTTAGGCCTACTGAATAAATATCAAACTGGTTGTTTTCCCTGTTGCTGCAGAATAATAGTCTTGTGGTATCACGATTAATTGTCGGATATGCATCATCAGATTCTGAATTCAGGACAGTTGCGTCAAGAGGACCAAAAAGCTGATCTGTTTCATAATTTTGCCCGTAGTTATAAACATATTTTATATCCAGATCGCCTCCCTCATCATTTGCAAAAAAGAAATAATTCCAATCCTTTGAGCGGGAAAGAGTAAATGGTCCATATTCATTGAAATTTGTATTAACGATCAGGAATAACCTCCTTTCATAAGTGTTGGGCGTGTCCCATTCCGGGTAAGAAATATTCAGGGTATTGTCTTTTTTGGGATGATAAGTAATCTCGAGTGTTTTTCTTACTATATCAAAATTGCTGCCATATGACGGATGGTTTGATGAGAAATAAATTACTTCGTTGTTATATTGATATGGCAGGTCGGAATTATAATCGTCCCGGTCTGTATTTATGCCATCAAGGTTTGCCGGGTAATCAGTGATGATCGTATCAAACTCAAACTCATAATCATCATCATTATTAAACCACCAGCATCCGGGCAGCAGAAGTAAACAAGCCAGTATAAGTATTTTAAGCTTTCTCATGTCAACAGGTTTAATATAGTATCCTAACCCTTATTGTGTGCGGGATATTCTTCAGTTCCCTGATCACTGACGGATCCAGCTCACTTTCGGTCTCGATGATTACATAGCCTATGTCAGGATCAGTCTGCAGGAATTCGGCAGAAATATTTATTCCCCTTGATGAGAAAAAGTCATTCACTTCACGCAGGACACCGGGAACATTTTTATGAATATGCAGGAATCTTTGCTTTGAGGCATTCGGCTGAAGCGAGATCTCAACGAAATTCACTGCCCCGATCGTTGAACCTGTATCACTGTATTTTACAAGCTTCTCAGCAACCTCCATACCGATGTTAGCCTGCGCTTCAAGCGTGCTTCCACCAATATGAGGTGTAAGGATGACATTGTTGAATTCCTGGAGCTCATTCAGGAATGGTTCGCCATTTGATGCAGGTTCTTCCGGAAAAACATCAGCGGCGACCCCGGATAAGTGTTTCGATCTTAGTGCATCAGCCACTGCCTTGTAATCCACAACATCTCCACGCGAAGCATTTATAAGGCAGGCGTCTTTCTTCATGATGGAAACCTGCCCGGTTGAGATCATATTCCTTGTAAGCTTGGTGGACGGGACATGAAGAGTGACCGTGTCAGCTATCCTGAGCAGGTCATCAAGGGTTGCAACAGGTCTGGCATTGCCAAGACTGAGCTTCTTTTCAATATCATAGTAGAAAACATTCATTCCCAGGCTTTCCGCAAGTATTGAAACCTGGGAGCCGATATGTCCGTATCCTACTATTCCAATGTTTTTGCCTCTTACCTCAACTGAGTTCCTGACCGACTTTTGCCATACTTTATTATGGGCAAGAGCATTTTTCTCGGGGATGCCTCTCATCAGCATAATACATTCGGCAATGACCAGTTCGGCTACCGAGCGTGTGTTTGAGAATGGGGCATTGAAGACAGGTATGCCAAGCATTTTGGCATCTGAAGTATCCACCTGGTTAGTGCCAATGCTGAAACATCCTATGGCAAATAACCTGGGAGCTTTTTGAATCAGGTCCCTGCGAAGCTCAGTCCGGCTCCTTATTCCAATTATATGAGCCTGCTGTAATTTTTCTTCCAGGTCATGACCGGAGAGGGCTTCTTTATAGCATTCAATATCAGTGTAGCCATTTTCCCTGAAATAGTTTATGGCATTCTCATGAATACCTTCAAGCAGAAGAACTTTAATCCTGCTTTTATCGAGTGAATACTTTTTCATCAGAACTTCCAAAGTGTTATCAGAACGTAAATTTAATACGAGAAATGGAAGTCTTACATAAATTTCTCTCTTTTCTGCAGGTTCAGCAACGCTTCAAGCAGAAAAAGAATCGACCCGGTGATGAGTATTAGCCTGTTCTTGAACATGATGATGGCCCAGGTTGTCTCATTCACGCCATAGGCAGGAGAGAAGGGATTGAGAAAAACATTCCACTGGCTTTTGTAGAGAGGATCCCCAAGGATCAGGAAGAAAAGTCCGAAGATTATCATCACCACTGCAGTACCATTTCCGTTTCTGATAACCGTTGAGAGCATGAAAGCCATCATTCCCAGGAAGAGGACAGGGATCATAACCTGTGTCGTCATTTTAAAAATCGGGAATTTCACTATCAGCATCGATGAAAGAAATGTGAAGACAAGCATTATCAGGTAAGCGATTACGAAGATCAGGACTATCCTCACAAGCCAAACTTTATAACGGTAGTTCGGAATTCCGAACAGGATCTCAATGGTCCTGGCATCCTGGTCGTTCTGGATGCCGAAGACTGAGGGATAAAAGACGAGCAGAACACCGGAGAACATGAAGACTCCGTACAGATCCTGCATCCTGGAAATATCTTCTGAAAAAACATAAATGACAGAAAGCCCGAGATAAAAAATTATTGAGCCGGCAAGAAACCAGATAAATTTATTTGCAAATATGATCCTGAGATTATAGAGGATCATCTTCTGAACCAGGGTGAAGTAGTTGAGCAATTTATTGGTTTTCATTTCCTTTTTTTCTTAATAGCCATAAATATGCATCCTCCAGGTTAGGTGTTGCAGCTACAGCATTTTCCCATGGTTTTGATTCTGAGATAACCCTCAACCTTACATTTTCGCCTTCCGACATATGATGCACCACAAGATGCTCCTCGACAAATTGTCCGAAATTCTCTTCCGGCATATTGAATTGCCAAACATGTCCTTCCGCTTCTTTTGTCATTTCGATAGGCTTGCCCAGGTATTTTAATTTACCCTTGTCAAGCACAGCGACCTGGTTACACGAGCTCGAAATATCCTCAATAATATGAGTTGAGAATATAACAATCCGCTCACGGCTCAGCTCAACAAGCAGGTTCCTGAACCTTATCCTCTCCCTGGGATCCAGGCCGGCTGTCGGTTCATCGACAACAAGTATTCTCGGGAGATGCAGAAGTATCAATGCTATGCCCATTCTCTGCTTCATGCCTCCTGAATATGATCCGATCTTCTCATGTCTGCGCTCCTCCATATGGACAGCCTGGAGAACATATGTCACCCTTTCTTCCCTTGTTTTCTTGTCGATGATATTTTTCAGCATTGCCTGGTAATGAAGATATTCATGAGCAGTCATATTCTCATAGCTGCCGAATTCCTGAGGCAGGTACCCGATAAGCCCCTGGAGCTCCTCACGTTTTTTCTGGGTGTCAAGCCCGTTTATCCATACCTTGCCATAGCTCTGCTCCAGGATCCCGCA
>JAPLDX010000076.1 GCA_026391215.1 Bacteroidia bacterium
ATTTCTTCTCTTTGCGTGCTTTGCGAAAAATCTTTGCGCCCTTTGCGGTTAAGAATGTCCATCTCATTATTTCTGACAATTATTTTCTTTAAACTGGCAGCTCAGAATCCTAAAGTAGTTTTTAAGGATGTGACAAAGAAAGCCGGGATTGATTTCAAATACACTTTCGGAGATTATCATTATGAGAATATCCTTGAAAGCAGCGGATCAGGGATCACTGTTTTTGATTATAATAATGATCAGCTGATGGATGTCTATATGATGAATGGAACTTATATTGAAGGTGTATCAGACAAGGGAGGATTAGTTTTCAAAAATACACGGGACAAATTATATAAGAATAACGGTGATGGAACTTTTTCGGATGTTTCAGCAAAAGCCGGAGTGGACGATACGAACTGGAGCATGGCTGCCGGGGCTGTTGATTTTGATAACGACGGGGATGAGGATCTTTTCCTTTTAAATTATGGTCCCAATGTTTTTTACAGGAATAATGGCAACGGTACTTTTACCGATATAACCGATTTTCTAGGTCTCCGGGGGCCAGAAAAGCTTAATGGCTTTATCAAATGGAGCATCGGCGTTTCGTTCTGGGACTACAATCTTGACGGAAGGCTTGATGCCCTGGTTGGCAACTTCCTTGCTTATGATCCTGCATATTTTACCCCTTCGACACCTGATATAATGCCCCACCCTTCAGAATACAAAGGACAGGCATCAATTCTATATGAACAACAGCCTGACGGAAAATTTACTGATGTAACAGAAAAAAATAAACTGTTTTATCCTGATTCAAAATGCATGGGGCTTACGGTTTATGATTATGACGACGACGGCGATATTGATATTTTTCAGGCAAATGACCATCAGCTGAATTTTATGTTCAGAAATGATAACGGAGTTTATAAGGAAGTCGGCGTGGAAATCGGAGTGGCAGCAAACAGCAAGGGCATCGGGAGCGGTTCCATGCACGGTTCAATCGGTGATATTGACGGCGACGGATTGATTGATATTCTTGTTGTCGATCTGGATTATGGAGCATTGTACCGGAACCTGGGTAACGGCCTTTTTGAGGACATTACCGAAGCCAGCGGCATCTCCGGACCATTAGCAGGTAAGGGAGCCTGGGCCGCAGCACTGTTCGATTTCGATAATGACGGCGATCTTGATATAGTTTCTGCTAACGGTACAGCTGAAGAGCTAATCCTGCAATATCCCCTGCTTCTCGAGAATGACGGGAAAGGACATTTCAGGGATACGGGAATGAGTCATGGAAAATACTTTTCGTCAAAGCGTTCCGGAAGAGGACTGGCTGTTTGGGATTTTGATAATGACGGAGACCTTGATATCATCGTTTCGCATGTCGACCTGAAAGCAAATGCCGTACTGCTAAGAAATGACGGAGGCAATTCAAACCACTGGCTTGGAGTAACGCTGAAAGGTAAAAACGGACCTGCCTCAGCAATAGCTGCAAAAGTGATTGTAACTGCCGGCGGGAAAAAGCAGGTCCTGGTGAACCAGTGGACAACAAGCTATCTTTCAAATAATGATCCCCGCCTTCATATCGGACTTGGCAAGGAAAACCAGATTGAAACCATGGAAATTCACTGGTCCGACGGGTTGAAAGAAGTTTATAAAAATATTGCAGCGGACCGTTATGTTACAATCCTGCAGGGAAAAGGAATAATTACCAAATAATAAAAAGAACTAAAATTTTAAATAATGAATAATCAATACGTTAGCAGAGTGGTGGATCTGACGCATCCGGAGAAAAATGTCATTTATAATATGACCAATGAAGAAGCTGTCAGCCTTCTGAAATCTGGAGGTGTCGATACGGTCCGTGGGATTGACGGGCAATTCTGCCTTGTTTCCGTGGATGGCAAAACTATCAGGATGGCCAGGTCAATAGGCCGCCCGATACGTTATTTCATTGCAAAACGCCCTGATGGACCTAACCTCATAATTGCTGAACGGATAGATGTCATTTATGATTATCTCAGGAAGGAAGGCCTTGATCACCAGTTCCATCCCTCCTATACAAGAATGGCTCCTGCTCATTATATAACAAGGATAGAATTGCTGGGATGTCCTGATCCTAATCCTGTGTATGAACGTTTCTTCAGGCCTGAACGCAATAAATATTCGCCTTCAGATACAGCAAAGATTGGAGAGCATTATATCGGCGCTTTATACCTGGAGATAAGGAAGTGGCTTGAGCACAGGGCACAAGCTGGTCCCATCGGAGTTACATTTTCAGCGGGAGTTGACAGCGGGGCTGTCTTCCTGCTTACTTACCATGCCCTGAGAGAGCTTGGCGAAAGTCCTTCAAGATTAAAAGCCTTTACCCTTTCAGTTGATGGCGGTGGCGAGGATCTGGTACAGGCAAGGAAATTCATGGATGCACTGAACCTGGAATTATTTCTGGAACCTGTTGAGCTGGATTATTCAGCACTTGACTGGAAAGAAGCAATAAGGCTGGTTGAAGACTATAAACCTCTTGATATTCAATCGGCTACAATGAATCTTTCACTTCTGCAGGGAATCCGTTCCCGTTATCCTGACTGGAAGCATATCTTTTCCGGAGAGGGTGGCGACGAGAACCTGAAAGATTACCCGATCGAAGAGAATCCCGAACTGACGATAAAAAGCGTCCTCAATAATATGATGCTTTACCATGAGGGATGGGGTGTTGAGTCAATAAAACATTCCCTTACATATTCCGGCGGATTAAGCAGGGGTTATATGCGTACCTATGCCCCGGGAGATTGCCTTGGGTTTGAAGTATTCAGTCCTTTTACTCTTCCCAACGTGATCGAAATATCAGAGGGAATACCATATATTGAAATGACCGGATGGGATCATCAGAAGCTTTATGATCTCAAGGGAGAGATTGTCTCGAGGGGAATAAAAGCCGTTACGGGAATGGAGATGCCGGTATTCCCGAAAAGACGCTTTCAGCATGGTGCCGTGTCTTCGGACATCTTCAGGAAACACTTCCCCGAAAAAGAAATAACATACCGGAAAGAGTTTCTGTCTCTATATGAATGATACCGATAAATTTGAAATAACCGATCAGTGGATCTTAAGCACACGCGGAAAGAAAAACTCAGTCGATCCGCACCAGCCTTATGCATGGCTGGTTGAAAAAGAACGCACAATCTCGGGTCAGGTTGAAGATATAGCAGCTATTTTACTGACAAACAGGGAATGTCCTTTTCATTGCCTGATGTGTGACCTTTGGAAAAATACAACAGATATATCTGTTCCTACCGGAGCCATCCCGGAGCAGATAAAGCTGGTCTTAAGCCAACTGCCGCAGGTAAAACATCTTAAGCTTTATAACAGTGGCAGCTTTTTTGACGAGAGAGCAATACCTTCAAAAGACTATGAAAGAATTGCATCACTGCTGAAAGGCTTCGAAACAGTCATCGTTGAAAGCCATCCCGGACTGATAAACGACAAATGCCTGAGATTCAGAGATATGCTTAAGCATGATCTGCATATAGCTATTGGCCTGGAAACATCAAATCCTGTAATACTTAGAAAACTTAACAAACGAACAACCCCGGATGACTTCAGGAATTCAATCAGCTTTCTTACCCGTCACGGGATTATGTCCAGAGCATTTATTCTGCTCAAACCACCATTTATGTCGGAATCAGAAGGAATATACTGGGCGGAACGTTCCCTTGAATTTGCTTTTGAAGCAGGTGTTGAATGTTGTACTATTATCCCTGTCAGACCAGGCAACGGGGCAATGGACCTTTTAATGGGAAAAGGCTATTTCTCACCGCCCGATATCAGGTCACTTGAGGAAGTGACTGAATATGGCATTCAGCTTAATTCCGGACGTGTATTTGCCGACGTATGGGATTTAAGTCTTTTTTCATCGTGTAAAAAATGTCTTGAAAAGAGAACCGGCCGGCTGACAGAGATGAACCTGACACAGAAAATTGTCCCTCCGGTCAGATGCACATGCGATCCCTCAGAGTGACCGCTTCCATTCTCTCAATCCAATAAACGACATAACACAATAGACAATATAGAGTATAACAGTCGGATAAAGTCCCCTGGTCATAAACAGGATCACTGAAGCTGCATTTACTATGATCCAGAGGTACCAGTGCTCGTATATCTTTCTGGCAAGCATCCATGTTGCAACTATTGACAGGGAGGTAATAAACGAATCCCATGCCGGTACGGGCGAATCAGTCAGCCTGTCAAGAACCAGCCACATAATAGCGAACAGTATTGAAAAAACAACTAACAGAACAATTCCGGTTTTCATTTTTAATCTGGTCACCTGTAATCTCAATTTCTCCCCTTCACCCTCTCCCCCCCTCTCATTTTCTTTTCTCATCTTCTCCCCCTATCCTTTTCTCCCCCTCTCCTCTTCCTGCCCTGCGCCCTGAGCCTTGTGCCCTGAGCCCTGTGCCCTGAGCCCTGCGCCCTTTATCCACCAGTACCACCCCAATACGCTGATCACCAGGTAATATCCCTGCAGACTCATGTCAGCATAAAACTTGCTTGAAAAAAAAACCAGAATATAAACCGCCGAAGTGACGATACCTACCGGCCAGAGCCAGATATTCTGCCTTATCTCAAGAAATACATACAGAATGCCTGTAACAGCTCCGAAGATCTCTATATAATTATTTGATAACCAAACAGGTAATTCCATATTACAAATACTAATTCTTAAAATGAAAGACCTATTCTGAATATGAAATTGATGCCTGCCTGGGGGAAGAAATATGACCAGCTTTTTTCAACTCCGTCTTCATACCAGTTGCCTCCATAAGCATTGCTTTCATACATGCTGTTGAAGACATTATTTATCATGAGCTGAAATTCAGCGCTTTTGATTTTCGGGATGGCTGGTTCAAAATCTATCCTCACATTATTTACAAAATAAGGATCCAGCATTCTTTCATTGCTCATTGTATTATCAAAATATTGTCTCCCCACATATTTGCTTATTAAATGGATCTCCAGATTATTCACAACATGAAAATTCATATCATTTGAGCCAATTATTGAAGGAGAATATGCAATGTCAACATTCCCAAGGTTTCTGCTTTTATATTCCTCCGACCAGTCAGAAGTATTATAATCAATATAATATTCAACAAAGTTTTTGATCTTATTCCGGCTCATTGTAACATTCATATCCCATGTCAGGAACCTGAAAGGTTTGAGGCTGGCATTTAATTCCATCCCGAGCCTGTGGCTGTTATCGACATTTGTCATTATTGAATAACCTGTATTGCTCAGCTCTCCTGTCGGCACCAGCTGGTCATTGTAGATCATTCCATAGAAATTGGCTGCCAGAGAGTATTTTTCACCCCTGATCTTATAACCGGTCTCAATGTCGTAAAGAGTTTCAGGTTTTGGTGTTGCGTTGGGATCTCCTGCCGCTTCCTTGAAATCTGTACGAGTCGGTTCGCGGTTAGCTACCGATAAAGAAATATATGCATCCTGGTTTGGCGTCATTGAAAAGAACAGACCGGCTTTAGGATTGAAAAAATGGAACCTGTGTCCCTGAGAGATATCTTTCAGATCATCATCATTACCAATCATTTCATATTTAATGTATCGATACTGGAGATCGCCGAATAAGGCTGTTTTTTCTGATATTGAATAATTCAGCTTACCGTAAATGCTTGCTTCTTCTTTCATTCCGATATTGAGATACCATTGATGGTCCTTCTCTGTGCTGCCGGGGTATTCCATCCATATTACTCTTCCAAAGTGATCGCCTGAATAGAAGTTCATTCCCCCGCCTGCAGTCACTTCAAGCTTTGGCTTCCTGTAATTCAGAGACCAGACAAGACCATAAAAATCATTTGACATCCACTTTCTCCTGATCAGATCCGATTCGGTTATCTCAATTCCGTCAATTATAATTGGCGGCAAACCATAATCTTCAAGCTCACTATCTTCCTTATATTCCTCATAATAGCCTTTTCCTTTTGTATAATGAACAGCTGAATTAAATGTAAGATCATTTCGAATTTTCAGGCTATGGATCAACTGGTAATGATTCTGGATGTAGTTATCGCTCTCATTTTCATAATAATGAGTGTTACCGGTTTCATCGTTATACTCCCCGGCTGGATTATATCTTCTGTTAATCTTCAGCATCTCTTTCGGCACTCCCCACCATCCGATTCCGGTGTGCTCGTCGCCAAGAATGACATTTACCTTTAATAGTGACCTGTCGCTCCTGAATATACCGCTTAAATAGGCGGATCTGTGCTCTGAACCTGTCCTTTCAATGAATCCGCTGCTTCTCAGATCGGAATAGCGCATCTGGAAAGCATATTTTTCTGCAAGAAGTCCGGTCCCGGCTGAAAAACTGTTCTTAAAAGTATTAAAAGAGCCTGCCAACGAATTGATTTCTGCAAAAGGCTCATCTTCAACGCCTTTTGTCTGAATATTTATTGAGGCTCCAAAGGCTCCGGCCCCGTTTGATGAGGTTCCGACACCCCTCTGGATCTGGATGTTATCTATTGATGATGCAAGATCAGGCAGATCGACCCAGAATACCTGCTGGGATTCCGGATCGTTCAAAGGAATTCCATCAATAGTCACATTGATCCTGCTTGCATCCGTACCACGGATCCTGAGGTTGGTATAGCCAATGCCATTCCCTGCTTCGGAAGTTTCAACGAGCGATGGCGTGAGGCTGAGGAGAAATGGCATATCCTGTCCTGAATTTTGTCTTTTGAGCAATTGCTGTTCCACATTTGTATAGGCGAGGGGGGTAGTATTCCCTGCCCTGGTGGCCCGGATGATCACATCCTCCGTCATCAAGGCTTTTTCTTTCAGAACAATATCAAGGATAAATTCTCCTGACAGATCCACAGGATGAGTCTGGGTTTCAAAACCTGTAAAGGAGAAACTTAATGAATAGTGACCAGCTGCCAGGTTTGAGAAGGCGTATGTGCCGTCAATAGCTGAATATACTCCAAGGAAAGTGCCGTATAAAGTGACGGCAGCCCCTGCCAGTGGAACTCCATTAATGTCGGTGATCTTACCTTTTATAACGGATCCGTTTTCAGTATATCCGGAAGCAAAAGATATCATTGCAAATCCCAGGAAAAGAAACAGACAAAACAGGTTTTTCATTTTACCAGTTTTAATAAATCTAACCAACATCTGGAAAATGAGGCTGTTATGCCATTCTTGTTTCTTTATTATTCTCTTTCCCTACGCCGGCATTATCCGGATCAGGTACAAAGGGTTTGATCTCAGCCCGTAGTTTTAAGGCACCCCATTTTCCGAGAATACAAAGGTATAACCTTTTATCCGGTTAATCAATTTATTTATAAATTAGCCCTCTAATTCCACCTGAGATGACAGAGCTCCTGAAAAAGCTTAATTATAAGGAATATAAAAGAATCTTACTTATCAACTCTGAGGAATCGTTCTTAAAGGCTGTCTCAAAGGAGCTTAAAGGTGTGATCACTGACAATGAAATAGATCAGCGTTGTCCATATGAATTCATGATGATATTTGCCAGATCAGTCTCTGAAGTCAGTTATTTTGCACCCATGGCTCTCCATAACCTGACAGCCGACGGGATTTTATGGTTCTGCTATCCGAAAAAAAGTTCTAAATTGTACACCTCGAGCCTTGAACGTGACCGCGGATGGAATGCCCTGAACGATCTTGGCTTCCATGGCATAAGGATGGTGACTATTGATGAAAACTGGTCCGCAATGCGTTTCCGGAATATCAAGTATATCAAATCGACTTCAAAGAGATTTAAATAATAGATCGTTTGACCACATGACAATAAAAACAACCAAAATCGATACGCCTCTCGGAGAAATGATCGCCGCAGCTTCAGCAGACGGAATATGCCTCCTTGAGTTTCCGGAAAGAATAATGTCAACAGAGGAGCTTTCATCTCTTCTGAATGCACCGGTGAAAGAAGGCAGCAACAAACATCTCAGGATGCTCAAAAAGCAGCTGAAAGAGTATTTCAAGGGTAAAAGAAAAGAGTTTTCACTCCTTCTGGTGACACCGGGCACTGAATTCCAGAAAGCAGCATGGAACGAATTGCTGAAAATTCCTTATGGATCAACAAGATCGTACCATGAGCAGGCAAAGGCAATAAAAAAACCCGGGGCAATAAGAGCTGTTGCTCATGCAAACGCATCAAACAGGAAAGAAATTTTCCGGTAAAGCTATTGACCTCGATCTCTTTACATCTTAAACTCAGGATCTAATCACTAATTTCAATAAGATGAAGACTATTATTAATAAGAAATACTTTATGCTATTTTCGATCTTCATAATTCTCATTTTTCTTTCAGGATGTGCTAAGAGTGAAATGGTTGATCAGTGTCTTACGGGACATACCTATGGCTTTTTCGGAGGATTGTGGCATGGATTCATTGCCCCTTTTGACTTCATAGGCATGCTATTTAATGATGATATTACGATGTATGCACAGAATAATAATGGCGGCCTGTATGCTCTTGGGTTTCTCCTGGGAAGTGGTGGATGGGGCTTTTTTGGAGGCAAAGGAATAAGGCGTGTGCAACATTCCAGAGTTGATTTCCAGTCACAGAAATTTGATAATGCAGAAATTGTAGAATGACCTCTCCCCAAACCCCTCCCCCAGGAGGGAGGGGCTTTAGCCAGAATCTAAAATTAGGATTACATGGTATATCTGGGAAAAGCGATAGAAAGAGATATGTATTTGGGAGCAAAACCTAAGCTTTTCAGATTAGCCCTGGGTATGCGAAATAATCCGACTGAAGCAGAAGAAATCCTCTGGAAACACCTTAAAAAATTCAGAAAAGACGGATTAGTTTTCAGAAGACAACATCCAATTGATATCTTTATTGCAGATTTTTATTGCCATAAAATAAAAGTAATTATTGAAGTTGATGGCGATGTACATTTAAATGACCAGACTCAGGAATATGATGATGGTCGCTCAGGAGAACTCGAAAGATTTGGTATTAAGGTTATTAGATTTAAGAATGAGGAAATCATTAATAATCAGAAACTTGTATTACAAAAAATTAAATCAATAATAGCTGAGCTATCCTCCCCTTCTCTCCTGGGAGAGGGGGACAGGAGGGGGTGAGGCCGATAACAAAGAAATTGAAAATGAATACAATGAAACAACTCCTTATCTCCGCCCTTCTTCTTCTTTCCGTCAGTTGCTTGTCGCAAAAGAAAGAGGTAATCTATTTATGGCCCGGCAAAGTGCCGGGAGAGGTAAATGAAAAACTACCATCGGTAATTGATACCGCCAGAAAGGATGATGTATTAAGGTACTCCGAGGTTACCAATCCGGCAATAGTAGTCTGGCCGGCTGATCCAAAACTGAATAATGGTGCCGGCGTAATTATTTGTCCCGGAGGTGCTTACCGGATCCTCTCATGGGACAAAGAGGGCACTGAGGTAGCAGCATGGTTGAACAGGCTTGGTTATTCAGCATTCGTACTTCAATACAGGGTCCCTGATAAAAAAGAGGGCGCTCTGCAGGATGCACAACGGGCTCTGAGAGTGATCAGACAAAATGCCGGGAAGTGGAATATGGATCCTGAAAAAACCGGTATCATGGGCTTCTCTGCAGGAGGAAGCCTCAGCGCCAGAACCAGTACACTTTTCAATAAAAGAACTTATGTCCCCGTGGATGCCGCAGACAGTCTTTCATGCCGTCCGGATTTTACAATGCTCATTTATCCTGCATATCTTGACCAGGGTGAAAACAGATCGCTTACACCTGAACTTAAGCTGACAAAAGAAACACCTCCTATGTTTATTTTTCAGACCGCCGACGATAGCTACGGGAACAGCGCCCTTGTGATGACCACAGCCCTTAGGGATGCAAAGCTTCCTGTCGAATTGCATATTTTACCATCCGGAGGACATGGATATGGTTTAAGACCTTCCGGGCTTGCTGCAGCCACATGGCCGGAACTGGCGGAAAACTGGCTGAAAAGAATATTGTATCCAAATAATTTATAGCTATTCAGATATTAATCGATAAATGTACTTATTATGGCACCACTGGTCGAAAAGAGAAAAAAATGGATAATCATATCTGCTTTCCTGCTTGCAATAGCAGGTTTGCTGTTTGTAAATTGTTCCGGTCCCTCAAAAAATGCCGAAGCTGATCTTGAAAAAGGATTTCAGAATCCTCCTGAGAGTGCAAAGCCCCGTGTTTGGTGGCACTGGATGAACGGAAACATAACGAAGGAAGGGATCCGGGCTGACCTTGAATGGATGCACCGGGTTGGCATTGGCGGATTCCAGAACTTTGACGCTGCACTGATGACACCCCAGATTGTTGAAAAGAGGCTGGTCTATATGACCCCGGAGTGGAAGGATGCATTCCGTTTTACGGTAAAACTTGCTGATTCTCTCGGCCTTGAAATGGCTATTGCCGGATCACCAGGCTGGAGTGAGAGCGGCGGACCATGGGTAACTCCTGCACAGGCAATGAAGAAATTTGTGTGGAGCGAAACCCGGATTGAGGGGGGAAAACCTTTTAAAGGAATGCTGCCCAAACCACCTTCTGCGACAGGTGCATTTCAAAATATTGCATCGGGAGGAGAATTTTCACTGACCGGTGGACAGGAGCCTCCTGCACCTGAATTTTATGCTGATGCAGCAGTTGTCGCTTATCGATTACCTGAAAGCGATATTTCAATGATGGACCTGCAGCCAAAGGTTACATCCAATGGTGGAAAGTTCTCTCTTGCTGAACTGACTGATGGTGATCTTGCAACGTCAACGTTACTTCCGGCAACAAAGCCAGGCGAAAAAGCCTGGATTCAATTTGAATTTTCCAAACCTGAGACAATGAAGGCGCTTACCATTGTTGGTGGCGGATCCGGAGGCATGTTTGGTTTTGGTGCTGATCCTGACATCCGTGCCCTGGAAGCAAGTGATGATGGTAAAACCTTTAATAAGATAACCGACATTCGCAGTGATGGTGTAGACCAGAAAACACTGACATTCAGCCAGGTAACGGCAAAATATTTCCGTTTCACATGGCTGACTCCTCAGCCGCAGCAATCATCTTTTCCGGGCGGCTTTTTCGGTATAGACGCAGGAATGATGCCATCACCACCTGCCGGAACACAGATTGCTGAGCTTGTTCTGCACACAGTTGCCCGTATTAACCGTTTTGAAGAAAAAGCAGCTTTTGCAACCGCAACCGATCTGTATTCAGCCCTTACCCCTGAAGTAAATTCAGATGAGGCTATCAGCAAATCAGATGTTATCGACCTGACAGCCAAGATGATGCCAGACGGTAGTCTCGATTGGACGCCACCTGAAGGAAATTGGATAGTGCTCCGGCTGGGTTATTCCCTTACCGGCCATAAAAATTCACCGGCCTCACCGGAAGCAACAGGACTGGAGGTTGATAAGCTGAACGCTGAACATGTCAAAGCATATTTCAACAACTATCTCGATCAATATAAAGATGCTACCGGTGGACTTTTGGGACAGAAGGGACTGCAATACATGATCACGGACAGCTGGGAAGCCGGCACACAGAACTGGACCGATAATATGATCCGGGAATTTGCCAGTCATAGTGGTTATGATATTATTCCATGGCTGCCTGTACTGACGGGACATATTGTGGAAAGCGCTGAAGCAAGCGAACGTTTTCTATGGGATTTCCGAAAAACCATCGGAGATCTTACTGCTGAAAACCATTATGATCTGTTAACAGAAATACTTAAGGAACGTGGTATGGCACGTTATACCGAATCACATGAAGGCGGACGTGCTTTCATCGGCGATGGTATGGATGTAAAACGCACAGCTGCTATTCCAATGAGCGCCACCTGGACTCCAGGAGGATTTGATCGAGGCACCGAGGTGGCTCCACGATATAAAGCAGATGTCCGTGAATCGGCGTCCGTAGCCCACATCTACGGGCAAAACCTTGTAGCTGCTGAATCAATGACCGCCATTGGAACAGCCTGGGCCTGGTCGCCCGAAACTTTAAAACCAACAGCAGATATGGAATTGGCAAACGGACTGAACCGTTTCGTTATACATACTTCTGTCCATCAACCTGTTAATGATAAAATTCCGGGACTTGGACTTGGTCCGTTCGGGCAGTGGTTCACCCGTCACGAAACATGGGCTGAACAGGCAGGTCCCTGGATGACATACCTGGCACGCAACTGTTATATGCTTCAACAGGGCAAATTTATTGCCGATGTAGTATATTTCTACGGAGAAGATAATAATATAACTGCACTTTTCAATGACAAGCTGCCCGATATACCCGAAGGCTATAACTACGATTTCGTTAATGCTGATGCACTGATAAATCTGCTGTCAGTAAACAAAGACGCTATTACCACACCAAGTGGCATGAAATACCGCGTACTGGCACTCGATGCAAACAGTAAATATATGTCGTTGCCCGTTCTGCGCAAAATCCGTGATTTAGTGAGTGCAGGAGCAATCGTTTCAGGTCTTAAGCCAATAAATACACCCAGCCTCAGCGATGACCAGAATGAATTCCGTTCAATAGCCGGTCAGCTCTGGGCAAATGAAAATGGTGTCAATACAGTTGGAAAAGGTAAGGTTTATGCCGGGCAGTCTATTGCAGAGGTTCTGAAATTGCTTGAACTGGCACCGGACTTTGAGTATACGAAGCCTCAGAAAAATACCAATCTGCTGTTTGTGCACAGGAAGCTGGACAATATTGATTTCTACTGGATTAACAACCGCAACAGCAGGATAGAGGATCTTGAAGCTACTTTCCGTGTTAGAGGGAAAAGTGCTGAAATCTGGCATCCTGAAACGGGAAAAGCTGAGAAGGCTTCTTACAGCATTGCTGATGGACTAACAAAAGTGCCACTCCATCTGGAACCAAACGATGCGGTGTTTGTGGTATTTAGTGATAAGGCTAAGGAACAATCATATACTGTTCCCCGGGTAACAGAAAGCCTGGTTGCTTCCGTTGAAGGTATTTGGGATTTAAACTTTCAGCAAGGCAGGGGAGCACCATTTAAGATTACATTGGATTCTCTCACAGCCTGGGACCTTAATTCTCATGATGGAATAAAATATTTTTCAGGAACAGGAACTTATAAAAAGAATATTCAGGCCTCTGAAAGCTGGTTTACTTCAGTCAACAGTCTCTGGCTGGATCTCGGAGATGTTAAAAATCTCGCTGAAGTTTTTGTCAATGGGAAATCAATGGGAGTAGTATGGAAAAAACCGTTCCGTGTAGAAATTACAGAAGGTTTGCAAAAGGGAGAAAATATTCTTGAAATAAAGGTTACTAATCTCTGGGTCAACAGGCTAATTGGCGATCAGCAACCCGGAATTACGACAAAATATACTTACACTACAATGCCATTCTACAGAGCCAATTCACCATTGCTGTCGTCAGGACTGCTCGGACCAGTAAAAATTGTTAGTTTAACGAAAGAATAAAACTAATCTGGAATGACAATATTTATCAAAGCTCCTTCTGTCATTAATCATGATGAGTAGATCAATGAAAAAATATTACCTGTTGTCATTATTGCTGATATCCTCGGCAGGGGGCTCTCTATTATCCCAGGATACAATTAAATCCAGATCCGAATATCTTCCTGATCTTGATGGCATTGTTAAAACGAAAATTGAATATGATCTTGATAACTCAAAAATACGGTTTGAGGTCAGGAATGCACGTTTTGGAGTTAAAGGGAAAATAAATGACTTCATGTCATACAAGGCTGAGATTGACATTAATGATGAAGGCAAAATGAAAATGCTTGATGCCTGGGTCCGTCTTACACCTGCTGCCGGCCTTGATCTCTATCTCGGACAGAGAAAGCTTCCCTTTTCCACTGACTATATGAGAAATCCCGCTGAAAATATTTTCGCAAATCGCTCATTTTTAACAAAATACATTAATGAGGGCATGCGCGATATCGGTCTCTTTGCTGATTATAAATTAGCCGGAAATGTTCCTTTGGAAGTACTTTGCGGACTGGGGAACGGAACCGGAGGGAATAATCCCCAGTGGATAAGCAGACCTGACTTCATAGGCCGGGTTATTTTAGGACCGTTGAATGGATTCAGGTTTGCCGGGAATATTTACTCCGGTGAAAGAGAATATCGTGATGACCTTTCAATGTTCGGGGGAGAATTACAATATTCAACTGGCTCATTTTTTATTGAATCCGAATACATCCGCCGCAACTGGACAGATACATTGTCACTGCGGAAGCATGATGACGGCTTGTATATACATTCATATTATAATTTCAGCATAAATAATAAGCTGATATATATGGTTTCACCAACTGCAAGATGGGATTTAATTGGCAGCTCGGTTTTCGGAAAAGAGATTGATGCCAACCGGATCACTCTGGGAATAAATGTGGGTTTTGAGCCAAAACAATTCTATTCCGAAATAAGATTAAATTATGAAAATTACCTGAAGGGCAATCTGCCTGTCCACACTGACAAAATAACACTGGAATTCATTGCGCGATTCTAAAGAAAATCCAACATATGAAGAATTTAATTAATCATAAAAGAATCACTGTTAATAAATTAACAGTGCTCCCGTTAATAGCAGCATGTATACTTTTCATTGTATCTGCCGGCCAGCTTCAAGCACAGAATGAATCTGTTTCTCTCACTGTTTCAATGGATAACCCAAACAACCATTACTATCATGTCAGTATGATTTATGACGGTGCAACTACACCTGTTGTCAACTTTAAACTACCATCATGGACGCCCGGTTATTATATCATTCTTGATTATGCCAAGAACATTGTCAGTTTTCAGGCTGAGGACGGAAATGGTAATCCCCTGAAATGGAATAAGATAACAAAGAATACCTGGCAGGTTCAGACCGGTGGCTCCGGAACCATAAAAATAAACTATGATGTTTATGCATTCAGGGTTTCGGTTGGCGATCCGTATCTAAATGATAACAGGGCATTCATTGCACCTGCTGGAGTATTTATGTATGTTGAGGGGAAATTGAATCTTCCATGTACATTAACCATCAGTCCGTACAAGGATTTCAAGACAATATCCACCGGTCTCGACCCTGTGGAGGGAAAGACAAATACTTATTTTGCTCCTGATTTTGATGTTCTTTATGACAGCCCTATACTTGCAGGTAACCAGGAACTGCTGACCTTTGATGTTCAGGGAATAAGACATACTATAGCGATTGAGAATCCCGGACCTTTCGATCATGAAAAGATAATAAGCGATCACAAAAAAATGGTTGAATCTGCTGTTTCATTTATCGGTGAGATACCTTACGAACATTATACTTTCATAATAATGAACAAGGGCATGGGAGGACTGGAACACCTGAACTCAATGGCCGTCTTCACAAATACTTCAACATTCGGCCAGGAGGAAGGATATGACCGCTGGCTGAGCTTTGTTGCCCATGAGTTCTTTCATCTTTATAATGTCAAAAGGATCAGGCCAATAGCTCTTGGACCATTCGACTATGATAAGGAGAATTATACAGATATGCTCTGGTTTTCAGAAGGGGTCACGGTATATTATGAATATCTTGTTCTAAACAGGGCCGGCCTTATGGACAGGAACAAGGTTTTCCGGGAACTTGGGTCAGTAATAGGAAGCTATGAAAATATTCCCGGCCACTTGTTCCAGTCTGCAGCAGAATCAAGTTTTGACACCTGGATACAGTTTTTCAACAGGTCAGAAAATGCATTAAATACGACTATTTCATATTATGATAAAGGCTGTGCGCTCGGTATGCTGCTCGACCTTAAGATAAGACACGAATCTAAGAATCAGAAATCACTCGAGGATGTCATGAAAACTCTCTACCAGGTCTATTATAAGGATAAGAACAGAGGTTTTACTGATTTGGAGTTCAGGGAAGTTTGTGAAAAAGCGGCCGAAGTAAAGCTTGATGAAATCTTTGAAATCTATGTTCCAACTGTTAAGGATATTAACTATCAGAAATATCTTGAATATGCAGGATTAATAATTGACACAGTAATTGTTGAGAATACAGGAATCAAACCTGTCAAAGATACCAGGATGGGGAGGATCTTTGAAATCAAACCACTGCAGGATCCGACGCCTGAACAGGCTTCTCTCCTTAAGAAATGGCTGAAATAAATCTACAATTGGGAAGGATCCGCTTCGGAGGAATTTTTATTTTTCTTCTTCCTGTTTTTCCAGGCTTTGTATATAAGATAGATAACGAAAATGGCTCCAAGGACATAGAGAATATCATCCAGGTATGGAAATATCTTGTCCCTAAGATCATAAATAAAATATCCAATGGTTACCAGGATTATATTCCAGATACCTGCACCGATAAAAGTATAAAGCATGAAATCGCGGAGTTTCATCTTGGCCAGCCCTGCAGGAATTGATATAAGATGACGGATACCAGGTACCAGGCGGCCAATGAAAGTTGAAGATTTCCCGTTCCTGATAAAATATTCTTCTGCATGAACTACTTTTTCTTTTGATAACAGAAATAGTCTCCCAACCCTTGACTCTGCAAATTTATATACCAGCGGACGGCCAAGATAAAAAGCAAGAGTATAATTGATGAGTGAACCACTAAGAGCTCCGATTGTACCTGCAATAATAACGATAAACACATTCAGATCGCCCTGGGCAGCTTTGAAGGCTGCGAATGGCATAACTACCTCCGATGGCAACGGCAGGAAAGTACTTTCGATCAGCATGAGAAGCGCAATCGTAAAATAGTTCAGATTGGCCATGTACCAGTCGAGGAGAGTGTGAAAAAGCTCCATTATTTCAGAAATTCATTTAAGGCGTCAAAGATAACCAACATTTTGATAAATATGATCCTGGTTATTTTTTGAAATTCAGGACCACTACATTTGCCGACCAGGGTTCAAGGCTGGCGCTGACCTTTTTTGAAGAGACCGTTACCTGCCTGGTTGATGGAAATATCAGCTTTGGATCTGCAATTGAATTAAAATCATACAATCTCTCAGCTTTTAGAATTTCAATCTCACCATATTTCAGGAATGACAGACCCAAAAGGTTTAGTCTTACATGTTTAATTGTAGATGAGGTATTAACAAGCTTTACAAAGACTTTTTTAGCTGCTTTATCAATTGTTGCACTCACATAAAGGCTGTCCTCTCCTGTAAGCGGCTTCCCTTCCCTGAGAGCCGGTATCACCTGAGTTCCCCTGTGGGTTGAAAACATTTTCTGAGCATAGTAATTTGGCGTACCTGTTACATTAAGGTTATCGAACCAGATAAGGTCAGGACGCCATTGCCAGGCGTCAACATGAGCCAGCAGAGGAGCATAGGAAGCCATATAAACAACTTCGGCATTTCTTTCGAGACCGGTCATAAAAGCTGCTTCTGATAATGCGCTCAGCCATGAGTTGCGCGATTCCGGCGCCTCGGCATCCTTGCCATGTGCAGCATATTCTCCGGCAAATACTTTAATACCGCTTCTATCATAATTATCATATCGGTCTGCGTTTTTCTGGAACCAGGCAGGAGGCATATAGTAATGCTCATCGATCAGGGCAGGGCTCAGCTTCTTCAGCTCTCCCCATGCATAATCAAAATATGCTCCGGAAGCACTGGGTCCTGATCCTGAAACGATTTTTATTTTCGGGTATTTCTGTTTAAGTACCTTTTCAAATTGCCTGTAACGTTCAAAATATTGTTCTTCCCACTGCTCATTCCCGACACCTATAAATTTAAGGTCAAAGGGTTCAGGGTGACCCATTGATGCCCTAAAGCTCCCCCATTTAGTTGTGGCTGAGCCGTTTGCAAATTCAATAAGATCCAGTGCATCCTGTACGTAGGGATCAAGCTCATTAAGGGGGACAACCTCCCCGGCATTGAACTGGCATGACATTCCGCAGTTAAGAATGGGAAGCGGTTCCGCTCCCATATCTTCTGCTAGAAGAAAATATTCATAAAATCCCATTCCGAAACTCTGAAAATAATCCGGTGCCTGCCGGTTCCTTATTTCCATGTTCCAGCGGTTATAAATCAGCTTTCTTTCTTCAATGGGGCCAACAGTCGTTTTCCATTGATAACGGTTAACGAGGTTCCTCCCCTCAACAATACATCCTCCCGGAAACCTGACAAAGCCCGGCTTAAGGTCGGCTATCATCTGAACAATGTCCTTGCGTAATCCTCCCGGCCTCTCCTTCCATGTATCGGACGGGAAAAGTGAAACCATATCAATATCTATTGAGCCTTTGCCCTTAAAAAACAGCCGCAGGATTGCTTCTGGTTCTGTCCTTGAAGCTGTGAAGGAAGCCTTGTATTGTCCCCAGGAAGACGTAAATCCTCGTATTTCTGTACCACCAAGGATTTCCCCTTTTGGATCCAGAAGTTCAACCTTTAGCTTAATATCTGAACTCCCTTCAACTCTGGCAGAAACGGAAAAATTATACTGATTGCCCAGTTTTATCCCCATTCCCCGGAATCCCTCATTTGTCAGATTAAAACCCCCGGATTGAGCATCTATATAAATAGTGACGTAATGGGGATTGGCATCGTTCGAAGGAGAATAAAAAGTAGGTATAATACGGCCAGCACCATTACTCCGATCCTCATCCCATCCCATCAGCGGTAAGTTGAACTCAAACGACCGGTTCTTTACTAATTCAGCATAAATTCCCCCGTCTGCAGCAAAGTTGATGTCCTCAAAAAAGACTCCCCACATCGTTGGCTGCACATCACAGACAGGTTTGTCTGCCAGTACCATTATCTCATTTACCTGCTGGGCAGATAATAAACAGGATGACAGAATAAAAGAAAGCAGAACGATCTTCTTCATAGGATATACTGTTATCTAAAAACTACTTCAGAGGCAGCGTCGTACATTTTCCTGGTCGCAGCTTTCAACTGATTTTCAGGCACTTTAACGACTTTTCTGTCATATGTCATCAACCCGTTGCATTCAATTTCCACATCAGTGGTCTGGGTATAGATAGCGGCCGATAAACCTCTTTTTATAAATAGGGCAATCTGATCGAGATATCCTGAATAGGTTTTAAAGAGAGTATCTGCATCCTGGAATGTCCTGTAGCCCCAGTTGTCTTTATCGAGCCAGGTGTGTCCCTCAAGCGGCAGACCCAATCCTCCGAATTCACCCAGTACCAGTGCCTGCTTTGAGCCGAATACTTCAGGCTTGGCCATCACCGGATTCGGGTAATTATGGAGATCAAGAATGTGTCCCGTTTCATGGAAATTGCCTCCGCTGGCACTGTTCACAAGCCGTGAAGGATCTTTCTCCATAGTCCATTTTGTAACTTCAGCTGTCTTGAACTGCCCCCATGATTCATTGAAAGGCACCCATACAATAACGCAGGGGAAATTATACAGGTAATCAATTATTGCATTCCATTCAGAACGGTATATTTTCTCTGAAGCTTCAGTGCGGATCTTGTCTGATCCTCCCTCCATGCCCGGCCTTGTATTCCACTGACCGCCGCCAAGATCTCCGCTCGGCATATCCTGCCATACGAGTATTCCGGTCCTGTCGCAATGATAATACCATCGGGCAGGCTCAACCTTTACGTGCTTCCTTATCATATTGAATCCCAGATCTTTAGTTTTGACGATATCAAAAAGAAGCGCTCCATCTGATGGCGCAGTATATAATCCGTCAGGCCACCAGCCCTGATCCAGGGGACCATACTGGAAAACAAACTTATTATTAAGCATCATCCTGAGAACTCCGTTTTCATCAGCCATCAAAGAGCTCTTACGCATTGCAAAATAACTTTTCACCTCATCGATAACCTTTCCTTTACGGATGACTGATATTTTCAGGTCATAAAGGAACGGATCATCAGGAGACCATAGTCTGGGATTGTTTACCGTGACTATTATCCCAAGGCCATTTGAAGATTCTATCTCGGATATCATCTTGTCTCCATCCCATGTCGAAATATGGATTATATCACCGGGCTCCTCGTTTTCCAGATCAACGCTTACAGATAGCACCTTTTTATCTATATCAGGTACCTGTTTTGTCGAGGATATATAGGTTGCAGGAACAGCCTCCAGCCAGACGGTCTGCCAGATACCTGTAACTGAAGTGTACCATATGCTTCCGGGACTTAATACCTGTTTACCGCGCGGCTGAGGACCTTTATCAACGGGGTCGGCAACACGGAGCTCAAGAACCTGAGCTCCATTGCCTTTAAGGTATGGGGTTATATTGAAATAAAAAGGATCGTAGCCTCCCTGGTGAGATCCGACTTTATTTCCATTAATATATATATCTGATAACCAGTCAACTGCACCAAAATGCAACAGGATTGTTTTCTTCCTGAATGTTGATGGCAGGGTGAATTTTGTTCTGTACCATAATACATTGTCTGGTCCGACTGTTTTATTTACTCCAGATAGTGCCGATTCCACT
>JAPLDX010000064.1 GCA_026391215.1 Bacteroidia bacterium
GTGCCATATGCAACAAAAAGATAATCTGCATCTTCACACTGAAACTCCTCATAACGGACCTCCTTTTCCTTTATCTCGTTGTATTTAGCCACCAGCTTCTGGTTAAATACTTCCTGTGCATTCGGATCAAGGTCGAGTGAAGTAATAATATTTCTTTCCCTTGTCGGAGGTTTCCCTGTAGTAGCCCATTCCGGGACTGTTTTCGATCTTTCCTTCTGTGGGCTCAGCCAAACTTTTTCCATCATCTGGCCTATTGCACCATCTGAAAGGATCATTGCAGGGTTACGGTATTTAAATGCAAGCTCAAATGCAAGATCAACAAAATCGGCCATCTCCTGAACTGAAGCCGGGGCCAGGACTATCAGGTGATAATCTCCGTGACCACCTCCTTTTACTGCCTGGAAATAATCCGATTGTGCGGGCTGTATTGTTCCTAGTCCTGGTCCGCCTCTTACCACATTTACAATAAGGCAGGGGAGCTCAGCTCCTGCAATATAGGTAATGCCTTCCTGCTTCAGGCTTATCCCCGGAGAGGAGGAAGATGTCATTACTCTTTTCCCGCATGCTGCACCTCCATATACCATATTTATTGCAGCGATTTCGCTTTCGGCCTGCAGGACAACCATTCCAGTTGTTTTCATGGGATTTGCCTCCATAAGATACTCCAGTATCTCACTCTGCGGAGTGATCGGATAGCCGAAATAACCATCAGTACCGGCACGGATTGCAGCTTCTGCAATCGCTTCATTGCCTTTCATCAGTCTTAATTCCTTTTCCATTACCAGGTTATATTTTTGTTTTATAAACAGTTATCACGCCATCTGGACAAACAATTGCGCAGTTGGCACAACCTATGCACGTGTCGGGATTTGCAGGATAAGCATAGAAATAACCTTTATGGTTGACTTCCTTTGCCATGGCAATTGTTCCAGTTGGGCACGATACCATGCATACCTCGCATCCCTTGCATCTTTCAATGTTAACTACTATACTTCCTCTGATCTTTGCCATAATATTAATTATTATTTGCTATCGGATGATCTTCATTAAACTTCTTCAGACGTTTATCAAGGTCTGTAAACTGCTTCTTCTGTACCATAGAAACGCAAGCCCTCAAACCTTCCCTGTCACTGCCTGTAATATCAAGTGATATAGCGCTTATGCCATAATGAAGAAGCTTTGCAAGCAATTCTTTACCTGTCATTCCGGGATAGGAAATCGTAAAATAAAATCCGTCAGCGAGAGGGTTATCCAGGTCCTTGTCATAGACTATTTTGAAACCGTTCGCTATAAACATCTTTTTCATTGCAGCAGCTTTCTCACCATACTCTTTCACATCATCCCTATACCTGTAAGTTCCGTCATTTACAGCTTTTAACAAGGCTGCCATTCCATACTGTGCCGAATGAGTAACACCCGCCGATAGACCATATAATGCCCCAAAAATAACTGAATATCCGAACTTATCTGATGAATAATATCGCCGCAAATCAGGATATGAACGGTTAAAAAGATGGTCGGATATTGCCATTATCCCTATACGCTGACCAGCATAGCTGAAAATCTTTGAACTGGAAATAAGCAGAATATAATCATCAGTATAATGCCCCACTGACGGCTGATATGGAGGCTGCCCCGGTACTGAATAATCCTTTCTGAAATCCATTCCGAAGTAGGCCAGATCCTCAATGACTATGACACCGTACTTGCGGCATAACTCGCCAATAATTGACAGCTCGTCCTCATTAAGACATATCCATGAAGGATTATTTGGATTTGAATAAAGCAGTGATGAGATCTTTCCTGTCTTCAGGTATGATTCAAGCTTTGCCCTGAGCTTTTTCCCCCTGTAATTATAGACATCAAACGAATGGTAATCGTGTCCCAGCATTCTTACCTGCTGCTTCTGGACCGGGAAACCAGGATCGATGAAAAGTGTCCCTTCCTTTGTCCTGTCGTTCCTGTTGGCAACGAGGAAGCTTACCATCCCTCCCATCATTGATCCTACTGTTGGTATGCATCCTTCCTGCCTGATATCAAGGTTCAGAAACAATTTGATGAATCTTGAGGTCTCTTTCTTTAGTGAAGGAATTCCTGAAATATCCGGGTAAAGAGAGGCCACCCCTTTCTTCAGGGCATCTATTTCAGCCTCAATGCCTATTTCAGGTGCAGGCAATCCGGGTACTCCCATTTCCATCCTGACAAAATTCATCCCGGTTGCTTTTTCAATAAGGTTCACCAGGTGGGTTATTTCCCGTATTGAAGCGGATCCTGGTCCGGGGAGTCCGCTCTTTTTAATCAGATCATTTATTAATTCATCAGAAATTGGTATCTTATTCATAATAAACTCAAATCAAAATATTTTGTTTTTTAAGTGTAATGAGTACACTTAATCAAATCTTCTTTACTTGTTTTTCAATTCTTATCCTTGCATCAACCACTGTTATTGATTCCATGCTTCCGATCAGTGGATTCAGATCCATTTCCTTTATCTCGGTAGCAAACCTCAATATGCTTGACAGCCTGACGATTATTTCAGCAAATTTCTGTTCATTTATCCCTGTCTTGCCACGCGTTCCTTTAATTATCCTGTAGCTCCTGAGGCTTCGTATCATCGAATTGGCTTCATTGAAAGTGAGCGGTGCAAGTCCTGATGACACATCGCCGAGAACTTCAACGAAAATACCTCCAAGACCACAAAGTATTATATGTCCGAATTTTGGCTCATATTTAGCGCCAATGAAAAGCTCGGTGCCGGCGATCATCTCCTGGATCAGGACAGCCCTGACGCCTTTTATCTTCATCATCCTGTTGAATTCAGCCCTGAGATGGGTCCCTGATTTAATATTCAGCGTCACGCCTCCGACATCTGACTTATGGACAGGACCCACTACTTTCAGGGCAAGAGGAAATCCCATTTTATCAGACAATGATGCAAGCTCTCTTTTGTTACTGACCACAGCTTCTTTTACCAGAGGTATCCTGGCGGCATTCAGAAGCTGCTGAATTATATCAGGTTCCAGGTAACCATCAGGTGCATCATCAATTATCTTCCGGATAAGGGGTACATCAATATCCTTAAGGAATATCTTTTCTTCTGCAGGATATGGTGTGTTTGAAATTTTAGTAAGTGCCCTTCCCAGGACAACCTCATCGGGGAAGTTTACATGCCCCTTATTAAGAAAATATTCAAGTTCTGTATGAGAGCTGGCTACAGAGGGGAGGATCGGAAACAATGGTTTTTCACACTCCTGGATCTTCCTGTGCATGAGCTCATAGATCTCAGTCATATCATTCAGTCCATTACTCCCGAATATGACGGTCATACCGTCGATATTAGGCATCTGCTTATCAACGTATTCAATTACCTTGTCGAGCTGTTCATTTGTTGCTGTTGCAATGAGGTCGATCGGGTTATCAGCTGAAGCTCCCGGATTCATCATAGCAATCAGTTTGTCATGATGTTCCCCGGTTATTCTTGGGATATTCATGCCGCCTGCCGCCAGGGCATCCGTAAGCATGACCGCTGGTCCCCCAGCATGTGTGATTATTGCTATGTTCCTTCCTTTCAGATATTTATGAAAGAATACTGATACCACAGTTGTAAGTTCTTCCCTGCCTGCACACCTTACTATTCCTGCCTTGCGAAAAAGGGCTTCAACAGCTGAATCAGATGACGCAAGCGCTCCGGTGTGCGATGAAGCTGCCCTGATCCCTGCTTCACTTGTACCTGCCTTAATAGCTGCAATCCTGCATCCTTTTCTTATAAGGGAAGAGGCATGATGCAGCAGCTTGTCAGGTTCCCTGATGCTTTCAACATAGATCAGCTTTATCAATGAGCTGACTGCGGGATTAAAAGTACTATCCCAGTATTCCAGGACCTCCTCGACACCTGTCTGGGCACTGTTCCCGACAGAAAATACACTGGAGAAGTTTACTCCTTTCGGAATAGCAGACTCAAAAATAAATACAGCAGTTGCTCCGGAGCCTGAGACGAAATCACAGCCTCTGCTATTAAGTCCCGGAACAGGCGTTGTGAAAATTCCGTTGTACGATTGTGTTATGACACCTATACAATTTGGTCCGATCAGGCTGCCTCCTGCATTGCTGATAAGGTCCGCTATATCTTTCTCAAGCTTTCTTCCTTCTTCACCGGCTTCACTGAATCCGGCTGAAATAATAATGAAAGCCTTTGTGTTCTTTTGTTTGATGAGCACCTCTACGACCGGAAGGCAGTATTTTGCCTGTATTGCAAGTATTGCAAGATCTGTGGGTGGAATATCCTTAATGTCACGGTACGATTTCTTACCCTGAATTATATCCTGCTTTGGGTTTACTGCATAAAGCTCCCCCGTGAACTTCCCGTCAATTATATTTTTCAGGATTTTCCCGCCCGGCTTTAGAAGATCTTCAGATCCCCCGACAACAACTATGCTGTCTGGATGTATAAGCTTATCGTTCAACATTTTAGGAGAAACATGCCCAGAATTAACAGCAAAGCAATATAATAAAAATAAATGTCACAAAACAGGAAACATTTCATATATAACAACCAGTTCATACCTGATAGTTCTTTTGTTATCTTTACAACCCGATTTTAGACAGAATGGACATATCGATAAAAGAATTGTTTACCAGGGAGAATTTTTCAAAAAATGATCTTATAAGGCTTCTTCAGGTTGAAGGAGAAGAACGTACTCTTCTGTTTCAGAAATCGGCAGAAATAAAAGAAAAATATATCGGCAATAAAGTATGGTTCAGGGGACTTATTGAATTCTCCAATATATGCGGCAAGGATTGCCTTTATTGCGGCATCAGGAAAGGCAATAAAAATCTCGTCCGCTATAATCTTACTGACGATGAGATACTTGCAGCTGCAAAGTTTGCCAATGAAAATCGATACGGGTCGATAGCGCTTCAGTCGGGAGAACTGGAAAGCCCGGCTGTAGCTGACAGGATCGAGAACCTTCTTCATAAAATAAAAGAATTATCGTATGGTAAACTTGGCATCACACTTTCAGTTGGTGAACAGAAGCCGGAAGTGTACCTGAGATGGTTTGATGCAGGGGCGCACAGGTATCTTTTACGGGTTGAATCAACAAACAAAGAGCTGTACGGTAAGATCCATCCAAAAAATGAAAAACATGATTTTCAAAGAAGGCTCGACTGCCTTAAGAGCCTTCAGTATATTGGCTATCAAACGGGTACAGGTGTAATGATAGGGCTGCCATTCCAGACACTGGAAGATCTTGCCGGCGACCTCCTCTTCATGAAGAATTTCGATATTGATATGTGTGGTATGGGTCCTTATATTGAGCATGCAGATACCCCGCTGATTCAGCATGCGGATAAGTTGCTACCCCTTAATGAGAGGTTTGACCTGACGCTGAAAATGATCGCCATAATAAGAATCATGATGAAGGACATTAATATTGTTGCTGCAACTGCCCTGCAGGCAATTGATCCTATCGGCAGGGAAAAAGCGATCAAAATTGGCGCCAATATAATTATGCCGAATATCACTCCCGGAAGATACCGTGACAGTTACAGGCTGTACGATAACAAGCCATGCACTGATGATTCAGCTGAAGATTGTCAGAGCTGTCTTGAAGCCAGAGTCTCACTTGCTGATGCAGAAGTTATTTATGGGGAATGGGGAGATTCAAAGCATTATGATGAAAGGCGCAAAGGCTTAACGGTACAACGGCGCAACGGCAAGAAGAAATAAAATACCGCTGGCGCGGATTTATAATCCGTGCCCTATGAGTTAGAACACCATCTTACGAACATGCACTTGTTTTAATGCTCTCAAATCCCTTTCAAGATGTTCGCGCTGTTTTTTGTCACCTGTTAATTCCAGGATAATCAATCCGGCAGATTCTCCGAAAAACATCTCATTGACTCCCATGCGTGTCCGGATATAACAGCCATAGATTGTCAATAGCTTCTGGACAGACTTTATCACCTCAGGTTTCTGATCAACCAGGATCCCAAGTATTTCCATTTCGCCTGCGGCTGATTCCTTTTCAGTCTTTGCTTTACCGCCCGTAAATACCATTTCACGGATCTCAACTCCTCCTATTTCTCCCAGATCTGAAATAAGCTTCTTCGAATGTGCGGGATCGCTGCTCAGATGAAGTATGATAATTGCTTCCCTGCTGCATACATTATCCGTGACCTCATGAAATCCCAGGCGGGTTGTTATTACTCCTGCATGCCTGGAGAGAATCCCCTGGGTAAGACCTGCTTCTTTTATGCGGTCAATGATCTTAATTCCAAGTACTTTAATCATATTGTTTAAAAATATAAATCTCTTTCGCCGTTTTTTATTCTTTCTATCTTCTCCTTCGTATTCTTTGCCACTCCCTCATCAAGCTTGGCCAGGTTCTTTTCAATTACCTTCCATCCTTTTTCTACAACGGTTCCCTCAGCATAATCACAGATATATTCTGAAAGAGTGAGTATTGCATTGGGTGTGCAGAACCGTTTGATGAATCCAGGGACAGAAAACTCCATGAAATGCTCACCTGTTCTTCCCATCCTGTAACATGAGGTACAGAACGAAGGCAGATAATCATTTGTCAGCAGTTCATCGATGACCTCAGCAAGCGACCTTGGATCATTTATCTTGAATTGCTCACGGTTAAGGTTCTGAGCCTCATTCTTTGATTCAGCATATGATCCCAGCTCCAGTTTTGTACCGCCATCTATCTGGGATACACCGTATTGCATAACTTCCCTTCTTACATCCGGAGCCTCTCTGGCTGTTAATATAAGTCCTGTATATGGAACTGCAAGCCTTAATATGGCTACCAGCTTTTTAAAATCTTCATCGCTTGTCTGGTATTGTCCGTTGATATTCAGGCTTAGAGCGTCTTTAATTCTGGGAAATGATATTGTATGCGGACCTACATCATAACATGCCTCAAGGTGATTGGTATGACGGACAAGTCCCAACACCTCAAATCTCCAGTCATAAAGTCCGAAAAGAGCTCCGATCCCTACATCATCAATACCTGCCTCCTGGGCTCTGTCAAGAGCTGTGACTCTCCATTCATAGTCTCTTTTCTTTCCGCCGAGATGATACCATTTATAAGCCTCCGGGTGATATGTTTCCTGGAATATCTGATAGGTGCCTATACCTGATTCACCGACAGTTCTGAATCCATCAATATCGAGGGGCGCTGCATTTATATTGACCCTTCGTATTTCGCCATGGCCTTTTTTCACACCATAAACTGTCTTGACCGTATGTGCAATATACTCAGGCGAATAGTCGGGATGTTCTCCATATACCAGTATTAGCCTCTTCTGCCCGTTATCTTCAAGAGCCTCGACTTCCTTTATTATTTCCTTATCTGTAAGAGTCTTCCTTACAGCACCTTTATTTGAGGTCCTGAATCCGCAATACTGGCAATTGTTGGTACATCTGTTTCCTACATATAGCGGTGCAAAAAGCACGATCCTGTTTCCATAAACTTTTTCTTTCAGCTCTTTTGCTCCCTGTTTGATCTCATCTGCCAGGTCAGTTCCGGCTGAATTAACAAGGATGGCTGTCTCTTTCATTGTCAGCCTCTGTTTATCAAGCGACTTTGAGATAACTTCCCTTACCCTCTGCTTGTCAGGTTTTGTGTTGTTAATAAAATCCCATATCTCCTGAGGATCGATGAATGGCTTCATTCGCTGATCAGGGACTTTTAGTTTTTCAGGCGAGAACCGCATTGAATAACAGTATTATATAAGTTACAAAGATAGACAGAAAACATGTTTTAAATGATGACCCTTATCAATATATCAGGTCTATTATCTCTTCTTTTGCAGAATCAATCCTGGTACGGGTTTTAGGATCTGACAAGCTTAGCGAGCCATGTATCTTCTTATGGAACAACAGGATAGAATCTTCTCCAACAAAAGCTTCAGGATCTTCAAAAATGTGAACCATCACTTCTGAAGTCCCTTTATTTTCATCCAGGATCAGAATCATTCCTTTTGAGTTAGAGCTTCCTGAAGTTACAGAAACTGCATATATGCCAGGAGATGGAAGAAGCTTGCACTCCTCGGTTATTGGTATTCTCTTGAATTCCGACAGATCCTGAAAAGTGTGATTCTCTGGCTTTCCCATAATAATGTAATAGTGATCAAGGTAAGCATTTGCCCTTTGAATATAACCTTCACTTATAGCCTTCCGGATTTTTGTTGAGCTGACTGTTTCGTGCTGCACTTCCTGTTCCGGAATCTCTTCTGCTTCAAAATTATATTTTGCTCTCCACCCCCAAAGCTGCCTATAATCTCCTTCCTGATTGAATCCGAAGTGATGATTAAAGCCTACAACGACAACTCTGGCATGAAGAATATCATGAAGCAATTCCCTAACAAACTGTTCGCTGGTTATCCTTGAGAATTCCTTTGTAAACCTGACTATAATTAAATTATCGAGGCCGGCTTTCCTCAGAAGCTCAAGCTTTTCCTCCTGTGAATTGATAAGCTTAAGACCTTTGCCTGCAGTCTCAGGATAAAGAACTTTTCTCGGATGAGGATCAAAAGTTATCAGGACCGATTCACCATTATTCTTTTCAGCCAGCATCCGCAACCGATTTAGTATTGTTTTGTGACCAATGTGGACTCCGTCGAAAGATCCGGTTGTCACAACAGGATTCCTTATCCCTTTTACGTCTTCAAATCCTCTGAAAATCTTCATGTTGCAATAAAGATGCTAGATAGTGTTCTCCTTTACGAAATATGCCACTTTTTCTATAGAGGTTATCATATCATATTCCTCAAGAAATACCCATGACGGAACATTAAGCGGTATGGTCGTATAATTCAGTATCCCCTTAATTCCGAACCGTACAACCTCTTCCGCGATCTCCTTTGCATAATCAGCAGGCACAGTCAGAATAGCTATCCGGATATCAAACTCCTTAATTATTTTCTCCATTTCATCGTGGTGAGAGCACCTGACTCCTGAGACCACCTTGCTGACTTTCTGCGGATCGGTATCGAATGATGCCACAAGGTTAAGCTGTGATCTCTTTCCCTTGAAATAACCGGCAACTGCCCTTCCAAGGTTTCCTATACCTATGATGGCTACATTAATACTCTTTGGTGAATCAATAATGTTGCCGATTGTATCAATCAGTTCCTTTATATCATAACCCTTTCTCTGAACTGATGAATAACCTATCAGCATCAGGTCACGCCTGACCTGCACTGCTGTTATCTGCAGACGTGCAGCCAGATCATGAGAAAAGATGAAATTCTTCTTTTCATTCAGGCACTCAAGCAATGTTCTCCTGTACTCGCTGAGTCTCTCTACGGTTTTTCCCGGCAGTTTCATATTATTTCAGGTAATGGTTGTGCGTTTTTTGGTAATATGACAATGAATTTAGTACCCACATCAGGTGTACTTTCCACCTTTATCTCACCATGGTACAATTCGATCACTTTTCTTACAATTGATAATCCGAGACCGCTCCCCGAGATATTCTTTGTCCGTTCGTTTTTTACCCTCATAAAATCCTTGAACAGGTTCTCTCTGTCTTCCGGAGAGATTCCTATTCCTGTATCGGAGAAAGTCAGAATTACTTCATTATCAGTACTGTCAATACTGATTTCAGCGTTGCCTCCAAACCTGTTGTACTTGACAGCATTTGATATCAGGTTATTAAAGATAATTTCCATGTCTTCAGGATCAGCCATAAACAATGAATCGTTCCTGACGTCAAGATTTATGCTCACCTCCATTTGTATGGCATAAGGCTGAACAGTGATTATTGCGTCCTTTGCGACTTCAGCAAGATCAACTTTCTGAATCTTCTCATCTTTTCTTTCAAGACGGATCTTGGTGAAATCAAGCAGATCCATTATGAGGTTTCTCATGCCCTGTATCCTCTGAAGGGATCTGTCGATCTGATTTGCATAGTCATCAATTTTATCGCCTGCCTGTTTCTCATGCATCATCCTGAGGTATCCTTCCAGTGCATTTAATGGAGCTTTCAGCTCATGTGAAAGAACTGAAAGAAACTGAGACCTGATCTTTTTCCCGTCCTCGGCCAGTTTATTAGTGACTTTTTTAAGGTAAAGCTGCTTGGATATGTTTTCAACGCTTGACTTAAGCTCCTGTGGTGTGAATGGCTTGGGAATAAAATCTGTTGCGCCATCCCTGGTAGCCTTGATGGCCACATCCAGAGATGCATAGGATGTGATCATGGCAGTCGCTATATCATATTTCTTTTCCCGTATATACTCCAGCACCTCTACACCCTGCATCCCGGGTAATTTATTATCAAGAAGAAGTATATCTGGTTTGTCTTTGTCAATGATGCTGATCCCTTCCTCTCCTGAAGCGGCAGTCATCACTTCAAATGTATAATCCTCATCCATGAAAGGATATGTAACATGGAAGTTTCCCAGTATCCTGGTTACACCCGACCTTATCCCTGGTTCATCATCAATAACAAGCACCTTTAAAACAGCCATGTCAGATCTTTAATAGTTTCATTATTTCCTGGTCGAGCTGTTCAGCCCTGATACCTTTCTCAAGATACCTGTCAGCCCTTATCCATGATTTTTCCATCCCGGAGTCAAGGCTGAAGGACATTCCTGTCTCGCGCGATACTGCAGTTGCAAGGATCACCGGCACATCCGGATACAATTTCTTGATCTTGTAACACAGTATAAATCCGCTGTCATCGGTTTCCATCATAAGATCAAATATCGCCAGGTCGGGCTTAAACTTAGTTATTATTGATTCCGCCTCTGCCTGGCTCTCCGCCGTAATTGTCTTATAGCCTGCCTTTCCCAGGTTAAACACCGTCTGGAAAAGATAATCAGGATCATCATCGGCCACCAAAATCGTGTAATCGCTCTTCTTCATTGTATTGCAAATATCTGATAATTCATTTTACTTATTCTGATCTGTAAATTACTTAATGTCATGCAAGTCGTGCAAGTCGTGCAAGTCGTGCAAGTCGTGCAGGTCGAACAAGGTTTGCATGACCTTATTCTTTTCTTCTTGGCAACACAATCTTAAAACTCGTTCCTGTCTTCCCTTTTGCCGGATCCGTATTGGACTCGACAGTTATCTGTCCTTTATGCATCTTCACAACACCATAGGCCGTAGCCAGTCCCAGTCCGGTGCCAAATCCCACGCCCTTGGTCGTGAAGAATGGTTCAAACATCTTAGCCTTATCCTTTTCTTTAATACCTGTACCTGAATCACTTACAGTAATGATTACATCGCTCAGGGTATCTTCGAGCAATATATTTATTTCTCCCCCTCCAGGCATTGCTTCAAATGCATTCTTAACAAGATTATTAAGCACCTGCATCATCTGTTCCAGATCGAGCATTGCTTCAGGATTGGTTGTTTTATCGATAATTTTTATACTCACATTGTCAGGAACGATCAGGCTCTCCAGGCTTTGATTTACCATTTCCCTGATATTTACCAGCTGATGGTTAACCTGGTTTTTCCTGGCAAAATTCAGCAGTCCTGCCACAATTTTCTTGCAACGCCCTGCCTGCTCCACAATTAGTCTCAGATCTTCCCTGACGGGATCACCGTCCTTACTTTCATCCAGTAAAATATTGCTATACATGATAACTACCCCCAGAGGATTATTGAGCTCATGAGCAATACCTGCAGAAAGCTGGCCCATGTGTGCAAGCTTCTCAGATTGTTTAAGAGCCTGCTTCATTTCTCTGAGTTTCTCATTGGAGAGTGCAAGGTCGTTGACTGATCTATGGAGTTTTTCAATGGTATATGGAAGGCACATCTCCACTTCAGCAAGTCCTTTTTTTATGGCAACCGCATGTTCAACACAGCTTTCATAGCCGCATGCACCACAGTCAAGCTGATCTTTTTTTGTAATCTTGCCCATCGATATAAGCACCTCTTCAACATCTTGTTCTTCCAATACCAGTACCCGGTGATCATCAGCTTTATGATGAACCGAAAGATCGATGGAAGAAAACTCATTGAATGCCTGCTGCCAGGCATTATGGTCTTCTTGCTGCATCTTGCCATTTGCATAGCTGCTGATCAGAGTTCTCCTGTTGTACTGTTTCCCGTTTTTTGAAAGACCCGGCCCCATAATGCATCCTTCACAGCAAAGAAGCTCCACATGCTGTTTCTTTATAAGTCCTGCTTCAAACTCTTTCAGCGCCTCCTGGAAATCGATCCTTCCTTCAGCGGCAATAATATTTCCAGTTATTGCGTCGTCGTTTATATTTGCAGCCTGCAACAGTCCCCTCGTGACAGGGAATATTGCTCCTCGCCGGCCGGCCGGAGGATCAAAATCTGAAGGCTGGCTGTTTGCAGCAGAAATACCCAGGTTTGAGAAGAGTTCTCTCAATTCAACAAAGGTGATTGCCTCATCCACCTCACTGCTCTCAGCTTTTTTTGCAACACACGGACCGATGAAAACTACTTTTGTATCCTTTCCGTATTTTTCATGCATAACCTTGCTCATGGCAACCATTGGCGATACAACAGGAATCAGGTTATCAGCAAGTCCGGGATGGTAGAATTTTACATAATTGACTATTGACGGACAATCAGATGAAATGTAGTATTCTTTACTTTCAGCTATAAGCTTTTTGTATTTTTCAGCAACAAGATCAGCTCCAAAAGAGACTTCAGATACGTATTTAAAGCCAATTGATCTTATCATTCCAACCAAAGATCTGTGATCACGGATATCGTAAAACTCTGCGGGGAAACTTGGTGCCAGTATTGCAGCAACTTTTGGTTCATTTTTAATCAGGGTCAATACCCTATCGGTCGTATGAAGAAACACTTTTGCACCCTGGCTGCAGACTTTTGTGCAGTTGCCGCAGGCAATGCATCTCTCATCTATCACCTCAGCCTGTCCTCCGACTATACGGATAGCCTTGGCAGGGCATTCCCTGACGCAGGTGTAGCATGTTCGGCAAAGTTCCTTTATTGTATATACCAGCATATCTTTTTATAAAAGAACATTTCTCTTCTCAAAATGAGTATAAAAGATCTTCTTATCTGATATCTCCTTGTTTTCCTTAATTAGCTTTTCATACAGGTTTCGAAGCACCGGTGATTTGCAGGGTAGGCTGACAGCATCCGATTCATCAGCCTGGTAGATCATTTTAGCCCTGCTCTTCTTTTCATCCTTTGATCCGTTGAATGTAAGACCGGCTCCGTTAATGCATCCTCCGGGACAGGTCATGACCTCGATAAGGTCATATCTCTTCCCTGCAGCCTGTGATGCTTTCAGTTTTTCAAGCCCTTTCAGTCCATCTACAACTGCGACATTGATTTCAATCTCTCCAATGCTGAATGAGGCTTCCCTGAATGAGTTGCCTGACCGTAGTTTTTTGAACAACTGTCTCTCAGCTTCAGTTTTTGATATCCTGAACCAGGCTGATCTTATCACTCCCTCTGCCAGTCCACCTGATACTTCAGCTATTGCAGATACGGAGCTTCTTCCTTCCATTGGCTCGTCAGCCGGTTCCTGGTCAGCATTTGTGACGTCAATCCCATATAGCCTGATAAGCCTTGCAAGCTCCCTTATTGTGAGGACTGCATCAACATCGCTGATCCCCTTCCTCATCATTCCATCACGCCGTGCTTCAAATTTCATTGCAGTGCATGGTGTGACAGAAACAGAAAATATTTTTTCAGGTTTGACTGCTGATTGTCCGGCAACCAGAGTTTTTATTAGCACGCCCGTTATCTGCTGTGGTGATTTTATTGTTGACAGATCAGGGATTACCGAAGGCATAAACTGTTCTGCATATTTAACCCAGGCAGGGCAGGCTGTAATATATAAAGGCTTATCTGCCTTATTTTCAATTCTCTCCATAAGCTGATCTGTAAGCTCGGATATACAGATATCAGTTCCTGTGCCGGTGTTAAAGACCTTATCGAATCCGATCTTCCTCAATACTGAATTAATGATCCTGTCAAAATCCCTGTTGTACCTGATGCCCAATTCTTCGGCAATCCCCACAGGGACAAGAGGTGAATACTGTATAACCTTAAGTATCTCCGGTTTGTTCAGGTATTCCTGTACTTCAGTAATATTGTGCTTCTCATGCAGTGCTGCCGTAGGACAAACAACAACGCACTGTCCGCAGTGAATGCAGCTCGAGAAATTAAAGTCACGGTCCATAGCTGGCCCGACATGTGTTGACTTGCCTTTATTGATAAAGTCGATAGATGTGGAAGTGATTATTTCCTCGCATACCCTTATACACCTGCCGCATAATATACATTTTGAAAGCTCCCTGACTATTGCCGGGCTTGACTGATCGAGGCGTGGTTTGATCTTTTTTGAACGTATTCGTCTCTCACTTATGTTAAGTTCTTCTGCAAGCCGCTGCAGCTCACAATCAAGGTTTCGGTCGCAGTAAAGGCAGTCATCAGGATGGTTTGAAAGAAGAAGCTCAACTATAGTTTTTCTTGCAGTAATAACTCTTGGTGAATGCGTCTTGATCTTCATCCATTCCTCTACAGGCTGTGAACAGGCAGTGACCAGTCTGTCGCGGCCTTCAACCTCCACAACACACATCCTGCAGGCGCCGGTAGGTGTAAAATCCTTCATCCGGCAAAGGGTTGGAATGATGATCCCGTTGCGGTTAAGTGCCGAAAGGATAGTTTCTCCTTTTTCAGCTCTGATCTTTTTATTATTTACCTGTATTGTAAAAACCATGGCCGCTATTTGACTGTTATCGCGCTGAACTTACAAATATCAAAGCATATCCCGCATCCTGTACATTTCTCTTCGACAATGAAAAACGGCTGCAGCCTGGTCCCGTAAATTGCATTGACAGGACATTTTGATGCACATGCCGTGCACCCTGTACATTTGTCGACATCTATTGAAAATGTTCTCAGGCCTCTGCAGATATTTGCCCTGCATTTTCTGTCAAAAATATGTTCCTCGAATTCCTCCCTGAAATTCTTCAGTGCACTAAGGAAAGGATTTGGAGCGGTCTGTCCCAGTCCGCATAGCGATGTATCCTTCATTACTGAGGCAATGCTCTCCAGCTGCATTACACCTTTAAAGCGTTCGAGGGTGGTTCCTGAATCCTCATTCAGGGGTTTCTTTATTATACTTTCAAGTATCTCAAGCATTCTTCCTGTTCCTTCACGGCAGGGAATGCATTTTCCGCAGCTCTCATTACGCATGAATTCCATATAGTACCTTACCAGGTCGACCATGCATGTATTTTCATCTATAATGACAAATCCGCCTGCACCCATGCCAATACCCTTTGCCTTCATGACATCAAAATCGATAGTCATATCCAGGTTATCACGAGTGATGAACGAACCGGATACGCCTCCCACCTGGATGGCCTTGAATTCTTTTCCTTCCTTTATACCGTCTGCTATGTCTTCAAGTATTGTTCGTACTGAGGTTCCCATTTCAACTTCCACCACTCCCGACATGCGTCCTTTTCCTGCTATTGCAAAAATTTTTGTTCCGGGACTGTTCTCAGTACCTAGAGTGCGGAACCATTCAGGACCATTCTGCATAATCACCGGCACATTCATAAGAGTCTCCACATTATTTATCACAGTCGGTTTGCTGAATAATCCTGATGTTGTCGGGAATGGAGGTTTAAGCTGGGGCATTCCCCTTCTGCCTTCAATGGTGTTGATCAGTGCTGTTTCCTCTCCGCAAACAAAAGCGCCTGGTTCCTTTCGAATTACAATATCCAGATTGTAACCGCTTGAAAATATGTTATGTCCGAGAAGTCCGAATTCTCTTGCCTTGTTAATGGCAAGCTGAATTATTTGCCTGGCATGCTCTGATCCTTTCCTGAAGAATATAATTGCATTTGAAGCTCCTATGGCGTAAGATGCTATGGCTATACCTTCGATAAGCCTGAAAGGATCGCTTTCAAGAAGTGTCCTGTCGGTAAATGCTCCGGGATCACTCTCTTTAGCGTTGCATATCAGGTAACGGGAAGTTGAGCTGGTATTAAGCGCCTGTTTCCATTTAAGGCCTGTAAGATAGCCTCCTCCGCTCCTTCCTCGCAGCCCGCTTCTCTCAATAATATCACATACTTCTTCAAAAGTATAGTGTCGTATAGCTTTAGCAAATGCCCGGAATCCGTTACGGGCTATGTATTCAACAATGCTCTCAGGATCATAGCATCCGCAATTATTCATTACGATCTTCTTTTGCCGGGCGAAAAAAGGCATCTCTTCAATAAAAGGTATTCCCGACCACATCTCAAATCCGTGGCTCCCTTGCTGTCCTGCAAGGTCATCTTCATTGATATCATTATGAAAAACGCCATTCAGCAGCAGCTCAACTTTTTCTTCTGTAATATTTCTGAAATAAAGCTTGTTTTTACCAGGAAGATGGATGCAGACCAGGGGTTCAAAGTTAGCAGGACCGAGGCAGCCAACTTTTATCAAACTGGCTTTCAAAGCATTATCATCAATATATGCTTGTATTACTGACCTTGTTTTTTCATATCCGGCAATTATGCTGCTTGTTCCGGAAGATATATAGATGACAGGAAATCCTGTTTTCTCACGCCTCACCTCCTGAAGAACCTTTTCAGTTTCTGCAGGCAAGGTGTCTGATTCGAACAGGAGTACCTTCTCAATCATGAATTTCTTCAAATCATCCATCTATTCATTTTCAATTATATACCTGAGCTTCTTAATGAGCTCCGGCAACTGATCTGCTTTAATATGTGTGTGATACTCCCCGTTGACGCTTATTACCGGACCATGATTACAGCCCCCCATGCATGTTTCAATTTCATAGCTGAAAATTCCGTCCCTGCCCGTCTGCCCCGGATCCAGCCCGGTTTCTTCCATGATCTTATTGATGACATACTGTGATCCATTAAGGAAGCATGATGTGCCGTTGCAAATTTTAATCTGAACTTTTCCTGCAGGTAAAAATCTGAACTGATCATAAAAGGTTGCAAGCCCGTAGATCTTTGTAGTGCTCAATCCCACAAAGCTGCCTGCCCTGATAATAGCCTCCTCAGATAAATAACCACTGTCATCCTGTATCTCCTGGAGCATTGGAATAAGATCCTCCCTTCTGCCAGGTTTGTACTTTTTAAGTATTAAATCGATCTTTGTACTCATCAGTACCATAGAAATATAATACACAAATATATTCAATTTATTGTTATAAAATAAACATTGTTAATTTATTAACAATAAAATATTAAAAAATAGTATTGTTATTGAACAAGCTATTTAATTGTAAAACAGCCCGTTACTGAAATATAGACAAAATAATGCCTAATAATTTGCCTCATTCACACTTGACGTCATCTATTTAATTCTATGAATTTTACGTCCTCCAGGCATGATTGCCGCATGAAAATAATTACTACTTTTGAGGTTGTTGTTTATTTATAAACAGTAAAGAGATGACCAGGGAAGTCGAAATGCACATCTGTCTGGGCAGTTCCTGCTTTTCAAGGGGCAATAAGGAAGTTGTAATGTTCATCAGGGATTACCTGAAGAAGAACCATCTTGAAGACAAGGTTATTTTCAAAGGGGCCAGGTGCATGGGAAATTGCAGCAAGGGTCCTAACCTCAGGATTGATGACAGGATTGAAGAGGAAGTCACTATTGCAAGAATTGAAGAGATCCTTGAACGGGAATTGGCCAGATTGAAATAACGTAATACAGGGACGAGAATGAGCAAAACAAAGCCTGTTTTATATATAAATGATTCCAAATGCAGGAATTCATATTCATGTGTCCGGGTATGTCCGGTAAACGCGATTGAGGTTAAGACACAGAAGCCCCATCCCACAATTATTCCGGAAAGATGTATCGGGTGCGGATTATGCTATATTTCCTGCTCACCGCGTGCCATTGAATTCCGGGATTCAAAGGAAGAGGTCAGGGCATTACTTTCCTCTGACAGAAAAAAGGTAGCCCTGATTGAGCCAAGTATTGCGTCTGAATTTGACGATATTACCGACTACAGAAAATTCGTGGCAATGATCCGCACACTGGGATTTGATTATGTGCATGAGGTTTCATTTGGCGTAGATCTGATCGCATCAAAATATGCCGATCTTTTCAGCACCTCGGAAGGCAAGTATTATATTACTGCCAACTGCCCTTCAATAGTCAAGCTCATAGAAAAATTCCATCCGGAACTGGTTCCTAATCTTGCTCCCCTTATTTCGCCAATGATTGCAACTGCAATGGTAGTCAGGAAGTTATACGGACCTGAATCAGCTGTTATCCAGATCGGGCCATGTATAGATGCAAAAGATGAGGTGATGCTGTATGAATCCGGAAAGCTTATTGACGGAGTTCTTACCTTCATTGAATTACGCCAGCTTTTTGATGAATCCGGGATACAGGAGAAGCTTGTTAAAATGTCGGAGTTCGATCCCCCGTTCGGATACTGGGGCGCTCTCTATCCGGTGCCGGCTGGAATAATACAGGCAGGAGGAATTAAGCGCGATATGGTATCCAGCAAGGTGATCACCGCATCAGGCAAGGAGGATATACTTGAAGCCATTAATGATTACGATAAATTCATTGACACCATACATCACCACTTTAACCTTTTCTTCTGTCACGGATGCCTTCTGGGTCCGGGAATGGAGCAGCAGAGGGAAAGGTTCAGGAGAAGAGCCCTTGTAAGCCGTTATACTGAAAAAAGGATTGGCACCCTCGATAAAGAGCTTTGGCAGAAGAACATGGACAAATGGCTAAAACTTGATTTTTCCAGAGGCTTCAAACCTGATGACCAGAGGATCCCTGAACCGCCTCCTGAAGCAATCAATGAAGTTCTGAAGATAGTCGGGAAACAGGATCCTGACGATGAGCTTGATTGCGGAGCATGCGGATATATGTCATGCCATGATTTTGCCTCCACAGTCGCCAAAGGGCTTGCCATTCCGGAAATGTGCCATACCTTTAACCTCCGGAACAAACAGGAGTATATTGAAACCCTAAGGCAGACAAACAGGAAGCTGGCCGAGACAAAAAAAGCTTTGAAAGAATCAGAGGAGATTGCGCTGAGGGAGAAAGAGATCGCACAGAGCGCTTCCGACATGATGAACAACATGCTCGAAAAACTTCCGATAGGTGTTGTGATTGTAGATAACAACCTGAAAATACTTCATTCAAACCTGAGCTTTATTAATATTATCGGAGAGGATGCCAGGGCAATTTCGGAAGTTATACCGGGACTAGCCGGAGCGGATATTAAAACGCTTATCCCTTTCAATATTTATAACATGTTCACCTTTGTCATCAAAGAAAATGAACCTGTTGTAAGCAAGGATGTCCACCTGGAGGACAGAATGCTCAATATTTCGATCTTCCCCATCAAGAAAAATAAGATGTGCGGTGCCGTGATAAGGGATCTCTATTCTCCTGAAGTACAGGGAGAAGAGGTGACAAACCGGGTCAGCGAGGTAATTGAGAAGAACCTGGAGATGGTTCAGAAAATAGGTTTCCTTCTTGGCGAGGGAGCATCCGAAACAGAACAGATGCTTAACTCTATAATTGAATCATACAAGAAAAGGGCCGATAAAAAAAACGGCATATAACAAGCATTAATTGAAAAAGGACTTTTATATAGAAGTAAACAGCCATCAGAGAAACCACGATGGAGAGAGAATCTCCGGTGACGTATTTCTTTACAGGTATATAAAGGAAGAGGACAGAGTAATTGCGGTACTATCGGATGGCATGGGTCATGGTGTAAAGGCAAATATACTTGCTACCCTGACGTCGACAATGGCCCTTAATTTCACAAGCGAACATAAGGAAGTTGACCGGATTGCGGAAATAATTATGAATACCCTCCCTGTCTGCAGCGAACGGAAAATAAGCTATTCAACATTTACAATTATTGATATAGACAGCAGCGGACGGGTAAATATCCTCGAATATGATAATCCTCCGACAATAGTCCTTAGAGGCAACCAGCAATTTGATCCATCATGGAAGAAAGTAGTTCTTGAAAAGGGCAAGCACTCAGGTAAAATACTGAAAACCTGCACGTTCATGCCGGAAAAAGAAGACAGAATAGTAGTCTGCTCCGATGGAGTGGCTCAGAGCGGAATGGGCAGTGAGGCTTTCCCGTTTGGCTGGGAAAGGGATAATGTAGCTACCTATGCTGCCGCTCTTGTAAACAGCGAAGCATCGATTTCGGCTGTTATGCTTGCAGGGAAGATTGTCTCCATGGCTCATAAGAACGATGCATACAAGGCAAAAGATGATATAAGCTGTGCAATAATCTACTTTCGTGATCCACGTAAATTGCTGATATGCACAGGTCCCCCCTATGAAAAGGACAAGGATAAGGAGCTTGCCGCAAAAGTGAAGGATTATAAGGGAAAAGTTATCCTGTGCGGAGGCACGACAGCAGATATATTGGCCAGGGAGCTGAACAGAAAAATTGTAGACGAGCTGATATTTGAAGATCCTGAGCTGCCGCCCGAAAGTTTCCTTGAAGGTATTGACCTTGTTACTGAAGGAATACTGACCCTGCAAAAGGTAAATGAGATACTTAAGACCTACAACAACAGCACCAGGCTTGGAAAAGGTCCTGCCGACAAGATAGTTAAGCTGCTGATGGAAAGTGATGAGATACATTTTATCATCGGGACCCGTATCAACATTGCCCATCAGGATCCGAACCTTCCGGTTGAACTGGAAATACGAAGGACCGTGGTAAAACGTATTGCAAGGCTTCTTGAGGAAAAATGGCTCAAGAACGTAACCTTTGAATATATTTAATCAAAGACAATTTGAAAATTGAAGTTATAAGCTTCAGAATTTAGTTTTCAGATATTCATTTACTCTCTTGAACAAGTGCGGCTGTATGTCGGGATAGGTAAGATCTTCAGGAAGTTGATCCGTCATTATCCTTTCTGCTATTTCTGAATTGTCAGGGAGTGCACCAATTTTATCAACTTCAGCAAGAAAGAGCCTGCCATAACCGATATTCCCGTCTTTTTCAACCGAATATGTTGCCACACAGTCAAGATTGAATTCCACTGCTCCTGTCTCTTCAATCAATTCCCTGCCTGCAGCAACAGAAGGAGATTCATTTTTCTCGATGTGTCCTCCCGGAATTTCCCAGGTAGAGCGTTCATGGTGCCTTACAAAAATCCATTTGTCAGCATATCGTGCCGCGATCACCGAATACATTAGCCCTTCTGAAGGTTCAAAAAGAATATCATGAAAATTGACTATTGTCATTCATTCTATTGTAAACAGTTGCGAATGTAAGAATAATCATATAAACATAAATGAGTATTTTTACATCCTGATCTGCGATGAATGGTATTTATTATAGTCCTCATACTTCTTGAAATCCTGACCATCCTGGTCCTGAAGGATCACTTTTATAAATCATCCAGGCCGAAATTCTGGTTGTCACTTTTAATACATGTTTCCCTGAGCATCTGGTTATGGCTTGTCATATTCAAGAATATATTTTACAACGGCATTTTTGACACTCCTGGGAATATCAGGCTTCACATGGCTATGACAGGGTTGATAGCCGCAACAGCAATTCCAAGGATGGTGATATGCCTGCTTCATTATACCGGCAAACTGTTCAGGATCAGGAAAGGAGGGCACCACAGGTGGTTAACATGGTCAGGGCTAATAGTCTCCTGTATCATCCTTGTTGTGATAGCGCTCGGTACTTTTATTGGAAAATTCAACTTTAAAACAGAAGAAGTCACTATAAAGATCAAAGGAACAGATAGGGAGCCTGACACTCTCAGGATCGTGCAAATATCTGATCTTCATCTTGCCGGATTTGACAAACACCTCAATCGTCTCCAGGAGGTAATTGATGAAGTTAACAGGTTCTCTCCTGACCTGATAATCAATACGGGGGATTTTATAAGCTACGGCTGGCATGAATTTGACAGGTGTGATACGATACTGGCAAAGGCCAGAAGCAGGTATGGGAATTTTGCCATTCTTGGGAATCATGATATGGGAACCTACTTACCTGAAGCATCAGACGAGGACAGAAAAGCTGTTGCAGTCAGAGTGAATGAGCTGGCAACTGCCTCCGGGTATGATGTACTGAATGATGAACATGTTATTGTAAATATAAGAGACACCCGGACTGCAATTATCGGTGTGGAAACTTATGGCAGGCATCCTGATATCATTCATGGTGACCTTAAGAAAGCAATGGAAGGACTTGACAGTGTTGATCTGAAGATTTTGTTGTGCCATGATCCTAACCAGTGGCGGCAGGATGTGACAGGAAAGACTGATATAGACCTCACCCTGGCAGGTCATACTCATGGCATGCAGATTGGAATTGTTACAAGAAAATTCAGATGGAGTCCCTCAAAGTACTTTTATCATGAATGGAACGGACTGTTCCGGGAGGGGGATCAGTACCTGTATGTAAATCGCGGTCTTGGTGTGATGGCAATACCTTTCAGAATATGGATGCCACCGGAAATAACGGTGCTTACCTTTGTGATGGAATAAATATTTTCATTTTTACCCTATTGACATTAATAATACCAGGTTTATACCCGATAAATGGAGATAAAATATAAAATAGTTTTTTCCCGCAGAAGATCGATAAGCATAACAGTGAGTCCCGATGAAGGCGTTGTTGTAAGGGCACCATATAGGGCATCCCATAAAACTATCGATAAGTTTGTAAATGAAAAGGCCGGCTGGATAAAAAAACAGACAGAAAGTTTCTCTTCCCTCACCAGGATCAATAAGGATAAGAAATATACCGATGAAGAGCTTCATCTCTTTATGGGAAGAGAATATACATTAAAGATATTTCAGTCATCACAAGCATCTGTATATCTGCGCAATAATGCAATTGAGGTTAGTACCGATGGTACGGAAGGCAAGGTTAAAATCCTTCTTGAAAGGTGGTACATGACGGAAGCTGCGAAGATCATTACCGTAAAAATGAATGAGATAATAAGCAGGTACAGAGACTATATGTTCTCTCCTTCGGATCTGGTCGTCAGGAAGCTGAAAAGCAGGTGGGGAAGCTGTACTTCAAAAGGCAAAGTCACCATTAGTTCCGAGCTGGTAAAGCTTGACGAACGGTTTACTGAATATGTGATAATCCATGAACTGTGTCATCTGATATACCACAATCATGGAAAGGAGTTCTATAAACTGCTAGGAGAATTATTCCCTGAATATAAATCAGTGAGAAAGAATCTCAGAAAGTACATCACCAAATAAAAAATTAACCACTGAGTGACACGGGCCTTCGTCCCGAGTACTCGGGACTCAGGCTAACACGGAGTTACACTGTGAAAAAGCTATAAAATATTATATTCCTGTCCCTTTGCCGGGATTTCGATATTCTTAAAACCTTCTTTTATTAGTTCTGCAGCATATTTTTTCTGGGTTTCATATTCCCCGTGTACAATAAAGGTTTCTTCAATAGATCTCTTTTCCTGGCAGCCAAGAAATGCAATCATTTCCTTGTAATCGCCATGACCGGAAAATGATTCTATTTTTCTGATGTCAGCATTTACCTTGTAAACAGTGCCGTGTATTGAGACTTCTTTAGCGCCTGCAAGAATACGGGCGCCCAAGGTTGCCGGAGAACAGTAACCGACAGCAAGTACCGTATTTCTCGGGTCTGAGATATTATTTGCAAGATGATGTTTAACGCGGCCCGCTTCCATCATGCCCGATGCTGAAATTATCACACAAGGCAGCTTGGAATCATTAAGTTTCTTTGAGTCTTCCACCTTTGTTATATAAAAGAGGTTTTGAAAACCGAAAGGATCGATATCATCACGCAGCAATTGCTGGAATTCCTCATTAAAGCATTCTGAATGAACGCGGAAAACCGATGTTGCATTTACTGCAAGTGGGGAATCAACGTAAATATCAACTCTCGGGAGTTTTCCCTGGTTAAAGAAACTGTTCAGGGCATAAACAATTTCCTGTGTGCGTCCGACGCTGAAGGCCGGTATGATAAGCTTCCCTCTTTTTTCCACACAGGTATGTATAAGTACTTTAAGCAGCTCATCTTCTGCAACCAGGTTATCATCATGCAACCTGTCTCCATATGTAGACTCTGTTATGAGTATATCGGCTTGAGGGAACGGTTCAGGCGAAGCAAGTATCCTGTCGAAAGGTCTTCCGATATCACCGGTGCAGGCAATCCTTTTGATCTGTCCTTTTTCAATGATCTGAAGATTAGCAGCCCCGCTACCAAGCATATGCCCGGTGCTGGTAAATCTTACCTTAATATTTTCATCTATCCTGAAGTTCATTTTACCGGGAACCCCTATAAAAAGATTCATGCAAGCAACTGCATCTTTCTGTGTATATATCGGAGTCACCAGAGGGAGTTCCTTTTTTGCCCTTCTTTTGTTGAAAGTATAAGTATCATGTTCCTGTATGAAGCCTGAATCGGAAAGCATTATTGCACAGAGATCGCGGGTTGCACTAGTACAGATCACGGAACCCCTGAAGCCTCGTTTGAACATATAGGGAATAAGTCCGGAATGATCAATATGTGCATGAGTGAGTACAATATGATCAATTGTCTCAGGTTCGAATCCAAGCTCCCTGTTCATACTGTCGGTCTCAAGTCCCTTACCCTGAAACATACCGCAGTCAAGAAGTATCCTTTTTCCAAGATCAGTGGTTATAAGGTGTTTACTGCCGGTGACTTCCCTTGCAGCACCAAGAAATTTAATATTCATTATAATTTAGTTTGACCTAAAGATAGCGATTTGACCTCAAATCCTTACTCCGATTATTGTAATATCATCTATCTGAGCGAGCGAACCTTGCCATTTTGCCAGTTCTGTTTCAAGGATATTTTGTTGTTCTATCATTGGCCTGTAATAGATATCTGCAAGCAGTTTCTTGAGATTTGCTTTTTTGTATTTAGCGCCTTCAGGGCCTCCGAACTGGTCGGTAAATCCATCTGAGAAGATGTAAACCACATCCCCTTTGTTCACATTGATGACGTAATTTGTAAATGGGATCTCTTCTCCGTAATAGATACCTATAGGCATCCTGTTGGCCTTGTATTCTTTAAGCTCTCCATTCTGTGAAATCAGCAAAGGATTGTATGCGCCGGCAAACTGCATTGTCTGTTTGTTCTTGTTAAGAATGCAGAATGAAATGTCCATTCCGTCTGCAGCTTCTCCTTCCTTTCCTGTCTGATGCAGCGATTTCATAATTTTATTGCGAAGGAGATTGAGCACTTTGTTTGCCTGGAGGTTTTTGTTATTGGAAATAATCTCATTGAGAGTTGAAATTCCAAGTGTGCTCATAAAAGCTCCGGGAACACCATGTCCTGTACAATCACCAACTGTAAAGAAAACAGATTTATCATCTTCGCCGATCCAGTAGAAATCACCGCTGACAATATCCCTTGGTTTGTAGAAAATGAAATGATCTGAGAAAATGTTCTTGAAAATATCTTCCACAGGAAGCATTGCAAGCTGTATCCTGCTTGCATATTCAATGCTTGAAGTAATCTCTTCTTTCTGTGCCTCAATTTCAGCAGTCCTTTCCTTAACCTTTTCTTCAAGTATCCTGTTTGCATTATGGAGCTGCCTTTCCCTGAAACGGACTACAAGTATTATCAGGAATAAGAGCAACATTCCGATAAGAATATAAAAGAACGCTGTCTGGGTGAAGGGAGCTTTGATAGTGAAATTAACAGATTGGGATTCACCTATATTTCCCCAAAGATCCTTGGCCCTTACCTGCAGGGTGTAATCACCGGGTTTTGATATCGGCTTTTCATAATGCGTTCTTACTGACCATGTTGACCAGTCGGACATCTGTTTGTTTATAAAATACTGATACTGAGTAGTACTTTGTTTCAAATAGCCGGGTGCTATGATGTCAAAAATTATTACATCGTCGCCACGCTGAAATTTTATATCGGTAAGGTTAAAGCTTGTTCCTCTTTCGTTAGAGATATGTTTTATCAGAACATCAATGGCCGGAGATATTTCTGCAGATCTTTTCCGGTCAATCCCAAACAGTTTGTTGTTGCCGCTGACCACCCAGAGATTATCTCTTTCCGATATGACAGATACCACGTCATCAAACAATTTGAGAAGTGATAATTCGCTGTCTTCTATTTCGGATTCTGAAGAATTTGATGTCCATTCACCTTCATATCTGATAACCGGAAAATTGGATAATGGTATAATAAGATTTATTTCTTCTGCCGGAATATCCTTCCCTTTTCCAAAAACATCGAATCCGTCTGATCTTTCATTATAAAAATATATACCGGATTCTGAATACAGGAATATTGTATCATTTATAAGATCAACAGTATAACGCTGTGGAAATTCATTCATGACATTATATGAAGAATACTTCAGTCCCCCTTCCATATCTACGCGGTAGGCCGTATTATCCCCTCCCATCCACAAGGTCTTATTGTCCTTCATTACAATTGAATAGACCGTATTAATAAACTGAGGATCTATTGCTTCAGTCAGCCATTTGCCATTCAGATATTTCACAGCGAAATAACCGTCATTGGCACCTATGAAATATTTGTTATTTTCAGGCTGCCAGCTGATAAAATTGATATACCTGTTATCGGCAATTATTACGGCTTTGTGATTATTGATCACAAACAAACCCCTGTTGGTTGAAGCCAGGAGCCCGCCGGGAGTTGAGACAATCTGCCGGCATTTTTCATTTAGTCCCTCAACCTTTTTATAAATGTAGTTTATTGATTTGAGCCGGCTTATTGTTTTACGTGTAACCTGTGTTGCCGTTGTAGCCGGTTTCGCTGCAGCTTTTTCAGTTTTTGATTGTTGCTGCTGACCTGTTTTTTTGCCGAATATTTTGGTAAATATGTTCTTCCTGCCTCCCTGTTGTTCCTGTGGAGACTTTGAGGTTTGCGTGCCGGATAATGATGAAGTAGCGGCTACTTTGCTCTTCGAATTAATTTGCACCTCATCGTAGCTCTTAACTTCCGTAAGGTAAAATACACCCTCGCTTGTTGCCACATAAAGCTCATTATTATACTTCAATGCAGAAGTAAGGTTTCCTTTAAGTCCGGGGTATATTGAGAAGTTGCCTACAGGAAGACGGAGATCCGCTCTTGTAAGCCCGTACTGATGTGAAAGCCATATGCCTCCTGAATTATCTGATCCGATGGCATAAACCTCATCATCCGGCAGTTCGTTCTGGTTATTGATTGTAAAAAGAACCTTGCCTGAAAGTTTTTCAACAACAAGTGCACCTCCGTCAAGAGTAGAAAATGCATAGGCAGTATCACCCAATGCAATTCCTTCCGACAAAATATTGCCTTTAAGATATCCGTCATCTTTGATCTGGTATTCAGAATATTTCATTCCGTCAAAGAGTGACAGGTTACCGTTGCTCAGGCCTACCAGAACCAACGCTTGTTTGTAGGGCAGTGAAAAAAGAACATCGACCTGTTCAGTCAGATAGCCGGTGACAATTGGAAAAAGAGTATCGCTTTCAAGCCTGTGAAGACCTTTACCCAACACATTTATATAGGTACTCTTTGGCGTTACGAACATCCCGGTAAAAAGATCGTTGGGTTTGGATTTTACGCGAAGCTCCAGACTGTTCGTTTTAAGATTATAGCGATCGGCAGCCTGTTCACTGTAAAACCAGGCCAGCGAATCACTGAAAATAATTTTTGTTATTATTCCTATTCCGGAAGAATCGCCTGACAAAGAGACATAATCATATGATCCGGTCAGGTCCTTGGTAAGGTAACCGTAATTATTATCTCCTCCAATGTATATCTTTCCATCAGCAATATTCTTCTGCATCGCATAAGGAATTACTGGGATCCTGACAGCCATCCAGTCCTGCCCGTCAAAAGCAAGAATACCTTTACGGTATGCGAAGAGCATTATCCCATTCTCATCCTGGCAGATTGCCCAGCTCTGGTTTTCAACATTCCGGCTTTCAGCATAATGGGTAAGAAGCGGAGATCCCTGTTGTGCAAACAACGCTGAAAGAGAAGTAATAAATATTATAAGAGAAACTATCCTTTTCATAATAAAAATTTTCTGAATTCTCTCCTTTAATTATCAGGAAGCTAAAAATAGATAAAATTTTCAAATAAATGCATGCCTTGTCACTTAACAATAATACTCAGTATCATTACTCCAATTAATCCGGAAATACCTATTGATGTTTCCATTATAGTCCAGGATCTCAGAGTATCTTTGATGCTTAGATTAAAATATTCTTTAAAGAGCCAGAATCCGCCATCGTTCACATGACCAAGCATGAGACTCCCCGAACCAATCGCAAGTACCATCAGCTCAGGACTTACACCGGTAGCGGAGATCAATGGCAGGACAATACCGGCTGCTATATAATTACTTACACCACTGTCGACCAGGACTTGCTTCAGGGCCCCTGCACCGGCAATAAGCAGCATGATCACTGTTAAGCTTACAACAGAATGAGTTAGTGATTTCATAATATCACCTATCTTCCTTCCCCTGGCTAATCCGAGTGTATATGTAGCAAACAGGACAGAAGCAAGCATGGCAATGACAGGATTCCCAATATATCCGACCACTTTTTTTGCCTCACTTCCATCTGTCAGGAAGAAACCGATAATTGTTGAGATGCCGATCAAAAGAACTGGTAACAGGGCAGAAAAGAAACTGATCCAGAAGCCTGGCATCTCTTCATCCTTCAGAGGTTTACTACTAATGAATTCTTTTAGAGGCTTAGCGTCTATTCTACTGAGAGCTCTTGATAAAATCGGTCCTGATATGATAATTGCAGGAATAGCGACAATTATTCCGTAGATCATTGTTTTTCCAAAATCTGCCTGAAACATTGCTGTAATAGCCGTAGGGGCCGGATGCGGAGGCAGATAGCCATGAGTTACTGAAAGAGCAGCAAGCATTGGCAAGCCTACGTAAAGAAGTGGGAGACGGGTTGAGGCTGCAACAGTAAATACAAGCGGGATCATGATGAAAAAAGCCACATCATAGAACAGGGAAATGCCAACAATAAAACCGGTCAACATCAGAGCCCATTGGATATGTTTTGTTCCGAAGGCCTGAACAAGTTTTTCAGTAATTCTCTGGGCCGCTCCGCTCTCTGATACCAGCTTACCCAACATGGCTCCTAAACTAAGGATCATTATGATAAAGCCCATTGTATTGCCTATACCTTTTTCAATTGAGATGACAGCTTCGCTGATAGTCATTCCTTCTGCAATGGCAACTAAAAGGGAAACAATTACAAAGGATATGAAGGAATCGAATTTA
>JAPLDX010000029.1 GCA_026391215.1 Bacteroidia bacterium
TATCTGATGAACTGCTAGTGCATCATCTTCCCTGGTTAGATAAACTTTTATCCCCTGATCACCCACCTCGATGTATCTAGAAAGTGCCTGCAGTTTACTGTATAGTAGTTCCGTAAAGCCCTCACCAGTAATCTCAAGGTATCTTTTCTTGTTTGAAAGATCATTGGTATTACCCGTTTTCATAATCTTTCCTTTATCAATAATAGCCACACGGTCACAGGTCCTTTCAATCTCCGACAGAAGGTGCGAGCTAAGAAATATGGTGGTGCCCTTTCTCTTCATCTCAAGCAAAATCTCTCTTAATTCCCTTATACCAATTGGATCAAGCCCCGAAGTTGGCTCATCCATTAATAAAAGCTCTGGTTCGTTTAGCAGCGCCTGGGCAATGCCGACACGTTGTTTTACGCCCTTAGAGAGGACTCCTATCTTCTTATTCCGGTATTCATAAATATTGAGCCTGCGAAGGTTTTCATCGATAACTGGCAGATTTCTTTTATATGCAATTCCAGAAAGTTTTAACTGAAATTGGAGAAATTCCTTAACGGTAAGAAAAGAGTACGGACTGATATTTTCCGGCAGGAACCCTGTTTTTTTTCTTGATGCGGTGCTCCTGGTTTCATCTCCAAATATTTTTGCATATCCTCTGTCCGGAAAAATCAGATTGAGTAAGATTTTGACAAAAGTAGTTTTACCGGCTCCATTCGGCCCGAGAAAACCAAAGACTTCACCTCTTCGAATCTGGAGGCTTACATGATCAAGAGCCCGTACTCTACCAAAATCCTTTACAACATCGTGTGCTTCAATAGCCCATTCCATATACCTGCAACAACCTTTTCTGCGGATAATTAACCAAATTCATAGTCACTGCCCACTATCTGCAGCTTCTGTATATCACATGTTCCAAGCCCCAACTGAGCAGCAATTTTGATATGACCTATGCTCCACGGGTCTTTGCCGAGGATCTTTGCTCCTACCGCGTCTACTGAAACAGGGTTGCATCCGGTAATTATAATGTCCATTGTTGTTGGAGGATATCCAACCCACAACCCATACTTAAATCCTCCGCGCACTATTGCTGTTGATGCATCAACTATACACAGATGCGGCCCGATAACTTTATTAATATCTACAATATTGTTTTCCAGCCCATCATGGTACCGTGCTTTCTCACGTTCATACACTGCCCCATACATGTTTTTCAGGTTAATGGTTATACCTGACCAGGGATGGGTCTTCAATACCGGGACACTGACAATCAAACAATTAGTGAGAATTGTTGATATCCTTAGTACCTTAATTGAAAGTGCACGTGGTACAGTCACATCTATGTATGGCCCTTCACTCAGATTAATAACCTCCGCTCTAAATTCTTTTGCCAACTGGTAAATCCCCAGTTGGTTAAATACATGACGTGCGTCATTAAAACTACAATCTGCTTCGCCGATATACAGTTGATTATGATACGAGGAAAAAAATTCAATTACTGCCCGCAAAACCTCTACGCTTGTGTGCGACCCGCGCTCCCCGGGAACACCGCCACAGAGATTTGGCTTTATGAGCACCGCAGGATATTTTTTTATATTTTTATCAACTGTTTCACCCATAAGGTCAAATGATTTAATAACAGCTTTTTTTATATTTCTGTCTTTTGCAATACAAACCTTCAATTCTGATTCTTTCATGACTGTACCGTTTGATTGTGGTAATAATTCTAAAATTAAAAAGTTCTTGAATATTTTACCACAAGCTGAAAGTATATGACGAGTATTTCACCCGATACGTGTTTGCTTATTACAATACATGGTGCACCGTATGGAATCACAGAAGGACAATAGACTGCATTATCTTGATCACCGAAAACGCATTAAAGAACGCTTTGTAAAAACAGGAATAAGCAGTTTTCAAGACTATGAAGTGCTTGAATTATTGCTCACCTATGCTTTGGCGCGCAAAGATGTCAAGTCTATTGCCAAAGAACTGATTGCACGTTTTAAGACATTTCAGGGAGTGCTTGATGCCCCGTTAGCAGAATTAAAATCAATCAAAGGAATCGGTGAGCATACTGCCATTCTTTTGAAACTGACTAAGGACTGTTCAGACTTCTATCTCAGGGGCAAAATCCTGCAAAATAATGTGATTTCATGTCCCGGTGATCTGCTCAATTATTGCAGATCCGTTATGACTGGACTTGGCAACGAGCAGTTCCGTGTAATTTTTTTAAATGCTAAAAATGAAGTACTGCATGATGAACTTCTCCAGGAAGGAACTGTGGATCAGACCGCTGTCTATCCTAGGAAAATACTTGAGCACGCACTTCAGCGCAAGGCAGCAGCATTAATTTTCGTGCATAATCACCCGAGCGGCAACCCAGAACCATCATCACACGATAAAACGCTCACCCAGTCACTCGTAAAAGTTTCAGATACCCTCGGGATTAAAGTGCATGACCATATCATCATCGGTAAGAACAGATATTTCAGTTTTCGTGAGGAAGGCCTTATCTGAGCAATCCTATCAAATTTTCTGAAGCCACACTGCGTATATCTTATCCCGGCATCTCCGTCATCATCGGTAGAAAGTATATCCCAATAGTGCTGCACAGACAATAAGAAGCGCCGGATGTATGCGCAGGAAAACAGCCAGGCAAAAACTCACGGCTGCAATGAATCCAGTATGCCCGGAAGTTATACTTGTGGGAACCATATTAAACTAAACGCTACTATAAAAAAGCGATACCATTACCGGCCTGACACCCTTCAGCAGTCCCTTGACACCGGGCAGATCCTTGTATTTTAAATAGAAGGAGCCAAGAATAACTATTAAAATAGTTGACGGTAAAAGAAGACCAACAAGGCTTGCCACGGCACCTGTTATTCCGGCAATTTATAGCCTATTACTGTTGGAATGAAGGGTAGAATTGAATGACCTCCTCCATAACCTAATATTCCCACTTTTGCAAATGCATAGAATAGATTAATAACACTCCTCATACTTGTTCTGCGTTAATAAACAATTTATTAAATATGCATATCAATTTATATATTATTTATATATTATATTAATATCATATTGATATCTTCATGTTACCGTTTCTTTCTTTATACTATCTTTACCAAAATATCTATAAGTAAATAATTTTCTTGACAAAAATTATCCGGGCTGATAACTAAATAGGAAAATAATGTAAGTTTTTCAGGCGCGTAGCTCAGGGGGAGAGCGCTACCTTGACACGGTAGAAGGTCGGCGGTTCAAAACCGCCCGCGCCTACCATTATTTATTAAAAGCCCTGCTAACAACTTCCCAACTCTTTTAGATCCCGATGGCATCATAAAGAGATTTTTGTGGTGCCATTTTCTTTAATTGCACAGATGGATTCAATTAAATTCACAATAAAGCCCGAAGGCTCTACATATTCTGTTGACAGGGGAAAAACCATTGCATCCGTACTGCATGAGTTAAACCTCTATCCCGATGCTATCGCTGTAAAAATTAACAGTCATAGTGCAGACCTTTGCACTCCGCTTGAGCAGGATGTAGAAGTCTCTCTGATTAATGCATCGACTGCAGAAGGAAAAGAAATTCTTCGCCACAGCACATCCCATGTCATGGCACAGGCAGTGCTGGAACTCTATCCCGGTATAAAAATAGCAATAGGCCCTTCGGTGGAAAACGGATTTTATTATGACTTTGATTATGATCACAGCTTTTCGCCTGATGACCTGGAAACAATAGAAAATAAGATGAAAGAAATCGTTGCCAGAGACCTCCCTTTCAAAAGGATTGAGGTAAGCCGGGAAAAGGCCATCCAGCTTTTTACCGATAAAATGGAACCATATAAAGTGGCACTGCTCAAGGAAATAACCGATGCCACGGTTTCCCTTTACCAGCAGGGAGAATTTGTTGACCTGTGCCGTGGTCCCCATGTACCTTCAACAGGCAAAATAAAGGCTTTTAAACTCACCAGCATTGCCGGTGCATACTGGCGAGGTGATGAGCGGAATAAAATGCTGCAGAGAATATATGGTACCGCATTTCCTGAGGAATCTGAGCTTCAGGAGTATCTTAAA
>JAPLDX010000088.1 GCA_026391215.1 Bacteroidia bacterium
CATTCTTTCTTTTTATCAGGAGACCATAACACTTCAGACAGCGCCCATCCCCTCGGCCATGCCATATATTCTGCCTGTCTTAAAGTAGAAATCTGCTCTGTCCAGAGATTTCCCTGTCCTCCAAGGATATGTTTTGCATCAACGCCATCAGGGACTGGATTGAAGCTATAACATTTTTTCAGGCGTAAACCTGCATGAATCGGAGGTTCAATTGTAGGTTCTCCCTGCTGGTAATCGAGATAGGCAAATGTAGTCGGCGTCATCACAACATCATGTCCCATTTTTGCAGCCTCAATGCCACCCTTCATGCCTCTCCAGCTCATCAGTGTTGCTTCGGGTGAAATTCCTCCCTCAAGGATCTCATCCCACCCAAGAAGCTTTTTCCCTTTGGCTTTCAGGATTTCTTCAACACGGTTCATAAAGTAACCCTGCAGGTCTTCCACATGCCTGATGTTCATCTTTTTCATCAATGCCTGGCATCCTTCGTCAGCAGCCCAGAAACCTTTATAGCACTCATCACCGCCCACATGAATATAAGGATTCGGGAACAGCTCTGCCATCTCGGTAAATACCTTATCCAGGAATTCATAAACCTTTTCACTGGAGGGATTCAAAGTATTATCAATGAACATCTGAAAAGTCCCGTTACCATACCATTCGGCAAAGTTGGTCCCAGGATTGACTTTTGCATCAGGGTTTTGGGTACAGCTCAGTTCAGGATAAGAGGCAATTGCCGCCATGCTGTGGCCGGGTACATCAATTTCCGGGACTATTGTCACGAAACGTTCCCGTGCATATTGAATGATCTCTTTGATATCCTCCTGTGTATAAAATCCGCAGTCTGTTGCCTTTTCTCCGGGTTTTGGATCAAGCCTGTCATTGAAGTGACCCCCTCTGGGGACACGGCATGCGCCTACTTCAGTCAGCTTAGGCAATGATTTGATTTCTATGCGCCAGCCGTTATCATCTGTGAGGTGCCAGTGAAAAGTATTGTATTTAAAGCGGGCAATCTCATCAATATATTTCTTAACACCTTCTTTTGAAAAGAAATTCCGGCTCACATCGAGCATCATGCCCCTCCATGCAAAACGGGGATAATCGATAATTTTTACTGCCGGGATTGTCCAGTTTCCCTGTGCCAAACTCTTGCTTTCAATTTCTTTGGGCAGCAGCTGAAGAAGCGTCTGCATGCCATAAAAAAGACCTGCAGGATGGTTTGCAGATATGATAACATTTTTTGAGGAGACTGTAAGGGTATATCCTTCATTTCCGATTTTCGGATCAGCTGTTTTATTCAGACTTAACAGGATTGTACCTGAATTTCCCTGCCAGGCTTTAATAGAAAAGCCGGTAGCCCGGTTAAGTTTTTGAGCCAGCATCTCTGCAATTTCTTTCACTTCCGGCGCATTATAAACAATACCTGAGGATCCCGATATACGGAACACGCCTGCAGATTTCTGTAACTCGACCGGCTGAGGGATCAGGCTGATTATGTTGTTTTGTCCGTAAGCTGTAGTTACGGCTAATAACAGAAAGAGAGCAATAAGGTTTTTCATTACTATAATTTTTTTAAAAATATAAATATTTATCAGGAATATACCGGTAAAGGGAGTTTAAAGTTCCTTGTTCTTAATACTTTCAACTTTTTCTGTTTTATTCTGACATTAATATCTCCTTTTATTTCAACAGCTTCCCCATCAATATGAACCCTTGTTTCTTCAGTATGTATTGTAAAAGGCTTATCTGTTTTAAGATACCTGACATATTTTGAATTCTTCAGGGTTCCTCTCATAAGCCTGTAAACGAAAACAGGAGCCATAATCTTAGGGAAAGGACTGAGAAGCACAATGTCTATAATTCCATCATCAGGCCTGGCCTCGGGGGCTATATATGCATTATTGCCAAACTGTCTTGTATTGGCAATAGTAAGATCAAAAAGATCTTCAGAGATTGTTTCAATACCAGAGATTGTAATTTCAATATGAATGGGGCGCAGTTTGATGAAGTTGACCAGGATCGCCCAGACATATGACCAGAATCCGCGGGTTATAAACTTATCAAAGGAATGTGCAACAAAGCTGTCAAGACCGATACCTGCCACATTAAGGCACAATTGATCGTTAATTTCAATAACATCTATGGAATGGCACTCTGCTTTTTTAATATCTTTAAGCAACGACCTTATATTTGTTTTGAATCCAAGTTCTTTTGCAAAGCCGTTTCCCGAGCCCATTGGCAGAACGCCAAGTATTTTATCGCTTCCCACAAGCTCGGATGCCACGGTTCGTACGGTTCCGTCTCCGCCTGCTGCGACAAAAATATCAAATTTATCAAAGGATTGCTTGATATGAGAACCTGAATCATCAATACTCAGCGACTTGAAGCATGATAATTCATTTTTCCGGCGCAGTAATTCCTTGGAAATTATCATGTTTACAGGAATTACTCCAGCATGCGGATTAAGGATAAACAGAGATCTTTTTTCCCCAGATAATTCCATAACTAAAATTAATTATCCCAGACCCAAGAGATGAGACCACTAAGTTTAGAAAATATTTTGATGAAATCAAATTTAAATAGAACTATCCGGCAGGGCAGGATGTATTCCGGACTTTTTCTATTAATTTGGATATCAATTAAAACAGAAGTAAATTCGACTTTTCAAAAGCCGGGAATATGTCAGAATCAAAATTCTACCATTTTACATCTACAGGTTTGTTTTACGGGGTTAAAACTGTAGAAGATGCAGTTGCTGCATTAAATGAGGGGGGATATATATGGTTAAATTATTACAATCCCCCGATGGAAGAACTCCATTCCCTGGTCGACAAAATGGGAGTTCATCCATTATCAATTGAAGACTGCCTTGATAGCAGCCAGGTACCCAAGATTGAACATTTTCCCAATAATACATTCATCATTTTCAATGCATTCAGTTATGAAAACAAATTGTTATTCATTGATGAAATAGATCTTTTTGTCGGCAAGAATTTTCTGATAACCGTAAGCGGTATCAATTCTGAGGGCAGGAGGCCCCTTAATGATATTGTCAAGATTATTGAAAATGATCCGGGCATGGCCAAAACAGGACCGGCATTTATGATGCATGTTGTTCTCGACTATATTGTTGATGATAAGCTTCAGGCGTTTGAATCGCTGGAAGATGAACTTGAAGAAGCAGAGGATGAAGTTCTTAATGATCCTGCCGGATTTAAACCATCTGAATTGATGAGACTGAAGAAATACCTGGTGACTCTTCGTAAAAGTCTTTTCCATGAAAGGGAAATTCTGGTCAAGATTTCAAGGATGGATTGCCCGTTTATCCCGGAAAAGGCGATTTTCCATTATCGTGACATATATGATCACCTTGCAAAGTTCTTTGAGCTTACGGAGACAAACCGTGAAATTGTAACAAGTCTTATGGAATTGTACACTTCGCTTCTCAACAACCAGATGACCAAAATATCGAATGAAACAAATGCCTCTGTAAGACGACTTACGCTCATTGCGACCATCTTTATGCCCCTTACTTTAGTAGCAAGCATTGGCGGCATGTCGGAGTGGACAATGATGACAGGTCCTGAAAAATGGAAAATAGCCTATCCGCTGTTTATCCTTGGACTGATAATAATTGCAGTAATCAACTATCTGCTTATCCGGAGAATGGAAAAAGGGAACCGTAAATAAACCAGTTAAGGCATCAGGCATCACCAGATTCATATCCCAGGTCAAAAACTGTCAGATATTTATCTCCGAAAGCCTTGATGGCATAAGCAAAAAAGAAGCCTGATAGCATATCGATACTGTAATGTCCGTGTGACAGGAACAAGGCAAATATTATCACCAGCAGACAGAACATCAGGATAAATTTATAGGTCTTGTCGTTTACAAGCAATAAAAGCAAAAATGAATTTCCCACATGTCCTGAAGGATAAACTCCAAGCTCAAATTTGGACCATCCGTTAAAAAGAGGATCTGATCCCTGGAATTCAGGGGGATTTCCGAAAGGTGTAAGTACTATAAATATTCCTCTCACAATAAAAAAGATTCCGCATAGCAGCAGGATATAAGGCAGCCTGTTATAGTCTTTTTTATGGACTATATATATGGCAACAATAATAAAGATTACAAGGCAGAATAGATCATAGATCAATGAAAGATCAATGACAGGGAGATTATCCAGGATCAGGTCTGAAAGCATGGGGAGAGTCTTCCCCTGGATCATATAGTTATGCAGATATGTCTGGGAAGCAAAATTAAGCCCGGCACCGGCAATGATCGCAAGAAGCCCGATATAGAAATACCCGCTCTTTATTACCGGTGTTATTGACCGGACAATTTCGGAGATCAGTGCACCAGGTTTGCGCTTGTTAGTCTGAATATTATCCATTCAGTTTTCTGAAAACTCATTATTAAAAAGAACGTGTAAATATAAGTCTTTTTACTTATTCCGGGTCAATCAGGTTTTCAGGCAACGACATTTCACCGAAAATCTTCAGTATTTCCTCCCTGTTCTCTTCGTCAGCCTCCAGGAAGCCCCAGCAGGTTTGTGTCTGCCACATTCCGTTATAAGCTGAATCGTGGTATGAACGAAGCATATGGGGAATGCCTCTTTGCTCAAGAAGTCCGGAGAGGAGCCTGGCTTCTATTTCGCTGTTAAATACAAGGATTCTGACGGTTGTTTTCATAACCTGTTAGTTTGAGCTAAAGGTAAAAATTAAATGCTCCTGGAGATGTTAAAAAATGTAAGAGACCTAATTTATCAGAACACAATTATTTAGAAGAACATCCATAAGAAACCCGGAGCATTCCCCTTTGATTGTTACCTGATCTCCGACAATAAATTTTGTCGTGTCTGCTTTTAAGGGAAACGTACAGATAACAGAAGAGAAATCGCTTCCGGTTTTGATTATGACACTCAGGATGTTTTCTTTTCCAGTGTTAACAGATTCAATCATTCCGGTTATTTCCAGGATCTTGTTCACATATTTCGAAGTGGCTAAGGCGTCATTATCTTCAAATGCTTTCTGAAGATCTGCAGCTGTGATCACAAAATCAGGTTTGATCTTCTGCAGATCTTTATGCTGCATATTATACATATACAGAGCAATAAGAATACTCCCCAGGGCAACAAAGAAAACAACAAATAGGGCAATTTTTACTGATAATTTCATAGAAAATTTATTTATTCTCAACCGGAGCATACTTCATTGAAACCGTTAATTCAAGATTGTTGGCAATTTTGTCGCTTACAACACCCGGAATGTTTATCTTATAATCTTCAGGCACAATATTGAATGAAGAACTTGCATTGATCCCTCCGGAAACAACTTCAATAGTTCCTTTTTCGGTTACCTTATTTGTTACGTTATGGATATTCAGCTCTCCCTCAACCGTAACATCATATTTACCGTTTTTTGTAAAGTCAACTAATGCAAGATTAGTAATTTTTCCTTTAAATGTTGATTTTGGAAATTTATCTGACTCCATATAATTTTCATTGAAATGTTCTTCCAGAAGAGCTTTATCGAAATGGAACGATTTGATAAGAACCTGAAAAACCATATCTCCGGTTGAAATATCAAGGACACTGGCAACCTGGTTGTTATCTCCTTTGATATCCTCCATGGC
>JAPLDX010000099.1 GCA_026391215.1 Bacteroidia bacterium
ACAGGGCAGGCAGAATAATAGATCAGCTCGAAGCTGCAGGCATTGTCGGACCTTTTGAAGGCAGCAAAGCCAGGGATGTACTTTGTTCCGATCTTTTCGTTTTGGAACAGATTTTGAAGGGTCTTGAGTAAAAAGGAAACCTATGAGGATTTACTCTATATTATTTGCTTTACTTCTTTTGACAATCAATGCAGCGGGACAGAATGACCCCCAGGCAATTAAGGTCCTGGATAAATTCTCATCAACAGCCATGGCTGCACCTTCCGTCACAATGAAGTTCCTTCTTATTAACACCGACCAGGTGGCAAATACAAGGGATACTCTGGAAGGATCTGTAATCCTGAGTAAAAACAGCTACAAGCTTGATCTCCCTGATAACATTATATGGTACAATGGTGAGACTTCGTGGAGTTATCTGCCTGCCGAAAAGGAGGTTACAGTGACCAAACCCGACAAAAACGATGATTCATTTCAAAGCCGTCCGTCTTCACTTTTTACTATGTATAAAAGCGGCTATAAAAACAGGCTCATTGAAGAAAGGTCCGATTCTTATATTATAGACCTGTATCCTGAGGACATTCAGAGCGATCTCGTCAGGGTAAGGCTTAACATTGCAAACCCCTCACTGAATCTGAGAAGCTTTGAATATAAAAGAAGGGATGGCATTACAATTGACATTATTATCCGGGAATACAGCCTCAAGCAGGTTCCTGAACCGGGCATGTTCATCTTTATACCTGAAAATTATAAAGGCGTTGAAGTCATTGATATGCGTTAAGTCCTTTCGGGATGTGCAATCCTGGCGTCAAGGATATTTATCGTTTCCCCTTTGTGGTTAAGTACGTAATTATATTTTCTACTTTTGTGACAAACTAAAAACATTATGGAGCAGTATATATGTGAGAATGTTTTTGTTCCGTTGAGGTCAGGCCCCTCCCACAGGTCTGAGATGTTCAGTCAGGTGCTGTTTGGAGAGAAATACCATATTCTCGATCAGTCAGGTCATTGGTTCAAGATTGAAACATTATTCGATAATTATGCCGGGTGGATTGATGTTAACCATGTTCAGCAGACTGAGGATAAAGTCAAAGCAGCCGGACAGGTACTGAACAGATCATTGCTTTGCTATAAGAATGACAAGACAAAAATGATACTTGAAGCAGGATGCGAGATCTATAATGCTGATTTCATTGACAGGAAATTCACTATAGGCAAAAATATTTACACAACTGATGATGATTTCAATAAAAGTTACATTACAACTACTGATTCATTTGCCGATCTGGCTATGAAATTCATCAATAGCCCATATATCTGGGGAGGGCGTATTCCTTCAGGTATTGACTGTTCGGGACTCACCCAGCTTGTCTACAAGATCTGTGGGATAGCTATTCCCCGTGACAGCTACCAGCAGGCCGAGGCAGGAAAAGATGTCAGTTTTATTGATGAGGCTGTTCCCGGTGATCTTGTCTTTTTTGATAATGAAAGGGGCAGGATATCTCATGTAGGAATGATCCTTTCAAAAGGACTGGTTATACATGCCTCAGGCAGGGTGAGGATAGATACCATAGATCACCAGGGCATATATAAGCAGGAAATAAAAGGTTACTCACATCATCTGAGGACAATTAAGAGAATAGTCTGAATGTCAGGGAAGAAGAGTAGTATACACTTGGCATTTCCCGGAATAACAACCCGTTAAGCCATCAGAGGTCAGAGTTTCAGCTGATTTGTGATATTGTCATCAACAATTTTAAGTATTGACTCCTCCTCAGTTACAGCTTTGGATTCTATTTCGGATCCTTTCTTAAGTATCTCATTTACAAATGCTTTGTCAGCAAGGCTTACTGCATTTATTTTAACATTCAGGAAAGCTCCCTTTATGCACGATCTCAGGGCTAATGCTCCTACTGCCGCATCAGTCACAGAAGCCGGATTTCCCTTTTCGACCATTTCCCTTATCAGGCTGAATCCGGAGTAAGCTGTTTCCATTACCTTGAATGGCACCATGATAGCATCTTTAACAGCTTGCTGAACAGCCTCTTTCCTTAACTTAATTTCTTCTCCTGTCTTCCTGGGAAGCCTGTAAGCCTCTATGATCTTATTGAATGCTTCAGTATCCTCATCCACCAGATCAATGAGCTTATTCTGTATCACTTTACCCCTGGCAGCCAGGTCAGAAAACTCTTTCCACCTGTCGTCCCATCCTTTTTTATGGCTCGACAGGTTTGCAACCATTGTGCCAAGAGCAACACCAAGGGCTCCCATATACGCTGATACCGAACCTCCGCCCGGGGCAGTAGATTCAGATGCAGTTTCATTCATGAATGCCATAAGGTCCATGTCGACCAGTTTTCTTTTCCCCTTTTCTGCCATAACAAATTCTATTATTTTTTCCTCAGGAATAAAAGGATGAATATCATTCAGTCCCATTGATTTTATAGCTATCTTAATAAGCTCATTATCAGATACTCCAATAGATCTATGCTGTTTTTCAAGAAAATACATTCCTGCATCCAGCATTGCCTTGAGAGGGATCAGTCCAACCAGTTCCGAGCCGGTAACCCTCACCCCTCGAGCATCCGCCTTTCGGCAAACCTCATCAAATGCGATATGAACAGGAGTTATAGAGATATTGGTCAGGTTCATGGAGATCTGGGCAATCCCGTATTCCTCAATATACCAGCCTATTGCCTTAACACTTTTAAGTGTGCCAGGTACACTTATTTTCTCTCCTTTTTCATTCTCACTGCTTCTCCCCTTTTCTCTCACATCGAACGCTATCGCATTAGCCCTTCGAACTGAAGTCGTGTTAAGATTTACATTGAAGGCTACAAGAAAATCCCTGGCTCCCACAGCTGTAGCACCTGATCGTTCGTTAAAGCTTGCAGGACCGAAATCGGGTTTCCATGCGGGATCAGCCAGTTTTTTCTTCAGCCCTTCATATTCCCCTTCCCTGCAGCTTGCAAGGTTACGGCGCTTTTCCTCAAGAGCAGCATTTTCATAACAATACACAGGTATCTTCAGCTCTTTGCCGATTCTTTCTGCCACCCGGCGGGAAAAGATTACAGTCTCCTCCATGGTGATACCGGTGACCGGTATAAATGGACAGACATCAGTGGCTCCCATCCGCGGATGCTCACCATGGTGCTTCGACATATCTATTACTTCAGATGCTTTCTTAACTGCCCTGAAAGCTGCCTCGGATACAGCTTCAGGATCGCCTACGAAAGTCACCACTGTCCTGTTCGTATCCTTCCCTGGATCAACATCAAGCAGCTTCACTCCTTCTACAGCTTCAATTACATCTGTAATCTGCTTAATTACAGACATATCCCTCCCCTCGCTGAAATTCGGAACACACTCGATTATTCTCTTCTCCATATTCTTTCTTTCCCACTTTCTTCACCCCCCCATCCCCCCTGAAGGGGGGTTAAATTAGTCTTGTATTTAGACCCCCTTCAGGGGGTGCCCCGCCTTGACGGGGCGGGGGTAATCCCCTTCAGAGGGGTTGGGGGGTTCCTAATTTATTATTTTTCCTTTCAGTATTATAGTCTCAATCAGGTTGCTGCCAAAAGCATAAGGCAGGAACTCATACGATGGTATTTCTTTAGTAATGAATATGTTAGCAACTTTCCCCTGAGCAATGGATCCGTGTGTTTCAGAGAGCCCCATTGCGTAAGCCGAATTAATGGTAACAGCATTTATTGCTTCTTCAGGAAGCATCTTCAGATTTATGCATGCCAGCGACATTACCAGCTTCATGTTCCCTGAAGGTGATGAGCCTGGATTGTAATCAGATGCAAGCGCGACCGGCAGACCTGCATCAATCATCTTCCTCGCAGGAGGTTCTGGTAATCCGGTAAAAAATGATGATCCGGGGAGAAGCGTGGGCATTGTTTCTCTGCCTTTTAACGCCTCTATCTCTGCATCACCTGATCGTTCAAGATGATCCACAGAAAGGGCATCGTATTTTATTCCGACCTGTACGCCTCCGGAAAAATCCAGCTCATTTGCATGTATCTTTGCTTGTAGTCCATACTTGAGACCTGCCATTAATATTCTTTCAGTCTCCTCAACAGTGAAAAAACCCTTGTCACAAAATACATCAATATAATCTGCTAGCTCCTCCAAAGACACTGCCGGTATCATTTCACTGATCACTACATCAACATATTTCTTCCTGTTGTCCTTGAATTCCGCTGGTACTGCATGAGCTCCTAAAAATGTGGCTTTCACTTCAAGTGGTGAAGTTTCTTTTATTCTTTTAATTACCCTCAGCATTTTCAGCTCAGCAGCCAGGTTGAGTCCATAGCCGCTCTTAATTTCAACTGCTCCTGTACCCAGCGAAATGATTTCATTGACACGTATCATTGACTGATTAAACAGTTCATTTTCAGATGTTTCATTAAGCTTCCTGGCTGAATTAAGTATCCCTCCTCCCTTTTCTGCTATCTCCTCATATGAAAGTCCCCTGATCTTATCGGTGAATTCCTGTTCTCTGCTGCCGGCATAAACCAGGTGGGTATGTGAATCGCAAAATGAGGGAAAAACAAATTTGCCCGAGGCATCAATCATCTGAATGTCAGTATTCCCTGAAGTATTGAATTTACAGGGCATATCTGCCATTTTTCCGAAATCAGATATCTGTCCATTTTCAAGGAACAAATAAGCATCTGATATTCTGTTAATTAAGGACATATCTTTCCCGCATACCTTAAGCTTCGGTTTCTCCTCAACCTGCACCAGTCCTTTTATATTCTTAATCAGCAATCCCATATAAGTATTTAGTCGTAAAAATACCAGCCTAAGGTAGCAAATATTAAAAAAAGAGGTCATGATTTCCATTTTTCTTTATCTTTAACATTATCAACCAAAACACTAACCTATGAAAAAGGCCTTATCTGTTTTTTTAATTTTGATGATAGCTTTTTGCGTTTACGGACAGGAAGAGCAAAAAGAAGTAAAGGGAAAGAAGGAGAAGAAGGAAAAAGTCGGATGGAGATTAAGCGGAATTCTTCCTGCAACTACTTATGATTCGAATCTTGGATTTCAGTACGGGGCTGTTGCAGAATTTAATAATTATGGGAAACCCAGCGTCTATCCCGATTATCTTGATCATATATATACTGAAGTATCGCGTTACACCAAGGGAAGCGCTACTTACAGGTTCATGTTTGAATCCAATCATCTCATTCCTGGAGTGCATCTGACAAGTGATCTCACTTATCTTCCCGATCAGGCCTGTCATTTTTACGGATATAACGGGTATGAATCAGTATTCAATTTTGGCTGGATGGATGATGAATCTGCTGATTACAGGACCAGTATGTTCTATAGATTTAAAAGGAACCAGTTCAGGTTTAAGAACGATCTCCAGGGGAAACTATCAGGAGAGCATATTAAATGGAGTGCAGGATTTGCTTTCCAGAATTTTAAAATCAGTTCGGTTGATATTGACAGACTTAATAAAGGGAAAAAAGTAAAACTCCCTTACGTCACGGATGAACCAGGTCTGTTTGAATATTACCAGGCACTTGGATTGATCTCAGCCAATGAAGCCGATGGCGGATGGGTCAATACAGTCAAAGCAGGTATTGAATGGGACAATCGCGATTTCCGGACTAATCCCATGAAAGGTATATGGACTGAGCTGGGATTTGAAGCCGCTCCTTCATTTTTGGGAAATGACTGGGGATTTTCAAAATTTTATATCATTCATCGTCAATACTTTACATTGATAAAGGATGATCTTTCATTTGTTTACCGCCTGAATTATCAGACCACACTTACCGGAGATGTTCCGTTTTTCTATCAGTCACAGGCAATTACATCCATGCTGACCGGCACATACAGTGAAGGGCTCGGCGGTGTAAGCACAATGAGAGGTGTTGTGAAAAACAGGGTAATAGGTAATGCCTATATTCTCGGAAACTTTGAGCTTCGCTGGAAACCGGTTTACTTTACCCTTTTTAACCTGGATATATACATCGGGCTCAACCTGTTTTATGATGCTGGCATGACTGTTAAACCCATTGATTTGCCTGACAATCTTAGCGATACTTTTAACAATTTACCTGAGCCCTATAACAGTTTGACTGAACCAGAGAATTTCTCTGATTACTTCAGACCTGGGGAGGAGAAGCTTCATCAATGTGTTGGTGTAAGCATAATGCCGGTAATAAATAAAAACTTTGTAATTGCAATTGATATAGGCAAGGCATTGAATGAGCAGGACGGCAATATAGGATTTTCGATGGGTCTGAATTATTTGTTTTAGATCTTGCCCAACCACATACTAAAGGCAACACCTATGTAGTTGCCAATAATCCAGCCGATTATCCCTGTGGCTAATCCAGTTAGTATGACATCCTTGTTTTTCAGGGCTGCCGCTACCATTGGCACAAACGGGGGAGAATATACAAATCCTGTAGTAGTGATGAGAAAATCATCAGCATCTACCTTGAATATCCAGGAAAGGAAGATATGCAGGATAAGTGATCCGAAATATGCGTAGGTGACGAAGTAAAGAATGTTTAAATATTTTACCTGAAAGAACACGCTCAGGTCGCACCTGGAAGCAATTACCAGCGAAAAGGCAGTAATAAAATACATACCCAATTGGTAAGTCTTTTTAATTTGCCTCACTTTTGGGATAAATGATGCGGCTACACCAAGAGTGGTTACTGTCAATATAACTGAGATCGTTGGGGACACTTTAGGTAAAAGCAGATTTACACCAAACCCTGCTGCAAAAATAAGTACTGCAAGTCCGAGGGATCCAAGAAGCGGTAGAATTATTTCTTTCTTAAAAATCCCTGAATAATCATCAAAATCTTCATTCATCTGCTTCTCCAGTGCATCAACATCCAGGTTTTCACCGCTCTGGCCTGTATGCTTTTTAAAAGGCGGGAGAAAAAATCTGAAAACAGCTGGTCCCGCCGTAATGAAGAACAGTATTGTCAGCCCCCCTATGATCATATCATAAGTATTTGTCATGATAAAAGTATATGGCTGAACTTTTAGAGCTATTGCTAACGCTGCCATATTTATGGAACCTCCTGTATAGGTTCCTATCAGCATGCCTGCTACCTTGTTTCCCTCTGGAATTTTCTCCCCGAATATCAGGTATCCTGTTGCTACAATGACACTGACAGATATCAGGGCAAGGATCATTGAAAGAAATCCTTTACCTGAGAACTTCAGCCATCTTCTGACGCTAAGGGAGAAAAGAATTAAAGGTAATGCAAGCGGGATTAACGCAGACTGCACACTGTCTTGAATTGAAGCTACACGGTTCGTTCTAAGATCCTTTTCTGTTAAGGTACCGACAGCATATAACTCAGAAGCTTCTGTTTTTGGTATATATGGTCTGTCCTTTGCTACTGTTTCTTTAAGGAATGCTTCGCTTACTTTGGGCAGAATGCCAATGTTGGCGATAATGATACCAAGAGCATAGGCGAGAACAACCGCTCCAAGTTTTTTTAAAAAGGTATACTTTGTTGTCAGCCAGATCAGAATCACCGGCAAGGTGATGTAAAACACAATGAGAATGATCAGATTAACCATGACGCTGAGTTTTGGTATAATCAAAAATAAACAAATCACCCTGCACGATCAGCAAGGTGATTTAAAAAGAGGCATTTATACTAAAAGCCTTGGGTATTTTTACTTATCAGGACAATCCTCAAAGCTCTTATTGTACTGTTCAATTGCTTTAAGGCTCATACCTATTCTTGAAAATCCTCTGTCGTGATAAAGTTTCTGTATTGTCACTTTTCTTGTAATAATTTTTCTTCCATAACAGTAACTTAATTCTTAGCAGCTTTTATCAGTTCCTTTGCATTCTTAATGGCAATCTCTGTTATTTCACTGCCGCTCAGCAATCTGGCAACCTCATGTATTCGTTCTTCGGATGATAACAATTTAATCCTGGTAATTGTTTCATTGCCGCTTTCATCCTTGTAAACATGGTAGTGCTTTGTTCCCCGTGAAGCAACCTGCGGAAGATGTGTGATGTTAACAACCTGCATATATTTGCCCATGCCGGCAAGTATCTGTCCCACCTTATCGGCAACCTCTCCCGAGACTCCGGCATCGATCTCATCAAAAATTATTGTCGGCAGGTTTATATTCTTTGTCAGCAACGACTTAAGGCTGAGCATAACTCTTGATAGTTCGCCGCCGGAAGCTATCCTGGCGAGGTTTTCCGGTTCCACCTGCTTATTTGCAGAGAACAAAAAATCAGCATGGTCGGTCCCCTCCGGGGTAAAATCCCGGAGACTGGTTAGCGAGATCCTGAATCTTGCATTGGGCATACCCAGCTGCTTAAGCAGGTCTGTTATTTTCTTCTCAACATCATGTAAGATGGCTTTTCTCCTGGCTGAGATATCTCCGGACAGCTTTTTGAGATGGTCAGTTTCTTTTGTAAGAATTGATTCCAGTTCAACCAGACGGTCGTCGCTGTTAATAATAGATCTGATCAGATTTCTTATTTCTTCTCTCTTGATTATAAGTTCATTAAGAGAATTTACCCGGTGTTTCTGGATAAGCGCATAGATCGTATCAAGCCTGTCGTTGATCCGGGCAAGACGTCCTGGATCAGCTTCAATTGATGCAGTAAGCTTCTCAAGTTCACTTGCTATATCATTCAGCTCTACATAAGAAGATTCTGTACGGTTAAGTATCTCTTCTCCCTGATGCAGAAAATCTTTTATTTTTGCCAGGTTGACCTTCGCTTCCCTCAGCGAGGCCAGTATTGATTTTCCTTCAGATGAAAAAAGATCTGACGCAGTTCCAAGCGCAAGCTTTATCTCCCCGGCATGGCTCAGTAGCTCCTGTTCCTTCTCAAGCTCTTCCTGCTCACCATCGACAAGTTTTGCATCTTCAAGCTGGTTCAGCTGGAACTGGTAATATTCAAGGTCGGCTTTGTTCCTGTCAGCTTTTTCCTTTACTTCATTATATTCCTTTTTGAGGCTGCGGTATTTTTTAAAAGACGTTCTGTATTCATCTTTAAGCTTTGCTGTGACAGCAAAAGAATCAATGACATTCAGTTGGAAAGAATTATCGTTCAGCATCAGTGTCTGGTGCTGCGAATGTATATCGATAAGTCGATCGCCAAGTTCTTTCAACAGATTTACTGTAGCAGGTGTATCATTGATAAATGCCCGTGATTTGCCGGCAGGGTTTATCTCCCTTCTCAGAATAGTAACAGGCTCATAGTCAATCTCATTGGCAGAAAAAAATTCAGCAAGGTCATATTCCTCAATTCTGAATGTACCTTCGACGATACATTTTTCATTCTTTTCCAGAAGCACGGATGTATCGGCCCGGGTTCCGAGTATCAACGATAAAGCGCCAAGGAGGATTGTTTTGCCGGCTCCTGTCTCACCGGTAATGATAGTCAACCCGTTTTCAAGCTCAATGTCCAGATCCTTGATAAGTGCATAGTTTTGAACGTAAAGTTTAATGAGCATGACCTGGGACTATGATTAATTAGATGCGGTGATCTTCTCATATTTTGACTTGTTGGCCGGATCAATCTCGGTAAGGATCTCTACAACCCTGCTCTTCTCTTCAGGAAACGCTTCGGAATAAACATTTATCAACTCATCAGATTTTGTTTCCATCACCACCTGAACAAGGTACATGAACGGATCCGGTTTTTTCCTGTAAACCTCCTGTACAAGTCTTAGGCTTTCAACCATGCTTGTCCGGGCTTCAGCTACTTTTGATTCCATTTTATCGAGCCCGTTGATGTAATATTCATAAATAAATTGCCTCACACCTTCATATTCCTTATCGAGAATATTTTTTACGAGCCAGTACCTGTTGCGGTTACGTGAGCCATCATAAGGTTTCCATCCCATTTCAGGAGCATTCTGGGCATTTAAGACAATTTTCTCAGCCATCTGGAAAAACTCAGTGCCCCCCTCTGGAGCAAAAGAATCATAATCAAAACCGAGGATAAGGTATGCATAGTATGCCAGGACAGACACAAGGCTGGACCTGTACGTAGTGGGATCAAATTCGAGTGGCTGAAATTCCACATATCTGAACTTGAAGTTATTATCAGTGAAATTCAGGACTGTTGAACTATAAGTGGTGTTAAAAACAGGCCTTTTGAGCTGTACCTGTATCGTTCCGCTGAATTCATCGGCAGACAACTGGTTGTTGATGTTGATGAGAATATTACAATCGATCCTTTCCGAATAGCTGAATACATGATTGGTCCAGACCGTATTATTCATGAATTCGTAGATGTCGCGCTGCATGTTTTCAAATACCTGGCGGTTGGATCCCTGTATTTTCTGGGCAGAAACCTGAACATTGCAGATAAGTTCCTGAGAAAACATGGCTTCAGGTGAAAAAATCAGGATAATAAGAACAATATATTTCGGAAGGCGGATTAGTTTCATCCTATCAGATTATTTGATCATTGAAACAATTTTATCAAGAATGTCCCTGGCAGCATTTTCTTTAGATTTCAACTCAAATTTATCAATATTATTGTACTTGTCAATTATCGTAATCCGGTTTGTATCTGTGTTAAATCCAGACCCGGAATCTCTCAACGAATTCAGTACAATGAAATCAAAATTTTTTCGTTTCAGTTTCCCTGTGGCGTTCTTTATTTCGTTGCCTGTTTCGAGGGCAAAGCCTGCCAGAATCTGTGAAGGCCTCTTCATATTCCCGAGTGTGGCAGCAATGTCGGTTGTTGGTTTCAGCTTTAAAGTCAAATCCTCACCTGTCTTCCTGATCTTTTGCTTCTCAACCTTTGCCGGTGTGTAATCAGCGACAGCTGCAGATAATATTGCAATATCGCAACC
>JAPLDX010000067.1 GCA_026391215.1 Bacteroidia bacterium
AACTCTTGTACCATTTTCTCCAGCCTGGCAATTTTTTCATCCTGTGATTCAATATGCTTTTGCTGTTCCTTGATGGCTTCGACTAAAACTGGTCCAATTTTATCGTAAGCAACTGATTTATAGCCATTTTCTCCTGTAACAACAAATTCAGGATATACTTCTTCCAACTCCTGGGCAATGAATCCTATATATTTACCCTCACCGTCAACAACATCTACATCATCAGCAAGATCAAATCTTACTCCCCTCAGATTTAAAACTTTTTCAAGCGATTCCTGAAGTTCAGTTATATTTTTCTTATATCTGACGTCAGAATTTGTAAGCCAGCTGTAACCTGTTTCTACCCGGCCATAGCCGGCAGTAATATCAAGCTTTTGTCCGGGATTTGTATTTCCGATACCCATCATCCCATTCTTAACGGAAACATTACCTCCATGGTAAATAAAAATGTAATCATTGTCAAGATTGGCACCGAATGCGCCGACATATGTACCTGAAATGTTATACTCAAGACTCGAAGTTCCAGATGAACCATTTACTAATATTTTAACCGCACCTGATGTGTTTTCAATGTGCAGCTTTTGTGATGGACTGGATGTTCCTATCCCGACATTTCCGCTGACAGCCAGTCCATTAGCTGTAGCAGCGTCATATGTCCCCACGGCAAGATTACCATTGACACGTAGTTTGGTTGCAGCTGAAGTAATTCCGATTCCGACATTTCCGCTTGAGGTTGCCAGCCAGGCTGATTGTTGTATCTGTGCGGCGCCTGCTACATCAAGTGAAAAAGAGGGTGTGACATCTGCAATGCCAAGCCTGGAATTTGCGTTATCCCAGTGCAGGTTTGTCGGATAGAGTACAGCACTGGTTCCGTTGCCTACCAATACTTTGTTTGCGGTAAGCGTGCTATTTCCTGTACCACCCCTGGTTACCGGGAGAGTACCTGAAGTTATATCGGTGGAACTGTGTGTATGGCTTGCCGGAGTCTCCCAGGTCGCATTTCCATCTGCATCAGAAGTCAATATTTCTCCTGCAGCAGGACTGCCTCCCCTTATCCTTATCTGACCGCTCAGATCAAGTTGCTGGGTAGGAGCGTTATGTCCTATTGCAACATTACCATTTTTCAAAACAGTAACAGCATTTGCCCTTGATGATGCACTTGACCCATTTCCGATAATAAAAAGAGGTTCAGTTGCCACCCAGCTGTTTGTGGTCCCGGAGACAATATTGAAACGGCCGATTACAAATGAACAGTAAGATTGTGCTTTTGTAGCAATATTCGCTGTTAATGAACCATATCCTGATGCTTCTGATTGATCTCCCAGTGCAACAGAATTTGCTCCGGACGCAAGGGCGTGAAAATTAGCAGCAAAAGAATAGTTACCATAAGCATATGAAGCAGTACCCAGAGCAACAGCGCCAAAAGCTGTAGCTTCTGATCCGCTTCCGAGAGCTACCGACCTGACACCCGAAGCCGTACAATCTGTCCCTATTGCAATAGCCAGTCGTTCGTTTGTCTGGGCTCCCATCCCAATGGCAAACGAATTAGAACCATTAGCTATAGTAAACCTTGTAGGTTCCATTTCATCGGTATATCCCTGTGATCCAAATGCATAGCTTCCGCTTGCCATGGCTACCGCACCTTTACCAAACGAAAATGAGTTAGTCCCTGATGATTTTGCATTATCCCCGAATGCAAATGAATTGTCTTTATGGGCAATAGCATTGTTACCTATTGCCGTCGAATAATCGCCTCTGGCGATTGCCATATAACCCATTGCCTGCGACCAGTCGCCGACTGCCTTTGATTCATAACCTGTTGCAGTTGAATTAATACCAACACTGTCTGTCAGCTCAATCAGAACCTGCCCTGTCAGAAATGCATTTTTCAAAGGATACCAGAGTATTCTGGGTTCTGATGGATTTATTGTATCACTTGCATCTGTTGAAACATTAAAGAAGTTTATGTTGGCTCCGTCTCCCTTGGTCTTGTCAAATCCTCCTATTGCAAAACCTCCCTTTACTCCCTTTGCGGCATCATTTATATAAATCCTTACACTGTCGTCACTTACTGTCAGAAGCTTTTGCGGCTTGCCTTTTGATACTCCATAACCGCCAATTGCAAATCCTCCTTTTACCCCTTTGTCCGTTTCATTATTGTCAACATAGATTCTCACACTGTCGTTACTGACTGTCAGAAACTGCTGAGGCCCTTTCTTTGCAACTCCAAAACCACCTATCGCAAATCCTCCTTTCGGCCCTTTATCTGTATCTGTATTGTCTATATAGACCCTTACACTGTCCCCGCTGATAAACAGGTATTGATGAGGAATGGTCTTAGGTATTCCAAATCCGCCTATGGCAAAGCCTCCCTTTGCTCCTTTTGTATCTATATCATTTACATAGATCCTTACCCCTTCATTGTAAACTGCAAATACTGTCTGCCCTCCATGATTCTTTACCTCAAAAAGAGCCTCCTCGTCATCCGTTGTTGTTCCTGTGATCCCTATCTTCTCAACTTCAACAGGACCTTCCACATCTTTCGCTACAAGAGAATACGGAACAGCCCATATCTGTGTTGTTCCCATTACTGTGAATACTCCTGCCGGGTATTCAACAGTTGTCTTCAGGAATACTGTCTGTGCATTCCAGTCTATATCCGTAAAATTTGCCAATCCCCCAGTACTTGAGCCATCTCCGACTACAAATGATACAAGTCCGAACTGGTCGGAGGTTACTGCATTATCCTCTTCCCAGAGAAGAGCCCCTGTTCCGGAATTTGCATGAAGTGCTATTGTAACAGTCATGCCCTTATTGGCGATGATCTCGTTAGAGCCGTCTCGGACAATGGCCTGGTAATTAAATCCCTGCGGGACCTGGGCGGTGGAGTCAAGAAACAAGAAACAAGATAAAAGAAACAAGAAAAAAGTTGAGGAATCCCGAGTTACTCGGGATGACGAAATCCCGAGAGCGAAGCGACTCGGGAATAAAAGAAGTGTAAGGGGAAGTTTTGTTTTCATACTGAAAGGCTTAATGGCACAAAGGCGCAAAGGCGCAAAGGCCTGTTATTAATCAGTTATTATATTAAAAATAGAACAAAACGTGAATATATTCAAAAAAATTTGACGAAAGGGGCTGAAAGTTTTACGGAGGATGTAATATAGATGATGCAAATCCATTGACCGTCATCAGGCTTTAGCTGTTACATAAGGTTAAAATTCATACTTTTACAAGAAAAGAGATATGCGCATCTGCAGGAATATCAGCCTGAAACCTTACAATACATTCGGTCTTGAGTACATGGCTGATACGATGATCCATGTCAGAACCGAGAAGGAAGCGAAGGCGCTCTTCAATGGTGAACTCTCGTGGAAAAAACCATTGCTTATACTTGGAGGGGGAAGCAATATCCTTTTCACCGGAGACTTCAGCGGCACCATACTTTTTCCTGCATTCAGCAGGATTAAGTTTGAGGAGCATAAAAACGAACATGTCATTGTTTCAGCGGGAGCCGGGGTGGAGTGGGACAAACTCGTAGAATGGACCGTAAGAATGGGATTCGGCGGACTGGAGAATCTCTCAGGAATACCTGGAAATGTCGGAGCAGTACCGGTACAGAATATTGGCGCTTACGGATCAGAAGTAAAAGATTATATCACGAAGGTCAGGACTATCAGCACCACTGACGGTAAAGTAAGAGTATTCAGCAATGATGAATGCCGTTTTGGCTATAGAACCAGTGTATTCAAAAAGTCAGAAAAGGGTAAATACCTGGTAACAAGAGTATATTTCAAACTGGATTTAAACTTCAAGCCAAATCTAAATTATGGTTCGCTGAATGAAGAGGTTGACAGGCTTGGTCAGCCGACATTAAGAAATGTAAGGATTGCCATAATTAATATAAGACAACGTAAACTTCCTGATCCTAAGGTTATTGGAAATGCAGGAAGCTTTTTCAAGAATCCTGTTGTCAGCAGGATTGTTGCAGAAAAGCTTCTGAAATCTTTTGCGGGGCTGCCCTTATTTGATGATCCGTCAGGAAATAAAAAGCTGGCTGCAGGGTGGATGATTGAGCAGTGCGGATGGAAGGGCTGGAGGATCAGAGATGCCGGGGTACATGAGAAACAGGCGCTGGTCCTGGTCAATTATGGCAACGCAACAGGGAAAGACATATTTGACCTTTCTGAAAAAATCAGAATATCAGTAAAAGATAAATTCGAAGTTAACCTGGAAAGGGAAGTGGAAGTTACCGGAACTATCTGAAAATCCTTCTTTTATCAAGTTCTCTCTGGTACTGATCCGCATAACGGTTATGCTCTGCAAGTGTACGTGAGAAGTTATGATATCCTGAGAAATCTGCTTTTGCAGCAAAATAGAGATAATCGTGCTTCTCTGCATTAAGAACTGCATCAATGCCTTCAATTGTAGGACATCCTATTGGTCCGGGAGGAAAACCTCTGTGCAGATATGTATTGTAAGGAGATTCGATCTTAAGATGCTGATTCAATACTCTCGTGATCGTAAAATCATTTAATGCAAATTTTATAGTCGGACATGCCTGCAGGGGAATTCCTCTCTTAAGCCTGTTCAGGTATACACCCGCTATCTTAGGCTTTTCATCTGCTTTGACGACTTCATCATCGATTATAGATGCCAGGATGGACACTTCAATTTGTGTAAGATTTTCAGTCCTTGCTTTTTCAAGACGTTCATCAGTCCAGAACCTGTTGTACTCTTTAAGCATCCTTTTATAGAGCTCTCCTGCATCCGTATACCAGAAAAACTCATAAGTATTTGGAATAAAAACAGAAATTACGTTTTCCCTTGTAAATCTGTCGCCGCTATAGTTATCCTGATTAGAAAGGAAATCCATTATCTGTGAGGAATCAGCTTCTATCTGTCCGCCAATTTTACCTGCAAGGTCATTGAGATACCGTATATTGTTGAAAGTCACCCTGACAGGAGTCTGCCTTCCGGATCTCAGGAGATTTAAAAGTTTTGTATAGCTTAAGCCATTTTCAATTACATACAGACCAGGTTTTACAAGAGTCGGGTAATGTTTCTTTTCAGCAATCCATTCAAAGGCTTTGGGATCTGGTATATTAAAATGGGCTTTGATGGTATCCATTGCCTGTATATAGGATGATCCTTCAGGTATGTAAAGGGTGATTTTTTCACCTTCAGTCTTAAGGTTAATTCCAAATAAAAGCCTGTATCCCAGAATGATACAAATAACAATAACTAACGCTAATAATAAAATGAAGGATATCAGTTGTTTGCGTTTCATTTTCTATAAAAGGATCAGCAAATTTACTTATAAAGTAAATAAGTACAAAAAGTCGTGCAATTATGCAATCATGCATTCATGCAATCATTTTATTCATATTTTTACAGATAGTAATCATTATTATAATAAAATTAAAACGATGAATATGTCAGTTACAACGTTAGTTCTGCTTTGTGTTATCGGGATTATCACAGGGGTAATGGCCGGTATGCTGGGTATTGGCGGAGCAATAATCATGATACCGGCGCTGGTATTTATATTGGGCTTCAACCAGCAGATGGCTCAGGGTACTAGCCTGGCCGTTATGCTGCCGCCGATAGGAATTATTGCAACTTACAATTACTGGAAGGCAGGACAGGTCAACATCAAATTTGCACTGATCCTGGCAGCTGCTTTTATTATCGGATCATATTTCGGTTCGAAACTGGCATTGAATATTCCTCAGCCAGTCCTTAAGAAAATATTTGGTGTCCTCCTGCTCCTGGTAGCAGCGAAGATGCTTCTGTCTAAATAAGCCTTTCAGAACATTATTCCAATGCTAAGCAGAAACGCATTTGCACGGTCGTCAAGGTTAACGGCTGTTCCAATGGCATTTTCAATCTTGTTCTGGTATTTTTTCAGGCTTCCCTCATATCGGAGATCAACGGTCATCAAACCGATAAGATCAACCCCGACACCTGCCTGGTAGCCAAATGACATCCTGCCATAAATAGTCTCAAGTTGAGGATCATCGATCAGTTCCTGTGGCGTATTGATAAGAAATGAGCCCAAAGGTCCTGCATTAATCCTTGCCGGTCCAAGCTTAACTCCAACCATTACCGGGACATCAATCTTATTGAAACTCTGTTTTACGTCCTCTGAAGTTGCTGTCAGTACATCAGTAACTGTATATTCATTTGTCCTTGTTGAAAAAAGTATCTCAGGCTGAACAAATAATTTTGAAATGCTGACTCTTCCGAAAATACCGCCATGGAAGCCGAAATTCATGCCTCCCAGGCTTTCTACGGTATATGTTTTAGTGCCTGAAGATACCAATTTAGCATCTGCCATTGTTATTGAAGTGGTGCTGGCTCCCGCTTTCACTCCGAATTTAAACTGTGAGAAAGCCGGAAGTGGTAATAATGCCGCTATTGCAATAATCACTAGTTTTTTCATAATGAGGTTTTTAAGTTAAATCAAACAAGTTAAATTGATAGTTAATTTATGATAACATCTTATATAAAACGGTAAAACAATTAAAAAGGTTGCAGTCTTCTTTAAAATAACGATTACACCACTTCTTTTATTTTACCATTAACTATTCTTATCTTGGCTGTGAATTGTTATTAGTAAGATATGAAAAGAATAATTCTGTCAGGACTGGTTTTATTATCATACTTTTATCCAAACATTTACAATCAGGAGACACCAGTTGAAAAAGGCCTTAAAGCCATCTCAGCTGATGTGATCAAAGCCCAGACGGGTTTTCTGGCCTCAGACTGGACTGAAGGAAGAGAGGCCGGTGAAAGAGGGGAATACCTGGCAGGTGAGGTGATTATATCGCCAGCATGTTACAGCTTTACGGAGTCAGCCCGGGAGGAGATTTCCCAAGAGCCAGAGGGTTCTTTTCAACACCTCCTGTAACACAGAGAACATTCTTCCAGAATTTTACCCTTCTTAAAACTTTACCGGGAGATGAACAGGTACTTAAAGTAAAGTCGACTGACGGTGTAGCTGTCAAAACAATTTCCTTTGAAAAGAACATTGACTTCATGATAAGAACTGTAGGCCAGAGCATTGAGATTGAAGCGCCTGTGGTTTTTGCCGGCTATGGATTTAAGAATGACAGGCTTAAATATAACGACTTCACCAATCTCGATATAAAAGGCAAATTCATTCTTAAGATCAGCGGTATACCGGGATTTGCAAGGGATAAGCTTACACCGGAGGAATTATCTGCTTCTACAAGGGATACGGAAAATATGTTGAAAAACATGGGCATTGCGGGCATTATTGAATTTAATCCTGCTTCAAACACTGTCGGATTTCGACCGGCACCAGATTTCCTTAATATGTCACCTGCAGAAGGAAGGCAACGCCCGGGAGGACCTTTTGCAAACTATTCTATTCCGGGTGAAAAGAATCCTGAAAATCTTATCAGGATAATAGTTTCAGTGAAAACAGCCAATGAATTTCTTAAAGGATCCGGTATTGAGATTGATGATTACATAAAAAAAGTTGAGACAGGCAAACCGGGACACAATAGTGCCATACCCTTGAAAACAATATTTGTCAAATCTGAAATTATAACCACTTCCGTGCCGGTAAGAAATGTTCTCGGAATAATTGAAGGAGATGATCCCAACCAGGTTATTGTACTGGGAGCCCATTACGATCATGAGGGCATGTCAGAAGGCAATGTCTGGAACGGGGCAGATGATAATGCCTCAGGAACTGTAGGGGTTTTGACGGTGGCAAAAGCAATCATGGAGACTGGCAAAAAACCGGAAAAAACCATAATATTTGCTCTGTGGACTGCTGAAGAGAAAGGGCTTCTTGGCTCACGATATTATGTAGATAATCTTGCGTTTCCTCTTAAAAATCTTCGCCTGAATGTAAATTTTGACATGATCTCAAGATATGTATCAGAAGATGAGACTGATAAGGTAACTATGACATATACAAACACTTACCCGGGATTCAAAGAGCTTACTGCAGGAAACCTGAGTAAATATGGTATAGACATGGATGTAGTTTATGAACCCTCTGATGATCCCCCGGGAGGAAGTGATCACAGGTCATTTGTGGCTGTCGGAGTGCCTGTCATGAGGTTTAAGCCGGGTCACAGGGAAGAGTACCATACACCTGCGGATGAGATCTCAACTCTTGACTGGGATATCATGGAAAAGATAATAAGGATCAGCTTTGCTAATGTCTGGGAGCTTTCAAACAGTTCCTGGTAGTTATGGAATAAAACATTACAATTTAATTTTAAATACTATGAAAGTACTTATCTCCCTTCTTCAAATCTGTATTCTTACAGGTATTTTTCAATCAATGCAGGCTCAGGAGAGCACACAGAACAACAAACTGCATATTATTATCATTGGCGCCCACCCGGATGATCCGGACAAGGTTGGTGGGACAGCCTATAAATGGGCACAGCTCGGTCATGATGTGCTTATGGTATCCCTGACCAATGGTGACGCTGGTCATCAATCGCTCCCCGCAGAGAAGCTGGCTCTTGTAAGGCGTGAAGAGGCACGAAGAGCCGGAGAGGTAATAGGCGTACGCTATATAACCCTTGATAACCATGACGGCCAGCTGATGCCGACATATGAGAACAGGCTGCAGGTCATAAAATTAATAAGGGAGCAGAAGGCTGACCTTGTCATCTTTCCCAGGCCATATGATTATCATCCCGATCACAGGTATACCGGTACATTGGTGCTCGATGCAGCATATATGGTAACCGTGCCCAAGATACTTCCGGAGGTTCGTCACCTGGACAAAAATCCTGTATTCCTTTATATGAGCGATGGATTTGTACATCCTGAGCCATTTGTTGCGGACGTTGCCGTAGCTGTTGATGATGTAATTGAGAAGAAACTGGATATGTATCATCAGCATACTTCACAGATGTATGAATGGCTGCCTTTTAACGGGGGGATGCTTGACCAGGTCCCGGCCACAGATGCGGAAAGAAGGGCATGGCTTGGCAAAACCAGGATGATGAGATCAGATGCTGATCCTTACAGAGATAAACTGATAGAGATCTATGGAACTGAAACAGGCAGTAAGATAAAGTATTGCGAAGCCTTCCAGGATTCAGGTTATGGCGCTCCTCTGACAAAAGAGAATATCAGCTATTATTTCCCGTTCCTGAAAATAAAATAATTTTCACATTACATATCATTGATAATCAATATACTGACTATTCTGTTTCAGCTCAATAAAATCATCTCCCATCTCCCTGTATCCATATTCAAAACAATACTGGAACTTCTGGCCGTTTGATGTTTCGATAATATGGGTGAAGAAGCTGAAGTTATAGCCGAGGGCAAACAAAGCATCCTTATGTACTTTAATTTTCCCCTCACTGTAAAGGTCGGCAAGGATCCTTCTGTTCTTCCTCAGCAATCCATGAACATTCCTGACAAAATTGTTTGAATCACGGTTAAGCCTGTTGTTGTAGTTATTTCGACACTGATCAGAACAGAACTTCTTATCTGTGCGGCCATGTATACCATCGCCGCAATCGAGACATTTTCTTTCCACAGCACTAAAGTTTTGATAAAGTTACACAAAAACGTTTTCAAACGGTTACAAACGACTATAAAAAATTATGAACCGGATTTAAATGATTATTAACCGGGACACCTCCCGGCACAGGTTTAATTTTGGTATGAAAATTAATTTATGTCTCACTAAAAATTAAAGTCATGAATGCTCTCAGAAACAAAGTAATGCTGGTAGGGAATCTCGGTCAGGATCCGGAAATGAAAACTCTTGAAGGCGGAAAAAAAGTCGTGCATTTTACTCTTGCCACTCAGGAAGATTACAAGAATTCAGAAGGTCAGAAGGTCAGCGAAACCACCTGGCACAATATTGTTGCCTGGAATGGTCTTGCCGACATTGCTTCCAAATTTCTCAAGAAAGGCAATCAGGTCTTTGTTGAAGGAAGGATAGTGTACAGAAGCTATGAGGACAAGAAGGGTGCAACCAAGAATGTCACAGATATTGTTCTTAATGATCTGCTGCTTCTGAGGTCTGCAAAAGGCCAGGCAAAGGAAGAATAGCCGGCACAGTTCCGCTGCATTTCAACGTGGAGAGGCTGTCATTTATGTCAGCCTCTTTTTTTGTTCACCGGTAAAATCCCTGCCGGCCTTTAATGCCTTCAGGTTGTATTCCACAACTTCTGCTCCTTTTCTTTCAAACAGCTTAATGACTGCATTTTCGAGACTCGCATAAGGTACGCAAATGAAAGGCGAGGCAGCTCCAAGCATGACTATGTTCCCCGATCGTACAGAACCTGATTCTTTTGCTATTGTATCAGCATCAATGATTATATTGTTTTTTATCTTTCTTATCTCAGCAAGGATCTTATCAATTGGAGGATATCCGGATATATTGATGAAGGGATTCGAGTTGGTCACAAGCCAGCCATCATTTGAAAGCCAGGGAAGATATCTCAATGATTCCATCGGCTCAACTGAAATTATCAGATCGGCTTTCCCATATGGTATAAGGTCGGATGCTACCGGCTTATCAGAAAGCCTGAAGTGCGACTGGACATCACCGCCTCTCTGGCTCATCCCATGAACCTCAGCCTGCTTGAGAAAAAGATTGTTCTCCACAGCAGCCAGTCCTATTGCTGCTGCAATTGAAAGGATCCCCTGCCCTCCTACTCCCGCCAGTATAATGTCATTTTTCATTACTTTAGAATATTTTTAGATTTTAAATTTCAGATTCAAGATTCAAATTTTTGAATTTTGAATCTTGAATTTTATTCCTATGAGGCTCCGGCTTTCTTTTTCTTGGTGGCAGTCTGAATGCATTCCCTTGCTGAAATTATAACTGATACCCCTTTGTATACAAGCTCTTCACTTATTGTACGTATATTTTCCTCGTGATTCTTACGTAAAGGAGTTATAACTCTGAGATGTTTCTGTGCAACTCCTATTCCCAGACAAATTTGTTCAAGCTTCCCGGTAGCCTGCGATTTCTGTCCGCCTGTCATACCGGTTGTTGAATTGTCGGATATTATGATAGTAACCGGAGAGTTTTTATTTACGGCATCAAGCAGCCCCGTCATGCCTGAATGTGTGAATGTTGAATCTCCGATAACCGCTACAGACGGGAATAATCCGGCGTCAGCAGCGCCTATTGCCATGGTTACTGAAGCACCCATATCCACACAGGAATTAATTGCATTATAGGGAGGCATAGCACCGAGGGTATAGCAACCGATATCAGAGAATACTCTTCCGGGGCCATGAGGCTTTATGGCTTCTACAAGAGCATTGAACATATCAGCATGACCGCATCCCTTACAGAAAGAAGGAGGTCTCATTTTAACCAGGTCAGGGACATCCTTTCCATAACTTAAAGGCATGCCAAGAGCTTTTGCCACTATGGCCGGATTCAGCTCTCCGTCACGCGGTACGGTACCATCCATGCGTCCAAGAACTTTAACCCCTTTATCCAGTATCCCTCTGAGACTCTCCTCTATCACCGGGTAACCCTCTTCCAATATCAGTATCTCATTGCACCTTGAGGTTATTTCTTTCACGAGTTCACCGGGAAAAGGATATGCTGCTATTTTAAGCACAGGGTAATTGCCTGACGAACCTGCAATATTCTCAACCAAATAATTATATGCCAACCCGCAGGTTATGATTCCGGTGTCCCTCTTCTTTCCGTCAGTGAATGAGTTGTACTTTGATATTCTGACATCATACTTTATTGATTCATAAGATTTTAACAATGCTCTGTATTTTTTTCTTGCCAGAGCTGGAAGAAGGACGAACTGAACAGGATCGGAAGGAAGCTTTAGCTTCTTCTCAGGCACAGGATGTTTTATCATTTCAACACTTGCCCTGGAATGTGCAAGCCGGGTTGTTATCCGTATCATTACAGGCAGCTTGTATTTTTCTGATAATTCGAATGCATCAAATACCATGTCATATGCTTCCTGCTGGCTGGAAGGCTCAAAGCAGGGAACAAAAGCAAATTTTGCATAGAATCTTGAATCCTGTTCATTCTGTGATGAATGCATTGAAGGATCATCGGCAGAAACGACTATCATGCCTCCGTTGACTCCTGTTATAGCTGCATTAATGAATCCATCTGATGCCACATTCAGTCCCACATGCTTCATTGCAACCATTGACCTTTTACCAGCATATGACATCCCGAGAGCAGCCTCCAGGGCTGTCTTCTCATTTGATGACCATTCCCTCTGGATACCCTTTTCCGATGCTGCTTTTGATGACTGTATGTATTCCATTATCTCAGTTGACGGAGTTCCCGGGTAAGCATACATTCCGCTTAATCCTGCATCAATGGCAGCCTGAGCGATTGCTTCATCACCTAATAGAAGTTGTTTCATATCAAACACAAATTGTGAGTAAGTGAAATTACTTAAAATTTAGTTAAATCTTTCAACATTACACTCAATAATGTTTACTTTGCAGACTCTAATATGATTAGTTACGTTATTACAGTTTACGGCTACTCTTGAACAGGATCTATTATACAATCATTCTATTACTGCTGGTTTTTTTGCCCCTTAAAGGTCAGACAAGCGAACCTGAAAGATTCGTACAGGTTAGCGGGATAATCACTGACGCCAACAACTATCCGGTTCCCGGGGTTGCGGTTATCTCAAAGAAGCTTCGAAGAGGAGCCATCAGTGAAAGAACAGGTATTTATTCAATCACAAGCACCCCGGGAGATACTATATTTTTCAGGGCGCTGGGATTTAAAAGGTATCACACCGTTATTCCACCTGATTATAACAGCAGGCATTGCATGGTTGATATGGTTCTGGAGCTTGATACAATACCTATTGAAGAAGTAACTATCATGCCGTGGAAGACTTATAATGAATTCATCAGGGACATGACAAAAGAAAAACCAGTTGATCCCTTAATTGAAAACATGAATGATAACCTTGCCTCAGTATATATTGCCGTATCTAACCAGACTGGTGTAAGTGTCACTCCTGAAGCAGGTTTCAGGTATGCCATGCAGCAGAATTTCAATGCATTGGCAACCAGAGGTCAGTTCCCTGTGAATAACCTTTTAAATCCTTTTGCCTGGGCAAAATTTATCAACGGAGTCAAACACGGACTTTTGAAGAACAAGTCAACCAAAAGGCCTCAGCCGGCTAAACCCATAAAGAAGAAGAAGAAGGCTGAAACAAAATAACCATTTCATTTTGTATTTTTGTACTGCATGAAGAACCTTGATGGCAAAATTGTCGGCATTCTCGGTACTGTGATCATTCATCTTATCGCAGCTATCATTTTCATGTTTTTCCAGATACGCACATTGAATATTGATCACTCAAATGAATTCACAATTGAATTCGTTGAATATGTTCCATTGGAACCTGACGAGCAGGAAAAGATTATTGAGCTGCCTGCAACTTCCATAGAGAGCATACTGCAGGGTGATGATGACATGCTGAATATTGCCCGCAACCTGGCTAACAGGCCTGAAGAACAAATAAATCCGGATGATTACATTGATATGGTAAAAGACGAGCTTATAAAAAGCGGGAAGCTTGGAGAAGATAATTATATAGATGAATGGAAAAGACTCAAAGAAACCGCTGAAGAAGAGAATATGGCATATGATAACAGGGCGGCTGAAGCTAAAGAGGAGAAACCGGATGAATCTGAGGTAATGGCAGCTAATTACCAGGGACCTACAAGGATATATTATGACCTTGCAGGGCGCAATCATACCTATCTTCCGATACCTATATACAAATGCGAGGGATCAGGGAAGGTAGTCCTTGCAATACTTGTGAATCAGAAAGGTATTGTTGAAGAGGCCAGGGTGATTGAAGGCGAGGTTACAGCTACCGACCAATGCTTAATTGAAACTGCCATCAGTACCGCACTGATCTCAAGATTCAATCAGGATTTATATTCACCGAAGATCCAGGCAGGAACACTTACATATCATTTTGTGGCACAATAAACGGTACAACGGTACAATGGTACAACGGTACGAAGGAACTAAAAGAGCTGATTTCCGGAATGCCAGGTATAGGGTTTTAACACTTCAGGAGTGTTCCTGTTTGCAGTTTTGTTGTTTACCAGTGGACCAATAGTATAAGCTTTAAGATTCTTTGAAGGGCATGGTTTAAGCATATTCATTGCATCGGCCGGAGCAAGTACCTTTTCGATCCATTTCTTTTCATCATTTCTGCCCAGAATGACCGGCATTCTCTTCTTTGAATTATGGACTTCAGCCATAAGCTCATTGGCTTCCGTGGTAATAATAGTAAATGTGCTTAACATCCCGCTGCCATCCGGAGGCATCCATTCACTGTAAAGTCCTGCTATTGTAAAGATTTCATCTTCAGCATGATATATATACCATGGTATCTTATTATTTCCTATATGCTGCCACTCATAAAAGCCCCTGACGGGAATAAGGCATCTTTTTGTCCTGAAAGAAGATGAGAATGATAGCTTGGTTTCAACACTTTCAGCCCTAGCATTAAAAGTCTTGAATCTTATTTCATCAGCATCTTCGCTATTTTTGACCCAGGGCGGTATTAAACCCCATTTAAGAAATCGAACAGTGCCGGGATTATCTGAACAGACAGTCGGGATCTCAGGTAGTCCGAATGCGTGGTAATAATAGCTTGGCTCATAGCGGTACTTATCGGGAAAGTTCACATCGTACCGCTCTTCAATTTCTTCCTTGACAAGATTTACATTTACTGAAAAGCACATTATAGTCAGGGTGATTGAGCTGTAAAATCATCATACAGAGGTACCGGAAGTGAATGATCGAACAGATCGTCTTTTCCGGCATTTTTAAGCTGAGAAACAACCCTGTACATCATGCTGCTGATATATGAGTGTATTTCAGGGCCATTCCAGGCGCTTGAATTAAAGAGGACAACCCAGCTGATGCCGTCGGATTGTCTTTTCATCATACCTGCGCTTCCAGGGAATGAACCGGTTCTCCACCAGGTACCATTATTAATTGTGGTTTTCCATCCTATCGGCGCCATCCCGTTCTGATTGTCAGTCATAAGCCGGATGGTCTCAGATGTCAGAATATCCTGCTTCGTTTCAAATCCGTCGATGGCCAACAGAAGGCGTACCAGATCAGGAGCGGTACCAAGCCAGGATCCTGCTCCTCCAAGAGCTTCAATATCATTCCCGCCGTAACTTGGTGACACCAGCTCACCAGTACCGTAGATCGAAGGTTTCGGGACTACATCAGATGGAGCATAGTATGTCACTTCATAAGGTGCTTTTTGTGAAGGAAGGTTATGTGCAAGCACCATATCATAGACTCCAATAGGTTCGAGAATGGCCTTCTGACAATACTCCTCATAAGTCATTCCTGATACTTTCTCAATCACAAGCCCGAGAATGCTGTAACCAAGATTTGAGTACGCCCTGCCTGATCCCGGGGTGAAATGGAGCCTTTTATCAAGTGCAAATCTGATGATGGCCCTTGTATCCACTGGCGGTTTCATGCCCATATGATCCGCAATTACAAGCGGCATGAACATCTGGTCACCATATCTCTGTGTCCAGCCTCCCTCGTGACTCAGAAGATGGGCAACAGTAATGCCATATACTCTTTTATCCTTTGGATCACTGAAATATGGATCATCAAGTATTGCATCCGGGCCAAAAACCCGGTCATTAAGGGATAATCTGCCTTCTTCTATCAATTTCATTACTGCCACAGCAGTAACAAGCTTGGAAATACTGGCAAGTCTGAACTTATAATAAGGTTGGACTTCTTCTTTTGAGATTGTGTCTGAATAGCCAAATCCCCTGGCATAGATCAGCTTACCATTTTTTGATACAGCTACTGAAGCGCCGGTGATAGACCATTTGCGCATGAATGACCGTATTGTCTTTTCAGCTCCTGCAAAATCCTTCCCGGACGAATAACTATTTGAAAGCCTTACATTGCCAGGAACAAGCTTTTCAGCAATGCTGTTATTCTTCTCAACTGCACCCGGATTAAAGCTGACAACTGAAGCCAGGAGCATTATCAACAGTATCTTTTTCATCCTTGACAAAATAATAGCCACTTTTTTCAGGAAACAAAATTATAAAAGTATTCTTTTCAGAAGTACATAGAATCCATAAAATTAATAACAATGAGTCAATCAGTCTCTGTCACTGAATAATACCAAAACCACAATAGAAAAATATTCTGATTTTCATTCAAAAAATTAACTTTGTAAAAGCAATGTCAAAAGGAGTATCTATAATATATTATCTTTCCCTGGCAGTCATTCTATGTTTGCCTGTACGTGTGTCTGCACAGGTTGAGGTCGTTGTAGCTGACACTTCAGACTATCTCCCTCTTTTCGTTTCTGGTGCTCTTGAATACAATCTTCTGATAGCCGCTTCAAAGGGTTATTATACAGAGGTTGAAAGAATGATCCTTATGGGTGCAGAAGTTGAAACAGAAACAAATGAATACGTTACTCCTCTTATTTATGCTGTTATCTACAACGAACCTGAGACTGTAAATTTACTTCTCAAATACGATGCTGATCCAAACCGGATCACAAGCGCACGTGAGACACCTCTCCTTATTACTGTCAAAAATGATAATTTTGAAATCGCTGAAACACTGATAAGATACGGAGCTAAAGTTGATTATCAGGGCAATTACGGAGCCGCTGCCCTGCATTTTGCAGCTGTTTACGGACTTCTGCAGATAGCTGATCTCCTTTTATACTACGAGGCTGAAGTGGACCTGAAAACCAATGATGGCACAACCCCGCTGATGGCCGCAATATGGTCAGGCTATGCCGATGTTGCCGAGCTTCTGATCCAGTACGGAGCCAATATGGAGGCTAGGGACAATGAAGGATTCACTCCTTATCTCATTGCTGCACAGAACGGAGACACTGTCATAATGAATATTCTACAGAGAAAGGGTGTAGATATTTATGAAAAGAATTTATATAACTGGGACGCACTGGACCTGACTATCAGGACCAACCAAAAGAAGGCTGCTGAAATGCTTATAAAATCTGGCGGCAAATGGGCCGATCCCGGAAGAGAAGTGACCAGTCCTTACAATATTGCAGTCACTTACAGGGATATGGAGATGATTAACCTTCTTGAGAAATACAAATTCCCTGTAAATAAAAAGCCCGGGTTTGACCAGATGGCATTATCGCTATCGAACAAGACTGACTTTAGGGATTATTATTCAGGATTCAGTCTGGCTTTCAAGGAGCCGCTCAGGAACCTGGGTATCATAACCGGGTTCGATACAAAATTATGGTACACAAGAGTCCTGGTTCAGGAGGATGAAGAACATTTTTATCAGTATCTGGACAAGAGCTCATTAGTGTATGCCGGGATCTTTAAGGAGTTCCAGCTGACAGATAACCTGTTTAAAAGTAATTATTCCATTTCAGCTTCATTATCAGCAGGCTATTCATTTGGCAATAAGCTTAAGGGAACTCTGATCACTCCGGAAAATAAGATTAAGGTGATACCTGCTGTCAGTTTTAAATGGTTAAAGAATAATCTTGCTTTGATCTCGGGAATTGAATTCACCGACACGGATTTTTTCAAGATCGGTCCGATATGGGGCAGAATAGGCATATCATATAATTTCTTCTTTAATAATGTAAGAGCGCCGGTAAAGACTATCAAATGGTATTAAGAAATAGCATAAAGATCATTAGAAAAACATTTCTTTTCGTAGCAATGGTGCTGTTTTTCTCCTGTGAAGATCCCGGATTAATTGTCATTAATTGTTCAGAATGTCTTACAGATGAGCCGGTCAATGCCAATCTCACTATCAAACTTGAGCATGTGGATTATGATGTAAACATAAATATATATCAGGGTAATCTGGAAGACAGTATTTTATATGAATCATTCGCGACAACAGCAAATGTAGCTTACAGGAAAGTACCCTTAAATAAGAAATATACGCTGACAGCTACATATTACATAAGTGGGAATAGTTATGTAGTCGTCAATTCTGTTGCTCCGCGTGCACTTTATGATGAAGATGATTGTGAAGAGCCCTGTTATTTTGTTTACAACAGTGATATTGACATGAGGCTAAAGTATACAAAGTACGGCGGCAACTGATATATCATTGCTCCCTTGAACCTTTGTTCCATTGCACCGTTGTACCATTGCACCTTTGTACCGTTATACCTATCTTTATCCCCGTTTAAATCAAAGCTCATGGAAACAACATTTCTAGATTCCAATCTGTTCAGCTATGTAATGCTACCGTTGCTAATATTCCTTGCCCGTATATGTGATGTATCTATAGGGACCCTGAGAATAATATTTGTGTCAAAAGGGAAAAAGAATATAGCACCTATCCTTGGATTCTTTGAGGTCCTGATATGGATCATTGCGATAAGCAAAATTATGCAAAATCTTGATAATTATATAAATTACATTGCTTATGCAGCCGGTTTTGCCACAGGCAATCTAGTAGGTATGATAATCGAGGAAAAGCTGGCAATGGGTATTCAGCTTATCAGGGTTTTCGCGCATCAGAACGGACCTGATCTGGTAAAGACCCTGAATACCAATGGTTTTGGAGCAACATCTGTTGAAGCTCATGGAGCCATTGAGAAGATTGATCTGATTTATACAATTGTGCAGCGCAATGAGCTTGAAAAGGTTCTTGATATAATTAATAAATTCAATCCCATGGCATTTTATACTATTGAAGATGTAAAAGCGGTAAATGAGGGTATATTCCCACCCAGAAAAAATAACAGAGCCTTTCCTTTTGCGAATGTCCTGAGAAATTGGAGGAAGGGGAAATAAAAAGGCTACCGGCGACCGGCAACCGGTATATATGATATTCAACATGCGATATTAATTCTTTGTTCTCCTTTGTGCTCTTAGTGTCCCGAGTACCCGGGATTGTGTACCTTTGTGGTTAATTTATAAAATAATATGCTCTATGGAGGAATTCAGCAGTCATCCGTTATACCGCAGGCACACAATTGATAGTGCTATGAGTTCATTATGGGACTTTTACAGGAAGAAGTTCCTTGTTTTGTTCATCTCTTCCTTCGTGATGTCTTTAATAATGCAGTACATCTCATCGACCATCGATTTCACGGGCTTGACAGATATGACTGATCCGGTTAAGATGCTTGAAAAAGTCAGGGAGTTTATATGGCCGATGATACTTGTTTCAATTATCAACCTCCTTTTTACAACCATACTTCAATATTATATCATTTACAATCCGGTGAATCCCGATGTTAATATTTTTGTGTCATCGTACAAGTCGCTGAAGTATTTTATCCTCTACCTTATTATAATGGTGCTTTTTATATTTTTCGGCTCCTTTGCCCTGGTGCTTGGTCTTTTCGCACTTATAATCGGGGTATTTTTCGTTGCGCTCTATTTAATGACGATATATCTTTTTATTCTTCCTGTACTTATGGTCGAAGGTCCAAATATCGGCAACGCCATAAGCAGATCGTTTGGTTTGACACACAAAAACTTCTGGGCCAACATGGGCTGGGTGGCAGTATTTATCCTGATCCTTATTGTCATTTCTGTCGTTCTTTCAATGGTAGTTATGATCCCCTTTACAGGCAGCATCTTTAAAGGGATAACCAATCCGGAGGAAGCATTAAATACCCTAAATTATATGACCAATCCATGGTATTTAATACTTGGATCGCTGGCTAACGCGCTGACGTTCCCGCTGTTGCCGATCTTTGGGGCAATACTCTATTTCAATGGCAATGCAAAGGAACAAGAGATTCCTCTGGCAGTTCCGGAAGATAATCAGCCAGAGAAGATTAAGGTTGAAGACTTATACGCGAAGCCGAAAGAGGGAGATCAGTGATTCAAACCTCATTTTCCCCCTTTACATACCCGAAGTTAGCAAGGATACCTCCGTCAACATAAAGAATATGACCATTGACGAAGTCAGCAGCTTTTGATGCAAGAAAGAGTGCTGCATTGGCAACATCTTCTGGTTCTCCCCATCTGGCGGCAGGTGTTCTGGTCATGACAAGATCATTGAAAGGATGTCCATTCTCGCGGATCGGAGCTGTCTGCGCAGTAGCAATGTACCCCGGTCCTATTCCATTGACCTGTATATTGTACTTTGCCCATTCACAGCACATATTCTGTGTAAGAAGCTTAAGTCCTCCTTTTGCAGATGCATAGGCAGAGACAGTGTTGCGTCCATAAACGCTCATCATCGAGCACATGTTGATTATCTTGCCGCTGCGTTTTTCTATCATGCCGGGTGCGACACGCTTTGATATAATTAGCGGTGCAACAAGATCAACATCGATGACCTGCTTAAAATCAGCAACAGCCATATCAAGTATTGGTATGCGCTTTATTATGCCGGCATTGTTGACAAGGATATCAATGACCCCAATATGCTTTTCTATCTGTGATATCCCCTTATCAACATCCTTTTCATCGGTAACGTTGAACTTTAGAGTATAAACGTCCAGTCCTTCTTTCTTAAAGGCGTCCTTACAGCTTTGCAACTTTTCATCCTGGATATCGTTTACGCAAACCCTTGCACCGGCTTTAGCAAGAATAAGTCCTATTGCAAGTCCTATCCCATGTGTGCCTCCGGTTACGAGAGTAACTTTTCCGGTTAAATCAAATAAATCTTTCATTTTTTGAATATGAATAAATACTATATGTCTTTCAAAATAATTCTGCTCCAAATTTCAGCTGACCCCTGTCCGCTTCGCGGCCTGCCCCCTAAAAGGGGCCTAATGATCTATATATAAGCAAATTATCAGATCATTAGTGTATTAGCACCCCTTTAGGGGGGATGGGGGGTCACTTAAGTGTATCAGGATATCTTATGTCCATGTCGGCGTAATCGAGATTCTCACCTGCCATGCCCCATATAAACGTATAGTTTGATGTTCCTGCTGCGCTATGGATGCTCCATGATGGTGACAGCACCGCCTGTTCATTCTTCATCCATATATGACGTGTCTCATCGGGATTACCCATAAAATGGCAGATACCCTGCTTCTCCGGCACTTCAAAATAAAAATATGCTTCCATCCTTCTGTTATGAGTATGGACCGGCATAGTATTCCAGACACTACCGGGTTTCAGTTCAGTCATTCCCATCTGCAGCTGGCAGGTAGGCAAAACATTGTTTACCAGCAACTTATTTATGGTCCTGTGATTTGATTCTTCGGGTGATCCCATTACAGCAACCACTGCATCCTTAAGAGTTACTTTTCGGGAAGGATACTTATGATGAGCAGGAGCTGAGTTAATGTACAGTTTTGCAGGTTTTTCAGGATCTGCTGATTTAAATACAACATCTTTTGTTTCTTTTCCGAGGTAGAGAGCTTCTTTGTGTCCGATCTTAAAAACCTTGTCTGCCGTTTCAACGATTGCCGGACCTCCAACATTGATCATTCCTATTTCTCTTCTCTCAAGGAAATATGTCGATTTCAGATGGTCAGCCGTTTCAAGGGCAAGTGATTTCTTTACCGGCATGGCGCCTCCGACTATGTACCTGTCGTACAGGGAATATACAAGGGAGATCTCATCTTTTATAAAAACCTTTTCAATCAGGAATTCTTTTCTGATCTTTTCAGTGTCATAACCTTTAAAATCAAGAGGATGTGAGGCGTAACGCAGTTCTACTTTCATGATCGTAATTATAATTTACTTCGCTTGAGGTTAGTTGGAAAACAAAGAATTGTAGTTGCTAAATTAGTCAATCCTGTTAAATAATGTTGAAATAATTAATAATAATTCCTATTTTCGTGAACGTTAACGAAGATTTATTTGGTATATTGCCAAACCAATAATGTTCCTTCCAATTATTAAACTCTTTCCGGTATGAAATCATTCATTCATGAGGATTTTCTCCTCGGCAATAAGACTGCAGTTCATTTATATCATCAATATGCTGAAGGCCAGCCAATAATCGATTTCCATTGTCATCTGTCCCCTTCCATGATTGCAGACGATCGCCAGTTTGAAAACCTTACACGCGCATGGCTTGAAGGCGATCATTACAAATGGCGCGCCATGAGGACTAACGGCATTAATGAGAAATTCTGCACAGGCAATGGCTCAGATCAGGAAAAATTCATGAAATGGGCAGAAACAGTGCCCTTTACTATCGGGAATCCTCTATATCACTGGACACATCTTGAGCTTGCCAGGTACTTCAACCTTTTTGAACTGTTATCACCGGCTACGGCAAAAGGAATTTATGATAAAGCCAACGCCCTGCTTCAGACAAAGGATTACAGCACCAGGTCGATGATGAAGAAAATGAATGTGAAAATTGTATGCACAACAGATGATCCTGCTGATAATCTTGAGTATCATAAGAAGCTGAAGGATTTTGAGATAAAGATATTACCGGCATGGCGGCCTGATAATGTCATAAAAACTGAGGATCCGGCAAAGTTCAAAGCATACATTGAAAAGCTTGGCAAAGCTGGCGGAAAAGAAATAATGTCCTTCGGGGATCTCATTGAAACCCTTGATGAAAGGCATAAGTTTTTCCATGAGATGGGAGCAAGATTATCTGATCATGGCCTTGACCGTTTCTATTATGATTCATTCACATCTGCTGAGGCTGACAAGATATTTAAAAAGTTGCTGAAGGGAGAAAATCTCTCATATGAGGAATCGGAAAAGTACAAGACAGCAGTTATGACGGAATTATGCAGGATGAACCATAAAAGAAGATGGACTCAGCAATTCCATGTTGGAGCAATGAGAAATAATAATGCCCGTATGTTCGGGCAGATGGGGCCGGATACAGGCTGGGATTCAATAGGTGTCCCCCAAGATGCGCTTAAAATATCAAAGTTTCTCAGCAGTCTTGATGAAAGTGAACAGCTTTCAAAAACGATTCTTTATAATATAAATCCTGCGGATAATGAATTGATGATCACTATGGCCGGTAACTTTAACGATGGTTCAACACCTGTAAAAGTACAGTACGGGGCAGCCTGGTGGTTCCTCGACCAGAAGAACGGCATGGAAAAACACCTGAAGGATCTTGCCTCGCTTGGATTGCTGAGCAGGTTTGCCGGTATGGTCACCGATTCCAGAAGCTTCCTCTCCTACCCCCGACATGAATATTTCAGGCGTATTGTTTGCAATTATATCGGTGAAGAGGTTGAAAAAGGATTGATCCCTGATGAGGATGAACTACTTAAGCCAATAATAGAAGGGGTATCATATAAGAATGCAAAGGAGTATTTTGGATTTTAATGCCTCACCCCCTCCTGTCCCCCTCTCCCGGGAGAGAGGGGGAAGTCGAACATTATCAATGTATTAGCCCCTCCCTCTTGGGGGAGGGGTTGGGGAGAGGCAATAGAATAAAAATTATAAAACGAAGATTATGAACGATTTAAACCTTAAAAACAAAGTTGCTGTCATAACAGGTGGTGCCGGTGTTATATGCTCAGCTATGGCAAAAGCGCTGGCTGCCAATGGCGTAAAGACAGTCATCCTCGATCTGAATAAAGATACGGCTGTAGCTACAGCTGCAGAGATTGAGAAAACTTACAAAACACCTTCAATGGGCATCTCCGCGAGTGTGCTTGACAAAAGCTCTCTCGAAGCAGCAAGGAAAGAGGTAAATGACATGTTCGGCCCGGTGGATATTCTTCTCAACGGCGCCGGAGGAAATTCACCTGCAGCAACAACAAAGGTTGAAAAAATGGATGGTAGCGAGAATCCTGAAGAGACATTTTTCGGACTGCAAACTGAAGGTTTCGATAAGGTTTTTGACCTTAATTTCAAAGGCACTATTCTTCCCTCAATGGTTTTTGGAGCCGAAATGGTTAAGAAAAAATCAGGTGTGATAATCAATATTTCATCGATGAACTCTTACAGGCCTTTGACAAAAATTCCTGCATATTCCGCAGCCAAGGCAGCTGTTAATAATTTCACACAATGGCTCGCAGTGCATTTTTCAAAGACCGGCGTCAGAGTAAATGCAATTGCCCCGGGCTTCCTTGTGACAAACCAGAACAGGTTCCTCCTGTTTGATGAAAAAACAGGTGAACCAACGGCTAGATCGAAGAAAATAATCAACAGCACACCGATGGAAAGATACGGCACTCCTGATGAACTTACCGGTACCCTGGTTTATCTGGCATCAGACCTGTCAAAATTTGTCACGGGAGTTGTTATACCGGTAGATGGGGGGTTTAGTGCATATTCCGGAGTTTAAAATTCAAGATTCCAAATTCAAAATTACAGATGATTTGGAATCTGAAATCTGGAATCTGAAATCTCAAAATAATGATTAAAAGCAATTTAAAATGATATACTTTCAGTCAGGTTCACCAACAACAGTTATCAGTGCCAATGATCTGGAATATGGACTTTATTCAGCACTGGTAAAGCTCGGACAGAGAAAGAAAGTCCTTGTTATCCCTCCTGATTTTACAAGGTTCCATTCACGGGCCGGTGACATCACATCGCTGATTTACAAGTACTACAAAGAAAAGCTTAAGGATATTCTTCCCGCTTTAGGGACACATAAACCCATGACAGACAATGAACTGGTTGAGATGTTTAAAGGTGTTCCCAAAGAATTATTCCGGATCCACGACTGGAGAAAGGACGTTGTTACAGTAGGAACAGTACCCGGAGAATACATATCTGAGATCACAAACGGAGCGCTGGATTATTCCTGGCCTGCCCAGCTTAACAAATTGGTTTTTAATGGTGGCCATGACCTGATACTGTCTGTAGGTCAGGTAGTTCCGCATGAAGTTATAGGGATGGCTAACTTTAATAAGAATCTTTTTGTAGGAACAGGCGGCCCTGAGGGGATAAACAAGAGCCATTTTGTGGGAGCTGTTTATGGCATTGAGAGAATCCTTGGAAAAGCGGATAATCCGGTACGAAGCATGCTCAACTACGCGTCATCTCATTTTATTTCTCAGCTTCCTGTTGTATATGTGCATACGGTGATAGGCTATGACGAAAAGGGCAAGCTGGTAATACGCGGACTTTATATCGGAGACGATGAAGATGTATTCAGTCTGG
>JAPLDX010000024.1 GCA_026391215.1 Bacteroidia bacterium
TTTTCTTTTGTTTCAAAAACCTCACTAATCCATAGAATGGATTTTTCGGACATTTTTCAAAAATCTTCTACTGAATAAGAAATAAAAAGGGATACCTATCAATGTCAGTAAAAGTCCTATGAATGATTGTTCTGTGTGCTCCCAGATCTGAACTACCGTCAGGGAGGCAGCACAAACAAAGAATATTATCGGAACGAATGGATAACCAAACATCTTCTCCTTTATTGTTCCATTCATTTTTAATTTGATGAGTGCCACTCCAAGCATCCCATAAAAGATATACCCAATAAAGATCACAAGGTCAGTCAACTGATTAAAAGAACCTGAAAAGATAAGCAAGCAGGTCCAAATCATTGAATAGATTAGTGCAGCGACCGGAGTCTTAAATCGGGAATTTACCCTTGCAGCATTTCGGAAGAAACATCCTTCCTGGGCCATTCTGAAATATTTCCTCGGTAAACTTATGATGTTGCTGTTAATGGCACCAAGTGTGCAGACAATAACAAGTATCAATACAAAACTTATTCCAAGTCTTCCCAGTAAGGCCCCGGCTACATTTAATGCTGCGACATCATTATCATTCAATAAGGCTAATACAGGTAGAGTCAGCACATGGATATAAACATAGTTCGCTAGAACATAAATAATTATGGTTATCCCTATGCCTAAGGACAAAGCAAGTGGAATATTCCGTTTGGGATTTATAACTTCCCCGGTTACATTAGCAGCGAAAGTCCATCCTTCATATGCCCAGAGAGCGGCAACCAATATGACAAAAAAATTCTTTATAAAAGAGATTTCGGTTACTGTTCCTGTATTATTAATTACTTCTGGATTTGAGACCGGATTTTGAACAGGAAGTACCAATCCGAGCAAAATAATGGACACGATCCCAAGTATCTTTAAAGAAGTTATTAAATTATTTATAAAGCCGCTCTCCCTTGTACCAATCGCATTTATTGCAGTAAGAATAACTACAGTAATTACGGCAACAATCTTGATTCCAAAATCCCTGAAAGGGAAAATCTGACTTCCTACGGAAAATGTCTCCAGTGATTGTAACGGATTCGGTATTGTTATCACCTGGTCTATTGACTCAGCAAAAAGAAATGCAATCGCAGCACTGGCTCCTGTGCCAATGATCATGAAATCTGCCCACCCCGAAATAAAGGCAAAGAATTTTCCAAAAGCTATCCTGAAATATTCATAGGTTCCTCCTGAATCCTCAGTAATTGATGCCAGTCCTCCCATAGTAAACGCACCCAAAAGACTTATTACCCCTCCAAATAGCCAGGCCAACAGGATCCAAAATTCATTAAGATCCGATTTGGCCATAGGTATGATCTTCTGGAAAATTCCGCTTCCCACCAGCATTCCTACAACCAAAAGGGTAACGGTTATCAAACCAAATTCTCTTTTCAGAGTATTTTGTTCAGGTGCCGTAATTTCTTCCCGGTATTTCAACTTTGCTTATAATTTTCTGGTTGGCAAATATGTCAGGGGGGAAAATTCATCACCTTTGTTATACTTCTTGCGGTAGGAGATGAAGATGTCGTAATTATATCCTTCAATGATGCTTGACATCTAATGTCTATTTATTTCATTATCAAATTTACACCTTGTTTAGATCAAAGTCAATCTTCTTTCAGTCTGTGAGAAGGTGATAGTGTCCAAAAAATGTCGTGGGAAATCCGTCCTTCGTTGACCACTTCAAAAGACGGTCTAAAAACAATTAACTTATCAGACAACCACATCAAACTATTTTAGATGATGCTCTTGTTGGTGGAGGGATATTTCCAATTCATTATTTCGGCCAAAAACAACCCATTTTCGTCCAAAACCTGGCGCATAAAAAAAGACACTTTTTATAAGTGTCTGATTTTCATTGTGGGCCCAGCTGGGATCGAACCAGCGACCCCCTGATTATGAGTCAGGTGCTCTAACCATCTGAGCTATGGGCCCTCCGTTAAAACGGACTGCAATATTAAATATTTGCAGCTAATTATGCAAGAACCTTTTAAAAGATTCAAGCTTATTACTTTTTCCTGAGATATGACATGAGAACATTGGCAGCTTCGTCCATATCGTGACCATAGGTTAGAATACCCGCCCTGTCTCCCGCCATGATGATTATTCTTTTTTCAATCACATCAGATTCACTGAAAAGTCGGAATATATCCTTTGCCAGGCCTATTGTTCCGTACTCCATTGACGGATTTGTTGTCGGCACCTTATAGATGAGTTCATTCCACAGGTCAATGCAATGTACGTGAACAACTGCCTGTGCTCCCGGATCGGCCAGGTATATAGCCGCATGGGTAAGGGATTCTGATGAAGCCTTTAATGGTCCGATGCATTGTACGGCATTATCGTCAATATTAAAGGAAAGGACTTTTACATAATGTCCAGGTTCAAGCTCGGGTATTTCACCGGTCGCAGAACCCGTTATAATGAACTGGTTCCCGCCCTTTATTCTCATGCTTATATTGCCAAAACCCACTCCGTTTTCATAGGCTCCGATAAGATCCATATTGTAAAGCACTTCCCTCCAGTAATTTATTATCTCATACTGTTCATCGGAAATAACAGGGCCGGACTGGCTCCAATGACAATTGAATTTTACTACCCCTTCCATTTTAATTGAATTTATCAGGAAACATTTTTTTAATATCTTTTTCTGCAGGTTTGCAAATGCCTTTTTCGGTAATAAGACCGGTAATATATTTTGCCGGCGTTATATCAAATCCATAATTTACAGCTTTGGTATTCTCTGGGCAGATAAGAACTGATCCTATCTTTCCCCCGGAAAAGCCTGTTACATTTTTCACTTCTTCAGGATCCCGCTCCTCAACTGTGATCTCTGTCATTCCATCACTTATTGAAGCATCAAGTGATGATGAGGGGAAGACTGAATAAAACGGTACATTATTTTCAGAAGCTGCAAGAGCTTTCAGATATGTTCCAATCTTGTTTGCCACATCCCCTTTGCTGGTCGTGCGGTCACTGCCGACCATAACAATATCTACCATCCCATGCTGCATAAGGTGTCCACCCGTATTATCAGAAATCAGTGTATGAGGAACACCGGCCTGTCCCAGCTCCCATGCAGTCAGCCTGGCTCCCTGGTTTAACGGGCGTGTTTCATCAACCCAGACATGAACAGGAATACCTTTCTCATGGGCAAGATATATTGATGATGTCACTGTTCCGTAATCAATGCACGCGAGCCAGCCTGCATTGCAATGGGTAAGGATATTTACAGGATTTTTAATTTTGCTTATTTCTTTAATAACTTCCAGACCGTGAGTACCGATCTGCCGGCAATTTTCCTCTTCTTTTTCGCATATTTCAAGGGCTGCCTGAAGTGCTGTGGCGGAAAGGGAGTATTCCGGAACATTTTTATTAAGTTTTTCCATTATGTAATTAACTGCCCAGGAAAGGTTGACAGCAGTCGGCCGGCATGAAATAAGATATCTTGCAGCATTTTCAAGATGAAGGTGAGGATTTGTTGTGGCGGTCATTTCAAGCGTTGCAAGATATATGCCAAATGCGCCCGCGGCACCAATAACAGGAGCTCCGCGTATGATCATTTCTTTTATGGCATAGAAAATATCATCGACAGTGCGCATTTCCCTGATCTCAAAAAAGAACGGCAGCTTTTGCTGATCAATTGCTCTGACAATCTCCGGATTGGATTCATCCAGCCAGATACTCTTATAGTTCTTACCGCCTACAAGCATTAATTAAATTATTCCTTCATCAAAATTACTCAAATAAAAAATACAAACCCGAAAGGAATCAGTTTATATGAAAACAACCTTTTTGGACTTATCGACCAATTTATTCGAAAATTTTGAATACATTTTTTTATAGTTTAACTTTGTAATCAGCAAAAACATCTTCTCTAAAAACTGAATATATGATTAATAAAGAGGAATTTAGAAGGAAAGTCATTATCACGGCAGGGGCAATTTTCAGCCGTTACGGATTCAAAAAAACGACAATGGATGAAATTGCAAAAGGTCTGAAAATGGGTAAAAGTTCTATTTACTATTATTTTGAAAGCAAGGAAGAGATATTTGAAGCGGTTGTATTGCATGAAGCTAACATACTTAGAAATGAGCTGACTACGGCAATCAAATCAGTTGAATCGCCTGTTGAAAAATTGAAGAACTATGTCTTCGTTAGAATGAAAACGTTCGAAAAACTGTCAAATTACTATAATGCAATTTTTGACAAGAACCTTGATCATTTTGATTTTGTGGAGAATATACGCTCACGGTATGACCTTGAAGAGCTCGCAATTATAAGGCTGATCCTATATCACGGGGCAAGAAAGAAAGTTTTCAGTGTATCAAACAGCGAATACACTGCCCTGGCAATTCAAACAAGCCTGAAAGGACTTGAAGTTCCTTTGTTCTGGCAAAAGAAAGAGGTGAACATTGAAGACCGTCTGAATGCAATCCTTGATGTATTATTCCACGGGATACTGAAGAAATAGGATCACCTTTTTATCTGTGTTCTTTTCTTTTGTTTCAGACTGTAATACAGCCATATAAAACCAAGAATAGTAAAAGGGATGCTCAGCCATTGTCCCATGTTGAGCTTCATTGAAGATTCAAAATCAACCTGATCTTCTTTCAGGAATTCAATAAAGAAACGTGCAACAAAAATGAGAATAAGCGTCAGGCTTATGAGCATACCCTGGATATGTTCGCCTTTTTTTCTCCAGTAAAGCCATAAAAGAAGGCAAAAGATAAGCAGGTAAACAAGCGCCTCATATATCTGTGTAGGATGTTTTGGTGCAGTCTCTCCGTTCTGCAGGAAAACAAATCCCCAGGGAAGAGTTGTTTCAACCCCATAAATCTCTGAATTCATAAGGTTGCCCATTCTTATAAAGAAACCCGATAGTGCAACAACAATGGCAACACGGTCAATGGTCCAGGTGAAATCCTTTTTTGCATTTTTTGAAAAGAGCCATATTGATATTATTATGCCAATTGCAGCACCATGGCTCGCAAGGCCGCCATGCCAGATTTTCAGTATTTCAACAGGATGTGCTAAATAGTAACCCGGTTCATAAAACAGGCAATGTCCTAGTCTTGCGCCGACAATGGTGCCAATGGCAACATAGACTGTCAGCTTATCAAGGAGCTCATCGCTCAGGTTCTCGTTTTTAAAGATCCTGCTCAGGATTATATATCCAAACAGGAAAGAAGAAGCAAAAAGCAACCCGTACCATCTAACTGCAAATGAGCCAATACGGAATATTTCGGGATTGACATCCCACGGAATAACAAGTAAATTCATACTCTGCCTGGTATTATGATTGCCAAAGTTAAAAATTTAATTTTAGAACGCATTCCGTGAGCAGAATACATTCAGGTTTTATTTGAATTACCGGAATTTTCAATAAAAAAATATATATGTTTGTAATTCACAAAATCCAGGGTATATTGATGAGCCGGGGCATATTCAAGCAGATACTTTTTGTTATTCTGGCCTACACCCTGATGGCCGGCTGTGCAAAAGTAAGCTCTCCTGCAGGCGGCCCCAGAGATAAAAGACCGCCTGTAATCGTCAAAAGCGATCCTGTCGCAGGTTCAAAATTCTTTACCGGGAATAAGGTTGAAATCACTTTTAATGAATATGTCGTCCTGGATAAAATAAACGAAAAATTCATGGTTTCTCCTCCCCTGAATAAGAAACCCGAGGTATCGGTAAAGGGGAAGAGTATTGTTGTTGAATATGAAGATGAACTCAGGGACAGCACAACCTACTCATTTAATTTTCAGGATGCCGTTAAGGACCTGAATGAGGGCAATGTCTATGATAATCTACAGTTTGTTTTTTCCACGGGATCCGTGATTGATTCCCTATCTATTACAGGCAATGTACTTAATGCTTTTGTTCTGGATATCCCTGAAACACCACTGATACTTCTTTACAGGGATCTGTCACCTTCAGCGGTTAAGGACACTCTTCCTGATTATATATGCAGGGCCGGAAAGAATGGATATTTCCGGATAGACAATATACGGGAGGGCAAATACAACCTCTATGCCTTGAAAGACCAGGATAACAGCAGGAATTTTAATCTGTCGGATGAGGAATTGGCCTTCCTGGACATGCCCGTTGAAGTCTCTCCTGAAAAAAACTACCTTCCAGTGAAGAAGGATACAAGCAAAGTAAAAATCCTAAAGTCAAAAACTTCTGATACTATTACGATTAAAGGAGAATACAAGCTCATCCTTTTCCAGCATGAGAAAAAAAATCATTATCTGACTTCCTCTTCAAGGAATATTTCTTATTTGCTAACCTATACACTTGCCCTGCCTCCTAAGGACCATGATTTTGAATTTTCAATCCCCGAAAGTGCGCCATCTTCATATTTTGTGGAAAGAAGCAGAAATAAAGACACTATTCAGGTCTGGCTTACCGACACTGCATTATACTCCAGGCAAGTAGTCAATACAATCGTCAGGTATCCCTTTACTGATTCAACAGGAGCAACAATAAGCAAGGAGGACACAATTCCCATGCGCTTCGCAACACCCCGCTCACCAAGAACAATGGCAAAACCAGCTCGATATACCGTCAAAACCAATCTTTCGGCAGGTCCTCTCAGGCCCGGAGAGAAAATTGTTATTCAATCTCAGACTCCGCTAAGGCAGCCAGATACCTCACAGATCAGGATCTATGAAGTTAAAGATACTGTTAAGATAAAAGTGCCATTCAGCTTTATAAAAGACAGCATAAATTCCTGCAGGATTTTCATGAATGTGAATCTTGCCCAGGGTAAAAATTATCTTTATATCGCTGATTCTGCTGCATTTGGCAACATCTATGGAGAATCAGCTGATTCTACGGGGACCAAGATTTCAATAAGAAGTGAAGAAACCTTTGGAAAGCTTGTTCTGAACATCAAAGGCTATGAAGGCAGCAGAATAATCCAACTACTGGATAATAATGAAAAAATAGTCAGAGAAACACGGATGAGCAAGGATGGGAAGATTGAATTTCCACAGCTTGATAAAGGGTTATACAGGGTCAGGGTAATATATGATTTAAACAATGACGGAAAATGGACAACCGGTAATTATAATTTTAAATTACAGCCGGAACCTGTCTCATTTTTTTCAAAAGAGCTGGAAATAAAGGAAAACTGGGTCAATGATGAGGACTGGGATATAAGTATTAAGAATTTTAAAAAGCTGAAAAACATACCCCGGCCAAGTCCGGGCAGATAGATTAAATACATTAATAATTAAAACTGATAAAAAATGAAAAAAGTAGTTGCAGGTGTCGACATAGGCGGAACTAATACAAGGTTCGGTCTTGTTGATGAAAAGGGCAAGGTATTGTCTGAAAACAATTTCAAAACAACGGATTATCCAAAGATCAATGATTTTGTTCAGGCACTGACTGCCGGAATAAAGAAATTGACAGCGGCTAATAAGGAGTTCAAGCTTGTGGGAATAGGGATCGGGGCCCCGGATGCAAATTATCACAGGGGAACAATTGAGCATGCACCCAATCTGGCATGGAAGGGCATTGTCCCGCTTGCTGATCTTATTAGAAAGAAAATCAATGTGCCTGTTGTTGTAACAAATGATGCAAACGCTGCGGCAATGGGAGAGATGATCTTCGGCGTTGCAAAAAAGATGAAGGATTTTATTGTTCTTACTCTTGGAACCGGCCTTGGCAGCGGAATAGTCATTGACGGCAAAATGGTTTACGGACACACCGGTTTTGCCGGTGAGCTTGGACACATGACAGTTGTCCCCGGAGGAAGGGAATGTGGCTGCGGACGAAAAGGATGTTTTGAAGCATATGCTTCAGCTACCGGTCTTGTAAAGACAGTAATTGAGCTTATGAGCGAAATAAGGGATGAGAGCACTCTGAGAGACATACCAACGTCAAAGCTTACCTCGAAGAAAATTGCCGAAGCAGCAGCCAAGAAAGATCCTATAGCTGTCAAGGCAATGAATAAAACGGCAGAAATACTCGGATTCGGGATCATAAATTCAATAGTATTCTCCAGCCCTGAGGCTATAATACTGTTTGGAGGACTTGCAAATGCCGGCGAAATGCTTTTTGCCCCAACAAGGAAATATCTCAAAGAGAACAACTATGTTCTTATGAAAGATACTGTTAAAATACTTCCTTCCGGAATTCCTGAAAGCAAGGGCGCTGTTATGGGTTCAGCCGCACTTATCTGGAATGATCTGAAGAAATAGGAACTTGTTCCCGGCTGCCCTGTCAAAGGCAGGATAAAAATAAAGTAAACAATGAAGGTCCTGGAAGTTAAAAAGATAGGATTCAAAATGCCGTATCCTGACCTCAGTGAGGTATCTGAAAAACTTGACCGACTGGAAACCAGGATACCTGCAGGTGAAGTCAACTGGGGAAATTTTCCATACAAGCCGGATGTGGCTTTTTCAATCGGGTATTCTGAAAATGAGCTTCTGCTTAAGTACTATGTCACTGAAAAGTATTTCAGGGCAGAAAAAACAGAAACCAACCAGGCGGTATACGAAGATTCCTGTGTTGAATTTTTTATATCACCGGGAGATGATGGAATTTATTATAACCTGGAGTTTAACGGAATTGGCACCTGCCTTATGGGAGCAGGAACTGACAGAAATAACAGGACCAGACTCACTACTGAACTTATTTCGAGAATAAGAAGGCTGACCTCTGCAGGCAAAAAGCCGGTTGCTGAAATCCCGGGTAAGTTTTTCTGGACAATAACAATCGCAATACCTTTTGAGGTTTTCCTGTATCATGATATCAAAAGCCTTAAAGGAAAAACCTTCAATGCGAACTTTTACAAATGCGGTGATAAACTCAGAATTCCGCATTACATTACCTGGAATCCGGTTAACACTGAAAAACCGGATTTTCATAGGCCATCATTTTTCGGACAACTGAGATTCGTATAAGAAATTGAAAAAAATATACCTTTAAATTAAATATTACTTCCATGAACCTAAAAGAAGAAAAGTACAGCAAATTTGCTATTGTAAGGGAGATGATAGAAACCTCCGGGATAATCAAATCCTTTGAGCCAGATGTTTCAAGACGTTTCGTAAAGCCAATAAAAGCAAAGAAAGGCTTATTCCTGACCGGCGAAGGCAGCAGCAGGATGTTTCCTGCAAAAAGGGCGATTTATTCATCGCTTAAGCAGGGATTCAAAATGCCGGTAATAACAGAAGGATGTACCCAGGCAAGAGAATACAACCTTAAGGATTATGCTGTCTTTGCAGCATCAAATTCCGGGCAGACCAAGGAAGTAATCCGGCTGGTCCTTGACCTGAAAAAGAAGAAACATGATCCAATTTTTGGATTAACTGCAAATAAAGCCACAAAACTTGAAGAATTTGCAGACGCTACGCATATCTTGTCATGCGGTAAGGAAAACGCCGTTGCTGCTACTAAATCGGTGGTTGAGCAGGCTCTGTTTTATGATTCCCTGATGAGAAACCTGGCTGGTGAGAAGATGAAAGGATTAAAGAGTCTCTCAGAACAAGTAGAGAAAGTTCTTACTGCAAAAATTGACGAAAAACTAATTGATCTTATCCGAAAAGCCGATTTCATATATTTTGCAGGCAGGGATAACGGAGTTGCAGGAGAGCTTGCTCTTAAGACCAATGAGATAACAAGAAAAAAATCAGCTTTTCTCGAAGGAACCTTTGCTCTTCACGGAATAGAAGAGGTGATGGACAAGGGCCAGGTCCTGATCTGGATTGATCCGTTTGATGTGGATCAGGATAAATTCCAGGAATGTCTGGTTAAAGGTGTGGGTGTAAATGTCATCGCTGTTTCGGCAAACAAAACCATGTTCCCGACTATCAACATTCCTGATGGCGGGCAATATGCTGAGTACGTTCAGCTGGCAGCCGGCTGGAATATTCTTATTGAAACGGGAATTGCTCTCGGGATCAATATTGATAAGCCGCAAAGGGCAAGGAAGGTTGGCAACGAATATGTGCCGGGGCAGTAACTGAAAAATCCTGAAATTCACTTTATTTAATTTGTTAGTGGTATATTTACATTTATAAGAGGTTTAGTCTGAAAGAAATGGCAAAGAAAAATCTTGCGGTCGGCATTGATATTGGCGGAACAAATACGGTTTTTGGTTTTGTCGACAGGGAGGGCAATATTGTTGCAGAAGGCAGGATGACTACTTGTAATTATGAGAAGGCTGAAGGATATATTGCTGCGCTATACGAAAAAATAATGCTTACCGGGAAAGAGATTAAGCAGGGATTTGAATTAAAAGGATTCGGTATAGGCGCCCCCATGGGAAACATAAACAAGGGGACAATTGAATACTCAGCAGCATTGCCATGGAAAGGGGTGATACCGCTTTCGGATATTTTTCATGCACACACCAAACTGCCGGTTATTGTCACCAATGATGCGAATGCCGCAGCTGTCGGGGAAATGATCTATGGCGGTGCAAAAAAGATGAAAGATTTTGTTGTGATCACCCTGGGCACCGGCCTTGGCAGCGGTTTTGTCGTTGACGGGAAGCTGATGTATGGGCACGATGGTTTTGCAGGTGAAATAGGTCATACGCCTGTCCGCCCGGAATCCTCTGACCGCGAATGCGGATGCGGTAAAAAAGGGTGCCTAGAAACTTATGTTTCAGCAACCGGACTTAAGAGGACTTTTATAAAAATACTTGCAGACAGCCGGCAGCCAAGTGAATTCAGAAAATACAGCTTTGATGCCATTAACGCGGAAATGATCTTCAATGCTGCAAAAAAAGGAGATAAGCTGGCAATAAGGGCTTTTGAAAAGACAGGTAAGATACTGGGATATAAGCTTGCTGAAGTTATTTCACACACCAGCCCTGAAGCGATATTCCTTTTTGGCGGACTTGCAATGGCTAAAGATCTGATTTTCAAACCGGCAAAAAAATATATGGAAGAGTATCTTCTCAGCATCTATCAAAATAAAGTCAAGCTCCTTCCTTCAAAACTGAATACAAAAAATGCTGCGGTGCTTGGAGCTAGCTCACTTGTATGGTCAAATATTGAATCATGATCCTGAAATTATTAATGACAAAACCGATGGCAAACTTCAGCGAAATATTGAATTATATCCTTGGCGCCGTCTTTATAGTGATTGTTTTTTCTCTTACCTATGCATATCTGAAACCGCACCAGCTGCACAAAAGACGCTTAGTCTCCACCCTGCTGCTTAAGATCAGCTATTTGTTCTATCTGCTGGTTCTACTTATAGTTGTTTACCTGGCGGCCCTGGTAAAAGATGGCCTTGAGGATGTGTTCTTTGGTGTTGAATTCTTTGCATTCCTGGTAGTTCTTTTTGTTCCGACAATAGGTATTCTTGCAAGAAAACTGGCTCATTTCAGTAAGAAACGCGAAGGATATAATTATTTCTTTACCATAGTAAACATTCTTTCAACTATCCTGATTCTGATGATGTACTTTATATAAAATTATTTTTCATATCGTAATTTTGTTAATATTAACTAATAACAGGAACCTATGATCAAGGAACGTTTGGTTGGCTATATAGAACAAAGTATCAGGCAAAACTGGTCAATAGAAGCTTTGTCAAATTATAAGGAACCGGGTCTTACCTATAAGGAGATTGCTGAACAGATCCTGAAATTCCATATTTTCTTTAAGGAAATTGGAGTAAAGGAAGGAGACAAGATCGCTCTTGTAGGAAGAAACTCTGCGAAATGGTGTACAGTCTATCTTGCCACAGTGACCTATGGAGCGGTTATAGTACCAATTCTTCCTGATTTCAAGCCTGAAGACCTCATAAACCTCATTAACCATTCAGATTCACAGATTCTGATCGTTGATGACAAGATCTTTGAATTGCTGGATTGTGCCAAAATGCCGGAAATAACAGGGGTTATTTCGCTTGATACCTTCAAGATGATAACCTCAGGTAACGCAAAACTGCAGGAGGCCTATTCATCGGTTGATAAAATATTCGTGCAGAAATATCCGGACCTTAAGCCCGAAGACATTAAATTCTCTGATATCTCCAACGATAAACTTGCTGTAATAAGCTATACAGGAGGGACCACAGGGTTTTCTAAAGGGGTCATGATATCACATAACAGCCTTGCAGCAAATGTTAGATTCGCCCAGACTCATATGCCCCTTAAACCCGGAGATCCCCTTGTTTCTTTCCTGCCCCTGGCACATACATACGGGTGTGCTTTCGAATTTTTGTTCCCGTTTACATTCGGATGTCATATTACCATCCTGACAAAGACTCCTTCACCCCAGATCATACTCTCGGCTTTCGGGGAAATAAAACCCAGACTTATTCTTTCTGTTCCCCTTGTTATTGAAAAGATCTTTAAGAAACAACTGCTTCCGGTGATAAACAAGCCACTTATGAAGATACTGCTTGCAATACCGGGGCTGAATAAAATTCTTCACAAGAAAATTAAGGGTAAACTGACAAATTCATTCGGAGGAAGATTCAAGGAGATCGTTGTCGGAGGCGCTGCTTTTAATTCTGAGGCTGAACGGTTCTTTAAGAAAATAGGATTCAATTTTACTGTAGGTTATGGTATGACGGAATGCGGCCCGCTCATCAGTTATGCCTCGTGGGATACCACCAAGCTGGGAGCATCAGGCCGTGCAATTGATACATTGGAAGTTACGATAGATTCTTCCAATCCCCAGAAAGAAATAGGTGAGATAATCCTTCGCGGTGAAAACGTGATGATGGGGTATTACAAAAATGAAAAAGCCACAAAGGATATAATAGACGAAAAGGGATGGATGCATACCGGCGACCTGGGGATTATTGATAAAGAAGGAAACATTTTCATAAAGGGAAGAAGCAAGACAATGGTACTAGGCCCGTCAGGTAAAAACATATTCCCGGAAGAGATTGAAGCTGTAATTAACAATATGGATTATATTGTTGAGTCTCTGGTAATTATGGAAGATAATAAACTTATCGGACTGATCTATCCAGATTATGAAATGATGAAAAGGGATAATATCTCTGAAGAGCAGCTTTCAAAAATCCTGGAGGAAACCAAAAAATCGGTCAACGAACGGATCCCGGAATTCATGGCTGTAAGCAAATTCAGGGTGCATCCTGAAGAATTCGCAAAAACACCGAAGAGAAGCATTAAGAGATTCCTTTATACGAAAGAATAACCCCTCGATCCCCATGAAGGGGGGCTAAAGGGCGAAAGAATAACCCCCCAACCCCCCTGAAGGGGGGCAAGAGGGAGAAAGAATAAAATCTGAAAATAAAATTGGATGAAGTTATATGCTGTGATAGTAGCAGGGGGTACGGGAAAGCGAATGCATGCGGAGATCCCTAAACAGTATCTTGAGCTTGCAGGGAAGCCTGTATTGATGCATACACTCGAAAAATTCAAGGCATTTGATGATAGTATTGAAATAATAACTGTTCTTCCGGAAAATCAACTGAGATTCTGGGGCGAGCTGCAGAAGAAATATTCATTTGACATACCCCATACACTAGTCAAAGGAGGGAAGGCCCGTTTTTTTTCTGTCAGGAACGGATTAAAATTTGTTGAAACTCCCGGACTGGTAGCAATCCATGACGGGGTAAGGCCGTTTGTGTCCCTTGATACTATTAAAAGGTGTTTCGAAACGGCAGAAAAACTTGGCAATGCCATTCCGGTAATTTCGCCCTCGGATACTTTAAGAATAGTAAGCGACGAAGGAAGTAAAACCATTAACAGGTTGCAGGTAAAACAGGTTCAGACACCGCAGGTATTCAATGCAGAGATCATAAAAAAGGCATATCTTCAGGAATACCTGCCCGAATTCACCGATGATGCAACAGTTCTTGAAAGAACGGGCGTAAAGATCAATCTTGTTGATGGGAACCGGGAGAACATTAAGATAACAAATCCTGAAGACCTGGTGATCTCAACAGCCCTGCTGCCTGTTGTCAACTGATATTCTAAAAATAACAAAACATAACATAATGAAAGCAAGAGCAATTTTTATAATCGCACTGATGTTTATCTTTTCAGGTTGTGCTGAACTTCTGAATGTTCTTCAATCTGTCAGTGGTCCTCTGCCCTTAACTGAAACGGAAGTTATCAGCGGTCTGAAGGAAGCACTCTCAACTGGAGCGAAAAATGCTGCCGGAAAACTGGCTCTGGAAAACGGTTATTATGGAGATGCAGCCATGAAAATACTGCTTCCTGATGAGGCAAAAATAATCATTGATAATATTTCAAAGATTCCAGGAGGCGATCAGCTTCTGGAGGATGTCATCCTAAGAATAAACAGGGCAGCAGAAGATGCAGCAAAGGAAGTTGCCCCTATTTTCGTAAACAGTGTCACACAAATGACCATACAGGATGCTTTCGGAATTCTCAACGGCGCCGATAATGCAGCTACGGCGTATCTGAAAAATACTACTTACAACAACTTATATAATCTATATAAGCCTAAAATACAGGCATCTACAGAAAAGAAGATTGTTGGTAATATTTCAACAAAAAGCTCATGGGAAACGCTTACAACAAAGTGGAACACAGTAGCCAATTCCATTGCCGGCAAACTGGCAAATTTGAAACCGGTAAACACTGACCTTAATGATTATCTTACCAACAAAGCCTTAGCAGGAATGTTTTCAAAAGTTGAAGCAGAAGAGCTGAGAATAAGAAAAGATGTCTCTGCAAGGATTACTCCAATCCTTCAGAGAGTCTTTGGAAGTCTTGACACAAAAACAACAAACTAAAGAGGGGAACAGAAGATGTTTGAGAATAATATTCTGGATTTTCAAGGGCTTGAAGTAAAGGTATCTGACCACGCTAATGAGGGAATACTGGATATCCTGAGCCATGCCGTACAGGGATCGGAGGGTGGAATGAGATTCCAGCTTCAGAATATTCCTGCTCGTATTGAGGCTTATGGCAACCAGATCAGGTTTGTTTCGCTTTATAAAAAGAACAAAATCACCGGAACGGTAGGGGCATGCTTCCGGGTTTCAGGACAGGGAGCTCTCAGATATCCATCAACATATATCAGGTACCTGGCCATGCAGTCGACATATCAGTCAGAGATAAATTGGCGGAAGAGAGAGAAAGCAGTGATAAAGCAGGAACCGGATGATTCGTTCAAGCAGAAGACCCTGGAGATCTTCAGCAAGCCTCATATTCTGAAACTTCCTGGTGTTTTTGAAGAAGATAAGCATATAATGTACGGCTTTATTGAAAGCATGAATGAAAGATCAAAAAACCTTGTTAATCAAGCCGGATATGAATACATAAGATCCTTTCTGACGGTTGCTTTCAGCCGCTTCTCACCAAAAGCTGATCAGCGTGTCTCTAAAATTGAAGATACCGGAAAGGCAAAGATGACCGACCTCCTTAACGATTTTTACAAAGACTATTCTTTCTTTGCAGCTGATTATGCTTTTTTTGAAAACAGATATTACGTACTGAAAGAAAACGGTGAAATCATTGCAGGCGCCTGCGCTATTCCCACTACTTATAAGGTTTATGATGTTCCGGGTATATGGGGATGGGTTATGATGAAAGTGCTACCTGTTACACCATATTATAAAAGATTATTTAAGCCGGGTGAATTCAGATATCTTGTTTTTGATGCAATCTATTGTAAAAAGGGACGGGAATCAGTATTGGGTAGCCTTTTTGAGTCAGCCTGTGCTACTGAAGGATTTCATACCGGACTGACATGGCTTGATGACCGTAGCGAGCTATATGATAAAATAAGGACAGAAGTCAAAATGGGTGCCCTTAACAGGATGCTTAACGCAAAACCGGGACTTGTCTATACTAAATTCGTCAACCTTACAGACGAGGAAAAGGAACGTTTTTATGATGCCCCGGCATATATATCCGGATTTGACTTCTCATAAAAATAAAGCCCGCAGTCGTCCAGATCCCGAGTACTCGGGAGGGACTTCGGAGGGCGAAGGTGGGGCGTACTGGGATCGAACCAGTGACCTCTTGCCTGTCATCCGCCGGCTGGCGGACCGAAGCAGCTTATTTTTTAAGCCAACAGGGAACGAATAAATTCTCGCCCCCTGAATGATTTTAACTGTTTTTCACGAAGCAAAGCTTCTCTTTTTGTATATAAAGTTTCAGAGTATTTTATAATCCAGGGCTTATATTTTGCTGTCCATCCTTTGTTCCGATTATCATTATGAGCTTTTAGCCGAGCCTCCGGATTTGCTGAATACCCAATATAAATCTTATCATAATCTGAAGAATATAATACATAAACAAAATACATTTTTTTAATATTTAGCGAGACTATTGTGGGTTGTACTGGATTCGAACCAGTGACCCCTACCCTGTCAAGGTAATGCTCTAAACCAACTGAGCTAACAACCCATAATTATGAGGACGTTTTTTGCCTGTCATCCGCCGGCTGGCGGACTGAACCAGCTGAGCTAACGTCCCGGTAATCAGCAAATGTAATAATTTTTTTAATAATTCTACACAAAAACCGCTGGTATAACAATTCCTGAATCAGGTAGTTACAAAAAACGACTAAATAAATAGTCATTTTTCTTTAAAAATATTTGCATGACTATAAAAATAGTCATAGCTTTGTAATGAAGGATTGATAATAAAACGGCTCACGGCAAACGGCTTATATAATGATTATGGCCACATGCCGCGCACCGCACACCACAAGCCGATAACTTAATATTGATAATTATGCAATTAACTAAGGCAGAAGAACAGGTTATGCAGATTTTGTGGGAGATGGAGGAGGGACTAGTCAAAGATATCCGGGATCAGTTTCAGGATCCAAAACCCGCAAGAAATACTGTATCCACTGTAGTAAGAGTTCTTGAAAAGAAAGGTTTTATAGGACACAAGGCTTACAGCAATGTTCACAGCTATTTCCCGCTTGTTTCGAAGAACGAATACTCAAAAAAGCAGCTTTTCGGGCTTATGGAGAGTTATTTTGACAATTCGTTTCCCGCCTTAACATCATTCTTTGCAAGGGAAAAAGATCTGTCGGTAAAAGAGCTTGACAGGCTCCTTGATGAAACCAGAAAGGAATTAAAAAGAAACAAAAAGAGAAAATAATGGAAGCTTTTACAACTTACCTTTTAAAATCAATTGTTTGGCTGACAGGATTTGCAGTGATCTATCTTCTGTTTTTACGGAATGAGCGATTCTTCCAGCTTAAGAGAGTATATCTGATTTTCGGAATACTTGTCTCTTTGATTCTTCCGGTTATATCAGTTCATTACCTGGTAGATGTGCCTGCACCCGCAGTAAGCAATATCAATTTAGATCAGACAGAAATTTCTGCCTCAGTTAAGGCGGCCGGACCAATTACAACAAAATCATTCGATTACCGGATGATTTTACTTCTTCTCTATCTTTCAGGTGTTTTGTTCCTTGGATACAGGATCATTCGCCACATTATATTACTTCGTAAAGCAATAGGAAAGGCAAAAATAAATAACAGGGACTCTGCAAAACTGGTCAGGATTTCAGGATTTCCCGCCTCATTCTCATTTTTTAATTATGTTTTTATCAATCCTTCAGTGGATGAGGCAGAAGTTGAAGAGATAATGAACCATGAGCTCGTTCATGTGAACCAGAAACACTGGCTGGACCTCCTGCTTGCGGAGATGCTTCGTATGTTCCAGTGGATAAATCCTTTTGTATGGATTTATACAGGTTTTATCAGGCTGAACAATGAATACCTGGCGGACAGGATGGCGCTGCAGCGCACTTCCAATCCGGCAAATTACAAGGCGACCCTTGTAAACCAGCTATTCAGCACTCCGGTGATCAGCCTGTCCAACTCATTCAACTATTCACTTAACAAAAAACGATTTGACATGATGAAAAAAATAATCACATCGCCTTACAGGAAACTGAAGGTATTGTTAGTACTGCCGGTAATTGCAATTATTCTTTATGCTTTTGCAACACCGGAATACAGTTACATTCCTTCGTCAGAAAGTGCTATTAATCCTTTGACAATTTATGAAACACAACCGATCATCCAGAAAGAAGTTAAAGGAATTGTGCTTAACAAGGAGGGAAAGCCTCTTGCCGGAGTTGTTATTATGAGTTCAGGTACTTCCGGAAATGCCCGCGGGACAGAGACCGGTGCGAATGGACAATTTACCATAACCGATGTACAGGATGAAGCATCACTAATGTTTTATCGCAGAGGGTACAAACCATTGACCCTTAAACCAGATTTTGCATCCGAAATGAAAGTTACTATGGAAGTGGACCCTGAATATAAGGCACCCCTGGAAACAAGTACCAATACTCCCGGAATACCTACACCTCCACAGGAACTGGTTGTAATTGACGGCGTAATTTCAGAGAACTCCTATTTTGAAGTTATGAAGGAACTTGGTTATAACCTGGGTCCGGTTAAATCATTATTCGGAAAAGAAGCAATAGATAAATATGGAGATAAAGGAATTAATGGAGTCCGGGAAATAACCACCAGGAAGAAAGCAATTGAAATGGGTCAGAAAGTTCCTTTGCCCAGGCTGGCGCCTGCAGATTATCCGACATTCCAAGGTAAACGATTCACCGGTTTTTCAGACTGGATTTGCACCCAGACAAAATATCCGGAGGCTGCAAAAACCAGAAATATTGAAGGTTGGGTCACTGTAAATTTCACCGTTGAACTGGATGGCTCTATGAGTGATATCAAATCAACACTGGGAGATCCGTTGCTAGTTGAGGAAATTAAAAGGGTGATCTATTCTGCTCCTAAATGGGATCCGCCACAGAATCCTGAAGTAGATTCTCCATTTAACTCAAGCGTCACTCTGGAATTCAAACTGCCTGATAGGATTAGCAGGGATGAGCCATTTGTTGTGGTTGAACAGATGCCAATGTATCCGGGTGGTGATGTAGCACTATTATACTTCATTGAAAACAACACAAAATATCCGGAGGAAGCTAAAGCTCAAAAAATTGAAGGGAGAGTTATTGTAAGGTTCATTGTTAATACAGAAGGTTATACTGAGGGTATTTCAGTAATAAAAGGAGTTCACCCCCTTCTTGATGCCGAAGCAGTAAGGGTAATAAGCATTATGCCAAAATTCGAACCAGGAATGCAGGGAGGCAAAGCAGTCAACGTATGGTATATGGCTCCGGTAAATTTTTTATTGACCAAAACCGATACGCCAAAATAAAGTTATTAGCTCTCAGCATATTAATAAAGTCAGACTAAGTAAAGGTGCGGTTCGGGGGCCGCACCTTTTATTATTTCCGGATGAAAATAAAATCCCCACCCTCATCTCCAACATTTTGGATAACACCATATTGAGGCACATTGGGACTGTTGTTCATTACAGCCTGCTTGAAACTGCTGAACAGAATCTCAGAGGGGAGGAACCTTTCCTCGTTTTCATCAAGCCTCTCCACGAGATATTTTATAAACATACTTTCATCAGGCACTTCCTGCAAAATGCCGCTTGTTATAGCTTTCCTGCTTGAGAGTTCATAGAGCTTCTCAATTCCCCTTGGTGTATCGGTGAAAGCAGCTCTTGATTTGAAAATGGCACCACTGAAGCATGCGTCAGCTATAAGGATTGTATGTTTTGTCTGAATACTTCCTATATCATCCCTTAAGGAGCTGTTGCTGTACCAGTTAACAGAATTACTTTTCAAAGCATCAGAAGGCAGCCAGTAACCCACTTTACCCTTTTCATCCCAGTTTCCATGGCCTGCATAGAAAATAAGCAGATTATCGTTGGGGGTAAGCTTTTTTTTGAAATTATCAAATGCCATAATTATCTCTCCCCGTGTAGGATTCTTGAGAAAGATAACATGATCTTTTTCAAAGGTATATTTTGACAGAAGGACATTAAAAAGACTTTCAGCATCTTTTACAGGATTATCAAGATCCGAAATTTCATCACTCTGATATTCATTTATTCCTATCAGGAGTGCATAATATTTACCTTTTGCTATTTCAGGAACATTTACACCAGGCACATTTGCATTGTCTGCTGTGCAATCAATAATAAGCTTCTGCTCATTCATAATTCCTTTATTATTGATTGCCACAAGGGCTATTATGTTCTCTCCTTTTACAAGATCATGATTGAACTGAAAAATTCCGCCTTCCGATAGTTTTATGAGATTCTTATCAATAAGGAAAGTATTTATTCCTACCGGATCTGAAACGCGGCCAACAATAAGAATGGAACTTTTGTCATGAGTAACCCTTCCGCGTGTTGCGACAGGGGAAAAGATTTCCATCATGGCATTGTTCCTCAGAACTCCGTCTTTTTGTGGTTTAATAATTGGCTGATTATCAGAAGTTGTTGTTATTGTTGTTTTTTCTGTAGTGGCAATCCACTGTGTTTCATCAACACCGGACAGAACCCAGGTGTCAAGTTTTTCAGAATGAAGCGAAGCAGAAATAAAATCCGGATGCAGCGGGGAAAATTCAGTCGTTAGAACAATCTGTCCCTGTTTGGCTGATTGTGACAGGATCTTGCCGGTGGCAGCGTCCCACAGAATTATCATCTGATCGTGCCCTCCGCTCAGGAGATATTTACCATCAGGGCTGTAATCAATTGTCTGAACCCATTCTTTATGGCCTTTAAAAGAATTAATGATGTTAAGGTCAGGAACCGAGGAGGTATAAATCATTCCGTCATAACCGCAGCTGGCAATAACTGTGCCGTCAGGATTAAATTCAAGATCACGCACCCATCCGTTATGGATCTGCTTTGATTTAATAATACTCCAGCTGGTTGTATTCCAGAGAATTACAGTATTATCGCCTCCTCCCGAAGCAAGAATTTTTCCATCCGGGCTGAACCTGACCACATTGACATCCTTTCTGTGTCCTTTCAACTCGAACAACAGCGTATTCTGCTTTAAATCCCATATAAATACAGATTTATCAGTGCCTCCTGATGCAAGTAGTCTGCCATCAGGACTTATATCAAGAGTTTTAACCGGGCCCGTATGACCCTTTAAATTTCCTGCAATACTTGCAGCCTCAGGATTCCATACTGTTATAATGTTATCTTCGCCGGCAGATACAAGGGCAGATTTATCAGGGGAAAAAACCGCTGCGTTCTGACGGCTTTTCAATCCGGTAAGAGTCTTGTATATTGTCCCTTTTTCTGCATTCCAGATAATTACATTATTATCTGATCCGCTCGTTATTATATAATTTCCATCAGGAGTAAATGACGCAAAATAGATCTGATGGTTTGCTTCGCCAAAAGTCTTCTTGACATTGAAGCCAAATTGGCCTGCGGCTGTTACCCAGATCCCGGATAAGACAGAAAATAAAATCAATCTGCGCCACATGTTATAAATCTTTTGATTTGAGAAAGCTGAATCTTAATCCCGCTTCAGCGAGGAAAGCACCAAGATTCCCGTCAACATTATTTTCACGGGAATCATACGGGAAATTATTTTCATTTATAAAAATAATGTTGAATCCGGATGCGAACCAGAAAGCAACTTTATCATTTGGAGAATATTCAATTCCGATTCCCGGATTAATTCCAAATCCAAAATTCTTTTGCAGATATGGCCATGGTGAGTCATCACCCGGGTCATTCAGTCCAAAATCGATACAATCCTCCCAGTAACGATCCCTAAAAGGTGCTTTTGTGTAGTTTATGCTTAATCCGGCATAGAGAAACGGTCTGAACTTGTTCTGCGGAATAAGATATAATTTAGGTTTGACACTCAGGCTGAGGTTTAACAGACTCATTTCATTCAGACCTGAAGAAAGCATCGTTACCGAATCCTTCCAGACTTCGTACATCAACCAGTCATAGTCATCGATTACACAGTGCCATTTGGATGAATACATGACTCCGATTTCAGCAATAAGAGAAAACTTACTGCTAATATTGAACTGAACACCTGCTTCTACTGAAATACCCGGTTTATACCAGGGCATCTGTTTCGGAACAGGATCTATTGTTTTATCTCCTAAAGTCTTGAAAGTGCCAATAGAAAAATTTATGCTTGCTTTTTGTTCGAACTGAGCACTGACGGCTAATGAAAAGACAAGAAACGCGAGAATTAAACCATTTTTCTTCATGATACAGAAATTTAGTTACACCCTTTCAAATAGCAAGTTACGCTAAAAAAATGTTACAAGCTTTTAAAAGAGTGAGAAATATAAAAGAGAACTGAGTTTTTAAAGCTACCTTCTTCTGAGGTCTTCAGGATTTAGTGTGATCAGATGCCCGATTGGTTTTCCATCTCTGTATGTGATAACTCGCAGAGTTACAGGGCCTCCTTCCGGAAGGTCAAACAGCCCGGTATATTTTGGTGAATATTTATCAGGCATGGCATCATCAACAGTATAATAAATATCAAGTCCGGGAGCTTCGCTTTCCATTGTAACAGTAATCTTCCCCTCCTTTATTCTTGATGAAATTATAGGATCATACATTGCCCTGGAATAGTTGATTTCTGCAGCATCACTACGGTCAAATTGTATTTCGACGCGCCGTACAAAAACAGTCCATTCTTTCTTTTTATCAGGAGACCATAACACTTCAGACAGCGCCCATCCCCTCGGCCATGCCATATATTCTGCCTGTCTTAAAGTAGAAATCTGCTCTGTCCAGAGATTTCCCTGTCCGCCAAGGATATGTTTTGCATCAACGCCATCCGGAACAGGATTGAAACTGTAACATTTCTTTAATCGAAGACTTGCATAAATCGGAGGCTCTATTGTTGGTTCTCCCTGCTGGTAATCGAGATAGGCAAATGTAGTCGGCGTCATCACAACATCATGTCCCATTTTTGCAGCCTCAATGCCACCCTTCATGCCTCTCCA
>JAPLDX010000129.1 GCA_026391215.1 Bacteroidia bacterium
TTCATTTTGATTGTCATGATAATTGTGCTATATATCCAGGGATCAAAACAAACCGATCCGGTAAAGAAACTCCATATCGACAGCTCGGCAATCATCCTCACATTAATGACTGCAATTTCAGCCTATATCTGGTGGAGGACAAGAATAGTATAGAAGTTTGTGTGTAATCAATAATTATCTCATTGACTGAACGATAGGAATTATGGCAGCAGATATAAATCTCATTGATGCAAACAATGAGTCTCTATGGCATTCGAGATTTGGCGATTCTGCACAGGTGGCTGATGATGCGCTGAAGAGTCTTAAGAAAGCTGAAAAAGCGCAATATCAAAAGGGGATTGCCTGTTCAAAACTCAACATTGCTGCTGCCAGCTTCCTTCAGTCAAAGAACGATATCGCTTTAAAATATCTCACTGAAGCCTTTCCCTGGTTTGAAAACAATAAACAGGAAAAGGGCTATGTAAGGGCGCTCCTGCTGAAAGGGAACATTTTTGAAAGCTTCGGTGACTATGAAAAGACATTGAACCTTTGGCATGAAGCATATAAAGCTTCTGTCGAGATCAGCGACACTGAATCAGAAGGAGAATCATGTAACCAGCTGGGGCTGATTTATTCCAGGTTGTGCAATTTCCCTAAATCGCTAGAATACTTCAACAAAGGACTGAAAATCAGGGAAGAGATTGGTGATGAGAACGCTGCTGCTTCCTCTCTCAACAGGATAGGAATGGTACTGCGGCAGATGAAAAAATACGACGAATCACTGGAATACTATTTCCGGAGCCTGGAGATCCGCAGGAAAAACAATCAGGGGCCTGCCATTCCCTGGACTCTTCTCGGCATCGCAAGCACCTATGAGGATATGCAGAAGTTTCCTGAATCGCTTGGTTATTATGAACAGGGAATGTCAGGCGGAGATAAGCGTTGCAACATGCAATGCTTGCTGGGCGCCGGACGTGTTTATAGTCAGACAGGAGATGCCGCTCAGGCTGAGAAACGACTTGAACAATCCCTTCTGATGGCACAGGAGCTTAATTCGATGGCTTTGATCTCAGAAGCACACGCTGCACTGGCAGCTCATTATGAATTATTTAAAAAGCCTGACAAAGCTCTGCTTAGTTTCAAGCAATACCTCAAAGCAAAAGAGGTGTTCCAGAGCAACGAGGTGCAGAGCAAAATCAGCAACATAGAGGTAGCACATGCCATAGAGAAATCGGAACAGGAAAAGGAGATATTCCGGTTGCGTCATGTTGAACTGAAATCTGCCTATGATATCATCGAAGAAAAGAACAAAGACATCACTGCCAGCATCAATTATGCAAGCCGCATCCAGAGGGCTATGCTTCCTAAACCAGATGAGATCAGTAGTTTGCCTGAAAACAGCTTTATCCTTTATCTCCCGAGGGATATAGTAAGCGGCGACTTCTACTGGTTCTCAGAGGCAAAAGAAAAGCTGATCATTGTGGCAGGTGATTGCACCGGACATGGAGTGCCTGGCTCTCTGATGAGCATGCTCGGTATATCATTCCTTGAAGAAATAGTCAATAACAAGGAGATAACCGTATCAGGACAAATACTCAATGAACTTAGAAAAGAGGTCCAGCATGCCCTTCACCAGAAAGGAGAAAGAGAGGAGGCCAAGGACGGAATGGACATCGCACTGTGCGTCATCGACAATAATCAAAAGACAATTCAGTATTCGGGTGCGTATAATAACCTTTATCTTATCCGCAACGGGGAACTTCTGGAATACCAGGCTGACAGGATGCCGATAGGAATATTCGATTTTTCGGATAAAGGCTTTACAAGCCTGGATATCCCGTACCTGTCGGGGGATATCATCTATATGTTCTCGGATGGCTTTGCCGATCAGTTTGGCGGACCGAACAGAAAGAAATTCAAATACCCTCACCTGAAAGAGGTGCTCCTCAAAAACCACCAGCTATTAATGCTGGCACAACGGGACGAGCTGGAAAAGGAATTTAAAAGCTGGAAAGGGGATAATTCACAGACTGATGATGTGCTCGTTGTGGGTTTGAAACTATAGCTGCATCTCCTCTTCAACTTTCTTAAGCTCAAGTACTCTCGTTGTTCCTCCAGTTTCCATGTTGATGCCGTGAGGCTTGTTGGTTTTCCATGCCCCGCCTGTATAATCAGGTACATCAATCGATTGCGATCTGTTTGCTACCGACCATTCACTGAGAGGTGCAATTGAACTCCAGAGAGCTCCGTCATATACATCCTGATCAAGAGGCAGGCCGTTCCTCAGGCAATCAATCATGCGCCAGTCCATGATAAAGTCCATGCCTCCATGACCACCTACGTCTTTAGCGATCTCACCAATCCTTTTTATGATCACAGGAGTGAATTTTTCCCAAACATCCTTCATCTCATCTTCATTTAGCCAACTGTGTCCCAGGGCAATACGCTCCTCAGGATATTTCAGGGCTGCACCTGAGGTGCCGCTTACAACATGAAGCCTTGAATAAGGACGCACCGATGAGACATCATGCTGGATCATGATCGTGCGGCCAAGATTGGTACGTACAAGGCTTGTATTCATATTCCCCCTGTAATTCCGGTTTGCGAACTCAGCAAAGAACTGGTCACCTTTTGCAAGCTCATTCGCATGCTTGCCCATGGTAAAATCTATAGTAGACATTGACGTTAGGTACTCCAACCTGTCGCCCCTGTTGATATTCATGATCTGGCATATCGGACCGAGTCCGTGTGTCGGGTAGAGGTTACCGTTCCTTGAAGCATTCTCCTTAAGACGCCACATTCCGGTATATGCTCCGTCTGACTGCTTATCGTCGAGAGGCTTCTTGAAGTTTAAACCCATAAGATTATGAATATAAGCGCCTTCTCCATGGACAATGTCGCCGAACATTCCCTGGCGGGCCATATTGAGTGTAAGCAGTTCAAAGAAATCATAGCAGCAGTTTTCGAGCATCATACAGTGTTTCTTTGTTCTTTCCGATGTCTCTACAAGCTGCCATGCTTCGTCAACAGTCCTTGAAATCGGCACTTCGCAGACTACATGCTTGCCCTGCTCCATTGCGTATACTGCCATCTGTGTGTGCCAAACCCAGGGAGTACAGATATAGATAAGATCAAGGTCCGGGAGCTCCGCCAGTTTTTTCCAGATGTCATTATCTCCTGAGAATTCTTTTGCTACAGGTCTTCCAATGGTTGCCAGGTATTTTTGTGATGCGTTTGCAGCTGCAGGACGCAGGTCGGCAAGAGCTTTTATTTCGACACCTTCAATAAATGAGAGGCGTTCAACAGCGCCGCTTCCCCTGTCACCCAGTCCGATGAAGCCAACTCGTACAACAGGAAGAGCAGGGGCTGCATAACCCGACATATTAAATTTCTGTGAATGAGCCCTCTTAACTGATTCCAGTATTGCTGCAAGGTTTGATTCAACCTCTTTTGGAGTGCATCCGGATAAAAATCCACCTGTCATTGCTCCTGCTCCGGCAAATGATGCGGCTTTCAAAAAATCACGGCGATTGCTTTTCATAGGGGTATATTTATATTATTATTTCAGCATTTTTTCATCCGAAAATAGAAATTTTATTATAAAAATCAATTATCTTTTTGCTTTCGTTTTCCCAGTTGAGGGATTTGGATGCATTTATTGAATTCATTTTCAGCTTATTTCTAAGATCCGGATCATCCCGGAGTTTTATTATTGCCCTGCTGATTTCCCGAGGCATTATATCAGGAATGATTATACCACAATCATTTTCCTCAACTACTTTCCTGATTTCAGGTAGAGATCCGGTTATGACAGGAATGCCTGCTGAAATATAATCGAACAGCTTATTTGGCAGGCTGAACTTGTAATTCAGGTTTGTATCCTTCTCCAGGCTCATCCCCGCATCAGCAGACCTGGTATATCTCATAAGCTCCTCCCACGGTACTTTAGGAATGAATTTTATCCTTTCCAAAAGACCTGGCTCTTCTGCCTTTTCTTTCAGAGCCTGTACTACATCTCCTGAGCCAACAATAAGTAATGAAACATTTTCTGTCATGATTAAAGCTTCAATCAGCTCCTCCCCTCCCTTATCAATGTTTATACCGCCTCCCTGGAAAATCAGCAAAAGATGGTTGGCTGGCAATCCCAGTTCCTGACGTGAGTAAGGTGCAATACCTGACGATATCCTTGAGCAATTCCTGATGACTGAAGGTTTTATTCTAAATTCCTTTTCATATTGATCTGCAACTGAGTTGCTTACAGTCATTACGTATTTAAGGTGAGGGAATACTGATCGTTCAATTGTTTTCCAGAACCACTTTCTGACTGGTTTGTTATTCAATTCCGGGACGCCAGTGAAATACTCATGCGAATCATATACCAGTGGCAAATGTTTCAGTTTTGATACAAGGTAATTCGGCAGAAGGGTATCAAGATCGTTTGCTACAAGAAGTTCGAACTTGTGAAAGAGAAGGTAAAAGAAAAGGCGTATATTAAATGAGGAATAGAAGAATAATCCACGTTTGAAGAGCATCCTGAATCTTTTTGTTCTGAAAGGGACAGAATCTTTTTCGCAGCATTCACCCAGACGTCTGCCTATGATAGTAATATCACAATCAAGACTGCTCACCGTTCCTGCGATTTTCTGAACCCGCTGGTCAAAGCAGATACAGTTGATGACTGAAAAGGCAACTCTCGTTCTATAGTTTGATCCTTGCATGGCTATATTACACCCATTCCTGGTTTTATATTCTTTTCCGAAAGTTCTATTATCCTGTTTATTCTTTTAGATCTGGTTTCGGGTCTTTTCGCGCTGTTAAGCCAGTCGATAAACATTCTTCGTGATGATTGTGTGAAATTTTGAAAATTCCTCAGAGCAATTTTATTCTTCTTCAGCTCTTTCATAAGATCCTCAGGTTCAGATGGATTACCGTCACGACGGTCATCATAGACAAGTTCCGGTTTTTCGAGGGCTTCCATATATGCTTTAAGGCCGGCAGGCTTCATGAACTCAGCCTTCTTAAGTTTTTCAACCCTGTCGATATTATATTTTGACCACCGGCTGCCTGATCTGCGCGGAGTGAAACGCTGGATATAATAGTCTTCATTTATTCTTTTGATCTTCCCGTCAATCCATCCAAAGCAGAGAGCCTCTTCTACTGCATCATTATACTGTATGCGAGGTTTACCGGAAGGTCTCTTATAATATATGAGCCAAACCTCCTCAGAAGACTTATGGTTCTTCTCTAACCATTTGCGCCAATCTTTTCGTTCTGTAAAATATAGTTCCATATAGTCGTTTGATCGTTTGATCGTTCGATCGTATGATCGTATGATCGTTTGAGTGTTCAATCAGTTAACTTTTGAACGATCGTACCTTCGAACCTTCGTACCCTTATTTATGTTCCATCAGCTTTTCCACCAGGGCTTCGAGCCTGTCAATTTGCTTTTGCTGGCCTTCAATAAGTTTTTGCTGTTCTTTAATTGCATTTACCATAGCTACATTTATCACATGCATATCGAGGTTTAGATACCCGTCTTTACCTGTGCTGACAGCCTCAGGAATATATTGCTGAACATCCTGAGCTACAAATCCTATGTATTCATTAGTTGATGGAAGGTTCCTGCTATTTCCTTCCTTGTAATTATAAAAAACAGGATTTAGTCCGAGAACTTCAGTCAAACCTTTTTTAAAAGGTTCAAGGACATTCTTAAGCCGTATATCGGAACTGGCAACCCATTCACCACCACCCGGTTTGTATGCTTCAACGGCAACATATAAGTCACCATTTATTTGTGCATAATCAAGATCAAAATCACCATAAATTAAAGGAGCTGATGTATATGAATTGGCTATATATAGTTTATTTGATCCCAATTCATCCCTCCCTGCATTGTATCCAAGAAAAATATTTCCATTTCCTGATACAAGGTCAAGTCCTGCACTATTTCCAATAATTACATTCTTTGAGCCAGTTGTCAGATTAAATCCAGTGTAATGTCCAATTAAAACATTTCGTTGTCCGTAGGACTGATTAAGGAAGGTTCCATAAAGGCCGACTCCTGTATAATTGCCAACAGCAACATTCTCACCGCCCCATGAATTAAAAGCAGTTGTCGTACCACCACCAGGTAAAAGTAAAAGATACGACACGTATGAACCTGAATTATTCATGCCAGAACCTTCTCCTATAAAGATATTGGATGCAGCAGTACTTCCGGTCACACCCTTGCCAGCCTTTACCCCCATATAAGTATTATGCGGACCTGTTGAGTTCTTGCCGGCTTCAAATCCCATCTTGGCATTGTAGTTTCCACCATTAGATGATTGAGGAGTTATGTACATGAAATCCTCATTTATATCACCTTTTGTAACTCCGAATCCGCCAATGGCAAATCCTCCTTTTGGACCTTTTGAAGTCCCATTATTTATATTGAAGCGGATGCTGTCTGGCGTAACGTTCATGAGGGTGTAGGTGCCACCCTTGGTATAATCGTAGCCTCCAATATTAAAACCACCTTTAGGGCCTTTTATGCCGTCAGGATCATGTTCAATATTTATTTTTACACCATTATTATACACAGCCAGAACAGCCACACCATATTTGTTCTTTACCTCAAAAAGAGGGGTTTCGTCAGGCCAGTCATTAGATGGAACTCCAACTGCCAGCCTGCCTGATGGAGTTTCTGTTCCGATGCCAACATTACCGGCAAAGTAGTTATATCCTCCGATACCCTCGGATCTGAGAGTACCACCGATCAGCTGCAGATATTTACCAGAGGCAAAAGTGTGCATTCTTATATTGCCGGAGAGGTTATCAATAACCATACCCGGATTGGAACCGGCTCCAGCTAAATAGAGTTCACCACCTTCATTCACTCCATCAGTTGCATCAAGAATCAGATAGTTTGCTTTTATATTACCTTCTACATCAAGTTTCTGAGATGGCCAAACACCAATTCCAACATTTCCATTTCCAGTTATAAAAACCCTTTCCGTATTCTCTGTAATAAACCTTATCGATGTGTTACCGCTGTTCGTACCTGATGCTAAACGCAAGTCACCCCAATCAGCCGAACCAATATAACTATGACCGGCTAATTTTAAAGTACCACTTAGTCCCGTTCCATCGTTAATAAGCACACTACCTCCATTGACATTTAATTTGTATGCTCCGGGATCCACAGTACCAATGCCGATATTACCATTGGGAAATGATACACTGCTGACTGTAAATGTACCCGTATTGCGTGCAACGTTAAGCCAGTGCTGTCCATCTGTATATGCATCATTTACGAACCTCCCTATAAAATTACCTTCGCTTCCCAATGATAAAAGTTCTGTGAATTTCTGATCAGTTGAATTGTTTGCTTTAAAAATTGTCAAACCAGTTTGCGTACCGGAGTTGGCAATTACAGATCCTGAACTTAACATGTCTCCATTAACCTCCAGTTTATATGCAGGAGTTGCAGTACCGATACCTACATTTCCTCCTGAAAAGTACAGGCTTGATCCGTTTAGTGACCATGGATTAGTACTTGGAGAATACATCGCATAAGGAACCGACCAGAGCTGTGCAGGACCCATATCCTTCCATTCTCCTCCATAATAAATCAATGTTTTAATATACTTTGGAGTTACCGTCCAGTCGATGTCGCTGAAGTTCGTCAGTCCTGACACCCAGGATCCCTGTCCGACCACAAGGCTGAAAAGTCCGTGCTCATCAGGATCTACTCCAGTGAACTGCTCTTCCCTGATAATTGCCTCAGGATCATCATCCGAGAGGATGGCGATCTTTACATTGATAGGATCAGTGATCGGGTTGCCTGATGTCCCGTCACGGGCGATAGCCTGGTAATTGAAGCCCTGGGGCACTTGCGAAGATAAAAGATAAAATGAAAAAGATAAAAGTAGTGTAAGGGGGAGTTTTGTTTTCATGGAACAAACGGCATTACGGCTCAACGGCGCAGAGGCACAAAGGCCTGGTATCGATGAGCCTGTGGTTTAACAATAAATTGTTGAAAATGAAGAATAAAATATTAAAGTTAGAATAAAATGGGAGAATAGTCAAGTTTTTTTGACCAACGGGTGTTTTGAAAGGATATGTGATACAACTTCCCTATTTTTCCATCAACTCTTGTACCATTTTCTCCAGCCTGGCAATTTTTTCATCCTGTGATTCAATATGCTTTTGCTGTTCCTTGATGGCTTCGACTAAAACTGGTCCAATTTTATCGTAAGCAACTGATTTATAGCCATTTTCTCCTGTAACA
>JAPLDX010000100.1 GCA_026391215.1 Bacteroidia bacterium
TAATGGTCACATGAATAGAAATCACCATTATGCTCAACTACCGGAACTCCTCCGCATCTGACCTTAAATATGCACAGTGTATGTTCCTGCCAGAATGCTGTCCGGGCAACCTCTTCAAATATCTGGATACTGATCTTGCCGATATCCTTTGTCGTCCACTCATCAAAAACCTTTATAAGGAAATTCCCATAATCAATCGGATCTACTGAAGCAGCGCTTACTCCTGAACTTGCATCTGTTCTCTGTTCAACCAGCGGGAGGAATGTAATGTATTCAGCCCCGAGCCGCTTGAAAAAATCATAAACAGTCAGCGGATGCCCTGTGTTATGTGAATTCAGGACACACAATATTTCAGAAGTAATACTATATTTTTTCAGAAGCTCATAACCACGCATAACCTGACTGAAAGTTGATCCTCCTGCAGCAATGAGACGATATCTGTCATGAAATTCCTGAGGACCGTCAATGCTTATGCCGGCAATGAAATTCTCATCTGAGAGGAAGCTGCACCATGTATCATCTAGAAGAGTCCCGTTAGTCTGGATCCCGTTAATGATTTTATAACCTGCGGGCAGATGTTTCTTCTGAAGCCTGACTGCTTCTTTGAAAAAATCTATTCCTGCCAGTGTCGGCTCCCCTCCGTGCCATGAGAACATAATTACTTTATCTGTGGAAGCCTCAATGTGACTAATAATGTATTTTTCAAGAATTTCTTCAGTCATCCGCGGCGAAATTGTTTCCGGATAAAGATGTCTTTTGCCGAGATAATAGCAATAGCTGCAGCGAAGGTTGCATGTGGATCCTGCAGGTTTTACGAATATCTGAAATTCCCGGTCCATTTTATTGAATTCTCATCATTTCTTTCAGGTGCTCTCATTCTGATCCTCCATTCAACAGGGTAATAATTATTCATCCTGTTTCCTATATTATTCAGAAAACCAAGATTTACACCTTGATAGGCTGCCATAATCCAGCCAGTTTGAGCACCCGAAACCGACAGGTTCTCCCGCCTCAAATAATTCAAAGCCTGCTGCAGGTTTAAATTAAGTGTAGAATATACACTATTTTTTAAATATACTGACAAAGCCAGTTCGTGCGAAGGAATATAATTCTTTCTTTTCAGCGTGCATATTTTTGTTCCGGGTCTGATCACCTTAAGGTTCTTTGAGATCAGGGCATAGTCATTATAACTACATGGGATTGAGGATATTTCATCGTTAATCTTTAAAAGACTCTCATCTTTAAAATCAGTCAGGTCAGCTGCAATTTTCCTTTCATCCCTGCTTATCTTCCTTTCGCTGCTATCAGTTTTTCCCTGTCCCCCCGACCCGGTGTTTCCTGCTTTCTTTATTACAGAAATAAAAAGTCCTTCTCCCCTTATCTTCCCCGGATAAAATCCATAGCCTTTTATTCCCAGGTGATCAATTTCTGTAATACCACTATAATCTGATATATTTAGTTTTACTGACTCTGCGTCATGTTTTTCAGCTAGCCATTTTATGTTCTTTTCGTTTTCATCCGGATTGAATGTACAGGTGCTGTAAACGAGAATGCCGTTTTCTTTCAGTGCCGGCCAGACATCAATCAGTATTCTTTTCTGCCTGTCGGAACAAAGAAGCGTGTTATCTTCCGACCATTCGGTTACTGCAACCTGATCCCTGAACATACCCTCTCCCGAACAGGGGGCATCAACAAGTATCAGGTCAAAAAAACCCTGAAGCCTGCTGAAAGCAGCCGGATCATTCTGAGTAACAATTGCATTCGACAGACCCCACTTTGTAAGGTTTTCTGCGAGAATCAAGGCTCTTGCCCTTATAACATCATTTGCCACAAGGAAACCATTCTTCCCGATCATTGACGACAGGTGGGTGCTCTTCCCTCCGGGAGCTCCGCAGAGGTCAAGAACCTTGATTTCTTTTATATCCCCGACTGTCTGCTTAAAAACCTGCTCCATGAACATACCAGAAGCTTCCTGGGGATAATAACAGCCGGCGTGGAAAAGCGGATCAAGAGTGAACGAAGGGCGTTTTCCAAGGTAATACCCGCACTTGCTCCATGGAACGTACTCACAGCCCGCAGGCATCTTATCCCATTTAAATGGATTAGTACGGATACTCACCGGTGAAGGCCCCTCAAGCGCTTTCAGAAGCTCAACGGCATCAGCATATTCCTGGCCTTTAATTCTTTTTATGAATTTTTCCGGAAACATGGTTTATCAAACAGTGGCTTATTAAACCGTTACTGATTATTATTATCCGGGCTCTGTTGTGAACGTCTTGAATATCTTCTCCAGAGATAAAAAACAGGTATTCCAAGGACAACAATAATCAAGCCCGGGAAAGTATAGTTTGGCTTGTAAATCAGCAATATCACCATAATGGTTACTGTAGTCAGGATATAAATTGCCGGGACAACAGGATATCCGAATGCTTTATACGGCCTTGGAATATCCGGTCGTTTGACTCTCAGGACAAAAATAGCCAGGATAGTAAGGGTAAAGAAAATGAGGACAGCAAAGATCACATAATCGAGCAGATCGCTGTAGGTTCCTGACAAGCAAAGCAATACAGCCCATATTCCCTGAACAGCAATAGCAAATCCCGGTACACCGTGTTTATTTATCTCTCCTGCTTTTTTGAAAAAGAGTCCATCTTTTGCCATGGCATAATAAACCCTTGGACCAGCAAGTATGAGTCCGTGATTGCATCCGAAGGTGCTTATCATGATAAATATTGCCATAATAATAGCGGCATAATCACCAAGTATTACATACATTGCTGATGTTGCCACCCTGTCGTCGGTTGCGTACTGGATACCACGGCTTAACACATCTGCTCCGTCAGGAGAACCAGCCAGAGGCAGTACTTTAATATATATGAGATTTGTCAGAAGATAAATGATTGAGACTATCAGCGTTCCGAAAAAGAGGCTCAGGGGGACATTTCGTTTAGGATTGATGACTTCCCCCGCAATATAAGTCACATTGTACCACGCATCTGATGCGAACAGAGATCCCACAAGAGCTGTTCCTATAGCTGCTATAAGAGCAAAGCCTGCCAGTGGAATATTCTGACCATCAGGAGTGACCTGGCTTGCATTCCAAAATATTTCTTTATTGATCTCATATGATCCCATGCTCCTGGTAACGAGAAATCCTATCAGGATAAATCCCAGAAGAGCAATCACTTTTGTTGATGAAAAGAAATTCAGAACTGTTTTCCCCGTGACAATTCCCCTTGTGTTGAGCCAGGTAAGAAATATTATCGAAGCGATGGCTACCACCATGGTGCTGTTAATATTCAGCGGACCAAGATGAACAAGTATGTTCTTTTCAGATATCCATGGGAAAAGGACACCTGAGAATTTCGCAAAAGCCACAGCTACTGCAGCTATCGAACCACACTGGACTACCAGGAATGTTGTCCAGCCGAAAAGAAATCCGATAAGCGGGTGGTATGCTTCCTTCAGATAAACATACTGCCCTCCGACGTGAGGCATCATTGAAGCCAGCTCTCCATAGCTTATTGCACCAATGATAGTTATGATCCCGGTTATAAGCCAGACTATCATAAGCCATCCCGGAGAGCCTACATTTCGTGCAATATCAGCGCTTACGATAAAGATGCCGGAGCCAATCATGGCTCCTGCTACAATAGAAATTCCATCGAATAGATTTACTCGTTTCTGAAGGAGATTGTTTTCTGAAGCCATTGTCAGGAGATATTCATCTATTTAACCGAAAATCTATAGATCGTTCTGGATGTGAAAGTCTCACCCGGGTTCAGAACAGTTGATGGAAAGCCAGGTTGATTGGGGCTGTCAGGAAAGTGCTGTGTTTCAAGGCATAAGCCTGATGAGGCGTTGACCTCCTGATTATTATCAAGAATATAATTATGGTCATAGCCACCTCCCAGCTTAAGCTGATCATATTCTTCGTTGATCCTTTCTCCTACTTCATGAGGGGTTGTGAAATCGAATGGAGTGCCTTTAACAGGGCGCAATTCACCTGTAGGTATAAGGGTAGAATCAACCGGTGTGAATGAAGATGCATTGATCGTAAGCTGATGATCCAGAATATCCATTGTACCGGCCCCGTGAAGATTGAAATAGGCATGATTTGTAATATTCAGGACAGTCTTTTTGTCTGCGGTACATTTATAATCCATTACGATTTCATTATTGTCATTCCAGGTATATATGACTTCAACATCCATATTTCCATGATAGCCTTCTTCCATATCGGGGCTGTTATAAGTGAATTTCACTGCAGGATAATCTGCTTTTTCCTGCACTTCTGCATTCCATATTACGCTGGGCCATCCTCCCGGGCCTCCATGAAGGGTATTGGTCCCATTATTAAGCGTCAGTGAATATTCTGTTCCATCGAGGCTGAATTTTCCTTTTGCTATCCTGTTCGCATAACGGCCGACAACAGAGCCAAAAAATGGATCACCTTTCACCATTTCTTCAAATGTGTCAAATCCGAGAGTGACATTTCCCTTTTCCCCGGTCCTGTCAGGAACTTCAATCCAGGTTATCCTGGCTCCATAGTTTGACAG
>JAPLDX010000106.1 GCA_026391215.1 Bacteroidia bacterium
ATGTACCCATATAAATGCTGAAGGATCAACCCCCATTTCCTTAAGGATTGCTATTTGTGCAAAGGCAGGCTTTTCCGGACCTGTATGAGAAGCAATTGTAAGACCTGTTTCCAGATGAGTCAGAGCTGCTGCCACAATTATCTTTGTATCAGCCTCTGATAAAGTATCAGCCGGGTTAACGGCTATTTTAATCAGCCCTGGCTTAATTCCTGATCCCTCGATACCATCTACAAATTCACTTATCCATTTGTCAGCCAGTGACCGGGCATCCATGGTATTGAAGCTCTCAGGGAGAAATTTATTATTGTATCCGTAATAACCCGTGTTAGTGACAAAATTAAGACCTGATTTTTGTGACAGCTCTTTTAAAATAAGCGGATCGCGCCCAAGATATTCAGGTGTGCATTCTATAATCGTTTGTACACCTGCATCTTTGGCTTTAAGCACAACAGGTAATGTTTTAGCGATCACTGAGTCCTTGTTCCATCGAAAATAACCAGTACTGTCAGCCCCTATGAAATCAACAAGTATATGCTCATGTGTAAGTGCCAGACCAATTTCCGAAAGCTTAACCGGGCCGTTTACAGTCATGATATATTCGGGAGACTGTTTTTTGCAGGTAATGATTATTATCCCGAAGACCAGGAATAGTATTAACCACAGGATAATTTTAAAGTTATCATATTTTTCTTCCATAGATGGCAGGTTTTTAAATTGTACTGCCATAAATTTAAAACAATTTAATTGAAATCATTTATAAGAATCTACATGTACTGATTTTACAGCCCGGCCGAAAGAATCGATTATGTTTTTCGCTTTAAAGTTCTGATTTTTCGGTTTAAAGCTCTGTAATTAAAGTTATTGTTAAAAACTATTAAAATTTGCAATCTCGAAATGAGATTGAGCATATAATAAACTGACATATGAATGGTTTTTTTATATTGCGGCTCAATATGGCTGGCATGGCTGTTTATTCATTAAAATGAGATAAATTTGGTGCTTCAATAAAAATTAAAACTTGCATCCGATGAAAAAAATTCTTCTGATAGTTTTAGGTTTAATCGTAATTGGTATAATTGGCTATGTAGTCTTTTATATTATAGGTTCCGATCCAGCTGTTTCTAAAAATACAAGTTCCGACTCTGCCTCTTCCAGTGTTCTCCTGGAGCAAAAGGATGAAAGTCAGCAGATAAGTGAATGGAGGGAAGAGGACAGAACAGGCGTCTCGGCAGAAACAGGATTGCTTAAAGTATGGCCCGAATCCGGACCTGAACTTATTTGGTCCAATTCTGAACTGCCTAAAGCATATTCATCAGTGTCTTTTGGCAATAATTCAATATATACAACAGGATTTGATGGGCAGAACGATGTGCTCGTTGCTCTGGATGCATCAGGAAAAATTAAATGGCAAAGACCATACGGACGACCATGGAATCCGTCAAATCCTGAAAGCCGCTGTACTCCTACAGTAGAGGGTAACAGCGTATACGTCTCCAGCGGATTTGGTGATATTGCATGTATTAATGGCACTTCAGGTGAAATAATCTGGAGTCTGAAAGCCAGCGAAATATACAAAGGAACTTACGGAGAATGGGGTATTGCTGAATCGCTAATAATTGACGGTCAAAAACTTTACTTTTCACCCGGAGGACCTGAAACCAATACAATTGCTCTGAATAAATCAACAGGTGAACTGATCTGGAAATCAGAAAGCCTTGATTCGAAACCGGGATACGTATCTCCAATATTAATTGAGTATTCAGGTAAAAAAATGATAATAAATGTTTCGCTAAAATATATTTATGCGGTGGATGCATCTGACGGATCAATCCTTTGGAGAATAAAACACATTGATGCTGTTTCTCATGCCGGATATATTTCCAGCTGGCCTGAACTGGATTTTATTAAATGCGTCACTCCGCTTTATCATGAAGGGAAAATATATGTGACAGGCGGATATGATACAGGAGCAGCTCTCCTGAGCCTTTCCGAAGACGGAAATAATGTAACAGTTGACTGGTCAGATACTGTTCTCGATGTACATCACGGGGGTGCAGTGCTGGTGAACGGTTACATATATGGTGCAAACTGGTTGAACAACGGTGATGGTAACTGGTGCTGCATTGATTGGAATACGGGCAAAACGATGTGGGAAGAACACTGGAAGAACAAGGGATCAATTATCTCGGCAGACGGACTTCTCTATATTTACGATGAAAGATCCGGATTTGTTGGATTGCTCAGACCGGATCCTGAAAAATTTGATCTGATCAGCAATTTTAAGATAAAAGCTGGGTCTGGACCATACTGGGCACACCCGGTCATAAAGAACGGTGTTATGTATATCAGGCATGGCGAAGCTCTCATGGCATTCGATATCAAAGAGAAATAATAGTTCATAATAATATTAAGGTGTCTCAGGGAAGAATAAAAAATATCATTATCGGAATTTCCGTTTTGCTTTTTGCAGCTGTTCTTTCATGGTGGTTATTCAGTAATCACTACCCTGCAGATGTTGTAATGAGGATACCGGGAATGGATAACCGGCCAAAGACAGAGCCAAGACCTGATACAGTCATTATCGGACAGTTCTTCGATACCCTTAAACGTTTTGATGAATTTGTTCCGGGCAGCTGGCCAAGATTCAGAGGAGAATATTTTGACAACAAGAACCGTGATAAAACTCCTCTTGCCGAATCGTGGGATTCAGCCGGACCACCTGTAGTCTGGAAAGTGACTCTTGGAGAAGGTTATGCCGGACCTGCGGTTCATAATGGAAGAGTTTATATTTTAGATTATTATGAAAGAAGAAAAGCAGATATGCTCAGGTGTTTTTCGCTGAAATCTGGTATTGAGCTTTGGAGACGCTGGTATTATGTTGATCTTAAACGGAATCACGGCTATTCCCGTACTATACCTGCCGTAACTGATAAATACCTGGTATCCATTGGTCCACGGTCGCATGTAATGTGTCTTGACCCGATAACAGGTGATCTGAAATGGACTCTCGATATGGAGAAAGAATTCGGGATACCTGGCAATGCTAAAGGGAAAATAACACCGGATTTCTATACCGGACAATGCCCACTTATAGATAATGATGTTGCAGTACTGGCTCCTGGAGGGAAAGCACTTATGATCGGTATTGATTGTGCCACCGGACGAGAATTATGGAGAACTCCCAATCCCGATAGTTTGAGAATGTCGCACAGTTCAATAATGCCTATGGTCATTTTTGGAAAGAGAATGTATGTCTATAATGCTGTCGGTGGAGTTTGTGGCGTATCGGCCGAAGGTGATGACACCGGCAGATTGCTCTGGAAAACGACTGAATGGAATCCTGCAACAACTGCCGCTTCTCCCCTTCTCCTGGATAATAATGAGATAGCTGTTTTTGGAAGCTACGGCTCAGGCGGCGGCAGGATAAGGATCAACTATGACGGATCAGATTTTTCCGCTTCAGTTATTGAAACACATAAGGCGATGGAAGGAATATCAAGCGATCAGCAGACTCCGGTTATAACCAGTAATCTTATGTGGTCGGTGATGCCTGAAAACGCAGGAGCTCTCAAGAAGCAACTTGTATGCTATAATATCTCGGATCTAAGGACAGCGGTATGGACAAGCGGCAAGGAGAACAGGTATGGCCGCGGTCTTGGACCCTACATAATCAGCGGCGATAGAATGTTCCTGCTTGATGACGATGCCAACCTGTATGTATTTAAGCTGGGAGCCTCTGGTGCTACGCTGATATCAAAGTACAGCATAATTGATGGCATTGAAGCCTGGGGACCAATGGCTATTGCAGGAAATTATCTCTTAATGAGAGATGCCAGAAACCTGATTGCATTAAATATCGGTAAAGAAAGTCAGTTATGAATAAGAAACTCCTGGCTATATTTTCTCTCCTGATCATCCTGTCATTTATCGGGTATATTATATATGACACTGCCAGGCCTGAGAGGGATTCTGAGGATCAGGCTCAGGATTTGAATGAATCAGTGTCACCTGATCAATGGTTTGTCTCTCGTGAAGCGGCTGCCAATGAAGGACTTCAGTCAGTAACTATTTCCGCTGATGGTGATATATATCTCGGTGGTGATGCGTTTGTTACCTGCATAAATAAGGAGTTGACTCAAGTATGGAATCTCGGTATGGCAGGAAAAATTAAAGCACTTACAGTAAATAATGATACTGTATTTGCGGCATCTGAAGAAATGATTTTTCTTATAAGCTCTGATGGCAAGATGATTGCTGAATGGGGACCTTATGAAGCCAACAGCATTATAACATCGATATCTGCAAATGACCTTTATGTGGCATTTGCAGATGCAGGAAACAAGAGAGTCTTCATCCTCAGTAAAAATGGTGAAGTTATTTCGATGATAGGTCAGTCTGGCGAGAAATTCATTATTCCAAGTCCCTATTTTGATGTTTATCTAACAGCTGATAATACGCTGTTTCTGGCAAACACCGGGAATTTCAGAATTGAAAAGTGGACAATTGATGGAAGATTCCTGTCATCTTTTGGAGAACCGGGAACTGCTCCTGATGCTTTCTGCGGATGCTGCAATCCTGCCCATTTTACCGTAGTACCACAAGGATTTGTCACCGCTGAGAAAGGAATAAACAGGATAAAAATATTGGGACCTGAAGGCGGATTCATTGAATATGTTTCATCAGAGAATAAATTCATTGCTTCAGTTCCTCTGGATGTGGCATCGATTGACGGGGAAACGATCTATGCGGCGAATCCGGATGATTCAAAGTTATATGTATTTATTAGGAAGTGACCCCCCAACCCCCCTAAAGGGGGGCTAAATTGATTTAATTTATAAAATGTTGGTATAATGAATATTACAAGGACCAATTTCCTGCAGAAGCTGATAAGAATTCTGCTGTTTTCTATCCTGGGCTTGATTGCCCTGGCTCTGGGAAGCCGTGCTGTTTCAGGTAGTAGCTGCAATAAATGTCCGGGAAATGGAATATGTAAAGGAGAAACGGATTGCAACAAGTTTTTACCAATCAGAAATGAAAGAAGAAAAGAATAAATATCAGTCGCGAAGGGATTTTGTAAGTAAAGCCGGGAAAATTCTGGTTGCAGTTCCTGTTATTGCACTTCCTTTTATACTTGGGAAGAAAACATCAGCTTCAGGATATGTCTGGCAGATAGATCCTTTTAAATGCACCACCTGCGGACAATGTAAGACAAACTGTGTACTCACTCCTTCTGCATCAAAGTGTGTTCATTCTTTTGTTCTGTGCGGTTATTGTGACCTTTGCGGAGGTTACCTGCGTCAGGGAGCTAAAACAATCAGCACCGGCGCAGAAAACCAGATGTGTCCTACTGGCGCAATAACCAGAAAATTTGTAGAAGAACCCTATTTTGAATATACGATAAACGAAGATCTTTGCGATGGTTGTGCAAAATGTGTGAAGGGTTGTGTCGACTTCGGTAACGGTTCATTGCATATGCAGATCAAACAGGATCTTTGCGCTAACTGCAATGATTGTTCAATAGCAAGGAACTGTCCATCTCATGCAATCTCAAGAGTACCTGCAGATTATCAATACATACCAAAAGATAGAGTATGAATTCAAAATTCAAAATTCAAAATTCAAAATGCAAAACTATAATTGATGAATAAACGGTATATACCATACGTCCTTTTATTTATAATGCTATTATGGCATGCTGTTTTGTTTGCCCAGGACAGGTTTCCTCGTCCCGAATTTGAATCTGGTTATGTTTACCCGGAGCACCAGCAACCTCTGCAGAGATCACAGACATGGGAGTATATAGATGTAGCCGTTTTGATTGCCGCACTCTCTGTAACAACCTGGCTTGCACTTAAAAAGCGATCACGGCAGGGATTGATCTGGATGTCAGTTTTCTCTCTTGCCTATTTCGGATTTTACCGGGAAGGGTGTATTTGTTCTGTAGGATCAATTCAGAATGTCGCTCTTGCACTCTTTAACGATGGATATACAATTCCCCTCACCGCACTGCTGTTCTTCCTTATACCTCTGATATTTGCTATTTTCTTCGGAAGGGTCTTTTGTGCCGGAGTCTGCCCGTTTGGAGCCATACAGGAGCTTACAGGATTTAAGACCGTGAAATTGCCAAAGACAGTTGAATCAATAATGGCAGCTATTCCATTTCTATACCTTGCATTTTCTGTGCTCTTTGCTGCAATGCAGAGCGAATTCATAATTTGCAGGTACGATCCTTTTGTCGGAATATTTCGACTGGATGCATCATATACAATGATAGTATTCGGTGTGTTGCTTCTAATTGCAGGGATCTTCATAAACCGTCCCTATTGCAGATACCTTTGTCCTTATGGTGTTCTCCAGAACCTTTTTTCCAGGTTTTCATGGAAGCATCTGACGATCACTCCTGCCGAATGCACAAATTGCAGGTTGTGCGAGGAAGAAGCGTGCACTTACAATGCAATTTTGCCATCAAATACAAACCAGGAAATAGAAGATCCTGTAAGATCAAGAAGAAGGTTTATTTCATATTTTCTTCTTATACCGGTTTTTGCTATTGCCGGAGGCTTTCTCCTTTATAATATGGCTCCGGGTCTTGCCAAAGTACACAGGGATGTCCGCCTTGCGCAGGAAATAAGAATTGAAAAGGAAACGGGGATTGAGGCTGTATCAAAAGCTGCTGTCGCATATAAAGAAGCCGGACAGACTGAAGAAGAGCTGTTCGCAAATGAAATGAAGATAATCTCAAGGTTCAGGAAAGCTTCTCCATGGGCAGGTGTTTTCCTTGGATTATCTCTGGGGATCAGCTTGCTGTCGCTGACAATAAAAAGAACACGAACAGAATATGTACCGCATCGTGGCAAGTGCTACAGTTGCGGAAGATGTTTTAAGTACTGCCCTGTTGAAGTAAAAAATCAAGTTAAATGATAAAGCTGACAGACAAAGAAACAGAAATTCTGAAGGGCATCAGCCAGGTGGCAGGAGTCTTTGCCATAATAGTGGCTCTGACAATGATATTCAGCCTGGTGCAGCTAAAGACTATCAATCCTCTCGATAATCCAGCGCTTGTCACTATTAAGGATCAGTATGATAAAGATCCGGAGAATGCCAATAAGGCCGAACAGGTTCGGGCAATGGATCTCATGGCGAGGAAGGCATATTTTGCTTCAAGACGCCAGGTGGAAACAGGATCGTACCTTCTTATTGCCGGCGCGATTGTCTTTATACTCTGCCAGCGGCTAATAGCAGGAAATGAAAAGGTTATCCCTGCTGTTCCAGGAACGAAACCGGACCAGACAGCCAGTAAGAACAGGCGCAGGAAGTACCTGCTGATAACAGCATCAATAATAACAATTAGTGCAATAATCTCCTCCTTTATTCTCAGAAGCAACCTTCCTGACCTAATGGCAGACAGGCAGGTTGGAAGTAAAGAGAAAATAAAGACAGATGAAAGCAAGAAAGCCAGATCCTCAGATAGTAAGAGTGAGAGCATTATTCTGATGAATGAATTTAAGCCAGATTCCGTTAATTATCCTTTCTTCAGAGGTCAGGATAGCAGAGCCATAGCAGGAGGTTCAGGTTATCCCACTAAGTGGAATGGAGAAGCAGGAATAAATATTAAATGGAAAGTTCAGGTACCAAAGTATGGTAAAAGCTCACCTGTGATATGGGGCGATAAGCTGTTCGTTACAGGAGCAGAAGGTGCACAGGGTGATGTGTATTGTTATGACAAGAATACCGGGAATCTTCTTTGGACAGCTTCTGCTTCTGGCATCCCCGGAGAACCCTCTGTCGTGCCTGAAATGGATGCAGAAGCAGGACTATCAGTATCATCTGCTGCTGTCAACGGCAATGCTGTCTGTGCAATATTTGCCAATGGCAACCTTATCTGTCTCGATCATGACGGAAACAAAAAGTGGGTTCTGAATGTAGGTTCACTGAATAACGTGTACGGATATTCCTGTTCACTTATTATTTATGAGAACACTCTCATAGTTCAGCATGATTCCGATCAGAGGCTCTCAATGATGGGCTTTGACATAAGCACAGGGAAAATGATATGGGAGACTCCACGAAGAGGACGTCCTGTATGGTCATCTCCTATTATTGGCACATTTGGCGGGAAGCCGCAGGTAGTGATAAACGGAAATCCTGCTGTTACTGCTTTTGATCCTGTCGACGGAAAAGAACTATGGTCAGTTGACTGCCTGACCGGAGATGTTGCTCCGTCTCTTGCTGCAAACGGATCTATGGTCTTTGCAGTGACGGATTATCAAAAGCTGGCTGCAATAAAACCCGGAAACGGCGCCTCTATAGTGTGGGAGGACAATACATACACTTCCGATGTATCGAGCCCTGTGGCCAATAATGAGATACTTATCATTGCCACTGGCTATGGTGATGTTGCATGCTATAATTCACAAAAGGGAGATACACTCTGGACACACTATTTCATGGAGCAGTTTTATGCCTCCCCGGTGATAGCGGACGAAAAGATATATCTTCTTGACCGTGCCGGAACAATGCATATAGTGAAAGCAGGCAGAACATTTGAACTGCTGGCTGTTTCGCCACTTGGAGAGCCTGCCGATTGTACTCCGGCATTCTCGGATAAGAGCATTTATATAAGAGGAAAGAATAATCTTTATTGCATTTCACAGAATTGAGCAGGAAAGAAAAAAATATTGAAACTGCAGCCTGTAACTGTCAGCCGGTCAATGTGAATGTGATTACCTCGGTTGTTGATGAAGTAATTGAAAAAACAGGACGGGAGAAGGATAAAGTGATTCTTATCCTGCAGGAAGTTCAGAAGAGGCTAAATTATCTGCCATCAGAAGCTCTTAAACATATCTGTAAAGTGAGCGATATAACACCTGGTCAATTATCAGGTGTATCTACTTTTTATTCACAGTTCCGGCATTTGCCGGTTGGTAAACATACTATTAAAATATGTGCCGGCACTGCGTGCCATGTAAAAGGATCACAGCTTATATCAGAAGCATTTCAAAGGGAACTCAAGATTGACGATACTCATAACATTTCACCGGATAACCTTTTTTCAATTGAAGAGGTTGCCTGCCTTGGATGTTGTACATTAGCCCCTGTGGTTCAGATAGATGGAAAAACTTATGGACATGTCAGACCTACACAGGCAGGAGAGATAATAAGGAATTTTCTTACCTCACACAGCAGAGATGTCAGCATCAGGCAAGATGATAAAGATAATGACATTGAAGCCGAAGTAAGGATCGGGCTCGGTTCATGCTGTGTTGCCGGAGGAAGCAGGGAGATCCTTTCGCGGCTAATTGAAGTGAAAGAAGAATATGATCTTAATATCAGGATCAAACCTGTGGGTTGTGTGGGTGTCTGCAACCAGACACCTCTTCTTGAGATCGTTACAAAGGATAAAGTTCATTCGCGATATACTAAGGTAAAGAAGGATCAGGTAGAGGAAATAGTACTGAAGCATATAACACCCGTATCATTGAATAAAAAGCTGAAGTACAGGATCAATGATCTTGCGGACACATTTTTGTCAGATGAAAAGCTTGTCAGTCCAGTGAACATGCCAGGCGATCTCAGGGAAAAATACCTGAATAATTTTCTGAATCTGCAGATTCGTCTGTCTACTATCAACAGTGGCATCATGACGCCTGATTCTTATGAAGAATATATAATACTGGGAGGTTTTGAAGCATTAAGGAAATCTATTCACCAGCTTGAACCTTCCAACATAATTGATACAATCACAAACAGCGGATTAAGAGGACGCGGAGGCGCCGGCTTTATTACAGGACGAAAATGGAAGATCTTTTCGGGTACTTCAGGTGTTCCCAAATATGTTGTATGCAATGGAGATGAAGGTGATCCGGGAGCATTCATGGACAGAATGCTGCTAGAGTCATTCCCATACAGGATCATTGAAGGGATGCTCATTGCAGGCTTTGCTACAGGAGCTACTGAAGGCATTTTCTATATAAGAGCTGAATATCCGCTTGCAGTCTCAAGAGTCAGGAATGCGCTTCAGCAATGCTATGAAAAAGGAATCCTTGGAAAAAATATTTTTGGATCAGGTTTTTCATTCGATATTAAGATATTTGAAGGCGCCGGCGCTTTTGTCTGCGGCGAAGAGACTGCATTGATAGCCTCGCTTGAAGGTAAACGCGGTTCTCCGCATCTGAGGCCTCCCTATCCTGCTGTCAAAGGATTCAGGAACAGTCCGACACTGGTGAATAATGTAGAAACTCTTTCACTGGTTCCCTGGATAATCAATAATGGAAGTGAAGCCTTCAGTTCAATCGGAACGGAAAAAAGCAAAGGCACCAAGGTATTTGCACTGGCTGGGAAAATATCAAAAGGCGGCCTGATAGAAGTACCTATGGGAATCACAATCAGGGAGATTGTTGAAAATATTGGTGATGGAGTTGGTGAAGGAAGATCATTCAAGGCTGTTCAGATCGGCGGTCCGTCGGGAGGATGCATACCCGCCAGCCTTTCAGATACACCAATTGATTATGAGCAACTCACAAAGATGGGCGCTATGATGGGCTCAGGCGGCATGGTTGTTCTTGATGATACGGACTGCATGGTTGATATGGCGAAATATTTTCTGACATTCACTCATAAGCAATCGTGCGGAAAGTGCACCTTTTGCAGGGTAGGAACAAAACAAATGCTCGATATCCTGACAAGATTGAGTGAAGGAAAGGCAACAACGGATGAAATTGATGAACTTGAGAAATTATGCCACTTTGTTCAGAATGGAAGTCTCTGCGGACTTGGTAAAACTGCTCCAAACCCTGTACTGACGGGACTCAAATACTTCCATGAAGAATATGAAGCTCACACCAGGGGTTACTGTCCGGCAAAGAAATGCAGGGGCCTTATCAAATATGTGATAAATGATAAATGCACGGGCTGCACAAAATGTTTCCAGGAGTGTCCTGTTTCAGCAATAGGATTCAAACCCTATGAAAAGCATGAGATTGACCAGCAACTATGTACAAAATGCGATAACTGCAGGGCTGTTTGCCCCGATAATGCCGTTGATTTAGTTAATGTAAATGATCAGGATAAAAATTGATAATATTGACCTGGATGCTGATGAAGGTCAGACAATCCTGAATGTGGCTTTAAAGGCAGGTATACATATTCCTACACTTTGCCATAAGGTTGGAGTAGAACATTATTCATCATGCATGGTTTGCCTTGTAAAAAACTTAAAGGCAAACAGCTTTATACCATCATGTTCCGCACTGGTTCAGGACGGGATGGAAATTGATGCATCTGGAGACGAGGTTAAGACAATAAGGAAGAAAGCTATCGAACTGCTTTTGTCAGAACACAGGGCAGAATGTGAAGCTCCCTGCAGGATAGTCTGCCCTGCCGGATACAATATCCCGTTGATGAACAGACTGCTGATGTCCGGAGACTATGAAAAAGCTCTTGAGTTGTCAGCATCTGAAGTAACAACTCCGGAAATTATGTGTACAGATTGCAAGGGTTTTTGTGAGAACACTTGCAGGAGAAAAAAGGTTGATCAGCCAATATCAATCCGGAACATACAATTGTTTGTTTCACAAAGTATTAATAAATATGAACAGCCTGAATCAGTTAAAGATCAAAGCATTAATGGATCCGTGGAACAGAAGGGAATAAAAATTTCTAATCCATTGAGGAAGAGGTTCTCTTCGAAGATCGGCAAGCTTGAAACTGAAGAATTTAAGGAATGGTTAAAAGAATGTACAGAAACCGGAGAACGTTTCAGGGATATCACAGATATCAATGCTGCCGGGCATGAAGCAGAAAATTGCATGCATTGTGATTGCCGTGCTTCAGGTAGTTGCCTTCTTAGAAAAACCGCTGAAGAGTTTTCAGTTAAAGATCCTGCAGGTAAGATTATAAATGCACCGATAGCAAAAAAGATAAATCATAAAACCGGCCTGATTTTTGAGAATGCAAAGTGTATTAAATGTGGTCTCTGTGTAAGGGTTTGTGAAGACACCAGGGATGAACCTGCACTCTGCTTTTTAAACAGGGGATTTATTTCCATAATCTCGGAACCTTTAACAGAGGAGTTTGTTAATATTCTAAGAACCAAAACCGATATTTGTGTTGACATATGTCCGACAGGCGCTCTGGGAAAGATAAAATAAGATGCAGTTAAGGAGATACATATATATAATCATGGTCGTTCTGTTGAGCACGCGGCTATCTGATGCCCAGGTCACAGATAATAACTGGTCTGTATTCCGAGGGAAAAGCGATCTTTCAGGAAGCACCCGTTACGAATTAGTGGATAAACCCGTACTATTATGGAGCGTTCCTACAGGAGGAAGAACCAAATCATCACCTGTGCTTAGTGACGGAACTATCTACTTTGGAAATGATAAAGGAACTCTTTATGCAATAAGCTATGATGGGAGGATCAAATGGAGTTTTGAAACAGGGAGCCCTGTAGAAGCTCCTCCCCTTGTCTTCGGTGATAAGGTATATGCTGGTTCATCTGACGGGGTATTCCGTGCTGTTAATAAATTAACAGGAAAGCTGGTATGGTCATATTCTACCGAAAACCAGATAGTAGGTTCAGGAAACATATGGATATCAGGCAAGCAGGCGGGAATTATCTTCGGGAGTTATGACTATTATGTGCATTGTGTTGATCCTGCATCAGGCAAGCTGCTATGGAAGCTTGAAACATTAAATTATGTAAATGGCACTCCTGCAGTCTCTAATAATAAAATAATCTTTGGCGGATGTGACGGAATAATCAGGGTTGCAGATCCAAGGACCGGAGCAGAAAGGGATACGTTTGATATCGGCGTCTATATTGCCGCCTCTCCTGCCGTGGTTAACGAAAAAGCATATTTCGGAGATTATGACGGGACTTTTTACTGTCTTGATATGGCTGAACGGAAAATTGCCTGGTATATAGAACCTGGTGAAACATCAGGAACAATACTTGGGATACCTGCAGTCACAGGTAATTCCGTGGTTATAGGGAATGAGGACAAGTACGTGTATTGTTATAATGCAACAGATGGCAGGTTGGTCTGGAAATACAGAACAAACGGCAGTATAACGGGTTCAGCCGTTGTTTCGACGACTAAGGTTCTGTTTGGAAGCACGGACGGATATGTATATATAGTTGGAATAGCAAACGGTAAGAAGATATGGAGCTTCAATGCAGGAGCCCCGGTAAGCAGCTCTCCTGCCGTTACGCAGGACAGGTTCTATTTCCTTACAGAGGACGGAAGATTGCTGGCATTCGGTAATAAATAAACTATATATGAAGATCGTATATCTCATAACCGGATCCGGAGGATCATTTTATTGTGCCAACTGTTACCGCGATATGCTCTACTTCAGAGCTATACGGAAAGTGCCAGGCACGACCGTTCAGGCTGTTCCTTTATATCTGCCGCCTGACAGGGAAATATCCGATGAAAACGAATTTGATAAGGAAGTTTTTTTTGGAGCAATCTCATTATACCTGAGGGAAAAAGTGAAAATATTCAGGAACATGCCTGCTTTTCTTGAGAAATTCTTTGACTCCAGACCATTCTTAAAACTGGCATCTGGCATGGCAGGGACCACAAGAACGGAAGGACTTGAGGACCTGACACTTAATATGATTGAAGGCGACAATGCATTCCGTAAGAATGAAATGGACAGGCTTGTCAGCTACCTGATCAAAGATGGGAAACCTGATGTGATACACCTTTCAAATGCCCTGATACTGGGATTGGCACGGCAACTGAAAAAGAGGATGGATGTAAAAATCGTTTGCTCACTGCTGAATGAAGATGACTGGATTGATGATATGACTGAACCTTACCGAAGCAAAGCCTGGAGCATGATCGCTGCTGAATCGATTTATGTTGACAGTTTTGTCACTCCAAGCAGATACTTCAAAGAAATTGTCATTAAGAAGACTGGATTGATGGGTAACAATATCCATATAGTTCCGCTGGGTTTTGATCCTCCTCCGTCTCATGAGAAATTAAAGGACCAGTCAAAACCGCCGGCACTAGGGTATTTCTGCAGGGTCAGCCAGCATAACGGATTTGACAAGCTTGTTGATGCGTTCATTGAACTGAAGACAAAGAACCTTCAACCTGGCCTTACGCTGAATGTATGCGGAGGCTATACAGGTGACGATAAACCTTTTATTTCCACCCAGATAAAGAAAATAAGAGAACATGGATACCAGAAAAGTATCAGGATCTACCCTGAATTCAGCGGAGACAAGAAAACCGAATTCTTTAATAATGTGGATGTCATCAGTGTACCAGTCCGTAAATATGACGGATATGGTCTGTATATTCTTGAAGCTAACAGCGCGGGCATTCCGGTCGTACAGCCTGCAACGGGTGCGTTTCCGGAAATATTGGAAATGACAGGTGGAGGGATAACTTATTCACCGGATACTGTTGAAGAACTTGTTGCGGCCCTGCTCAGGATGTTCACAGATAATGATCTGCGTAATAAGCTGGGAAATACCGGAAGCACAAAGGTAAGGTCCATGCTTTCGCTTAATAAAATGTCTGCAGGTTTGTCTGTGGTTTATAATGAGTTGTTAACCCTGAAATAAAATAATATGTTAGTAATTGAGGGTATCACCAAATCATTCATTCAGAGAGGCATTGTCCTTGATAAGCTGGAGCTTTCTGTAAAAGAAGGCGATTCGATAGCAGTGACCGGATCTTCAGGATCAGGCAAAACAACCCTGATGAATATTATAGGTCTGCTTGACAAGCCAGATTCAGGTGACCTGTTTTTCAGGGGAAAGTCAATACTTACCTTTACTCCCGATGAGTCAGCTTTGTACAGGAACAGGAATATAGGTTTTATTTTTCAGGATAATCTGCTCCTTCCCCATCTTACAGTTGAGGAAAATATTATGCTGCCACTGTTTGCAGCAAGGATTTCTGAAGACGAATATAAAGAGAAAAGAAAATATGCGGATCTTCTGATGGAAAAAACCGGCATTAAAGGATTATACGGAAAATATCCATTCCAGATTTCCGGTGGTGAAGCCCAGCGTGTTACACTGGTGAGAGCTCTGATCAATAAGCCTTCCCTCCTGCTCGCTGATGAGCCTACAGGATCGCTTGATGCAAAAAATGCTATGCTCCTTGGTGAACTCCTTACCAGTTTGAATAATGAAACAGGTACTGCGATGATAGTCGCGACGCATTCCTCTGACCTGGCTGCAAAAATGAAAGTGCATCTGCGGCTGGAAAATGGCAGGCTTATTCCATAAGTATATAATCATTATTTTAATGAGGTCCCTGGGAGAAACAATTAGACGTTCCATCCTGTTCTACAGAAAGGATGCTTTAAACCAGGTCATAATTGTGACCTTGTTATCAGCAATAATAACAGGTTCGCTGTTGACAGGACATTCTGTAAGGTCCAGCCTGCTGAAGAATGCTTCTGAAAGACTTGGTAATACTGCGATTGTCATCAGCTCAGGACTTCGCTACTTTGATGCCTCATTATCTGACAGAATTACGAAACAAACCAGGGAAATAACTACCTCTTTTCTTGAGACAGACGGATATTGCCAGAATTTCTCAACAGGAGCAACAGTTTTAAACACAAAAATATACGCAATCACCGAAAATTTCTGGTTATTCCATAGACTTGACACCATCAAAATTGTTCCTGGAACAGTAGCGATAAACTCCGTCCTGGCAGATCGTCTTGGAGTTAGTACAGGAGATGAGCTGATTATAAAATTACAGGATATCGATCCCATTCCTTCAAATGCCCCATTCTCTATGTCCCGCGGAAATGATGTTTCAAAAGTTGTAAGAGTCGGAATGGTGCTCAATCCTGATCAAATGGGAAATTTTTCTCTTGGAATAAGCCAGCTAGCTCCGCTAAATGTATTTATAAGCCTGTCAGATATTGAAGAAAGCCAGCGGACTCATTCAAGAGTTAACAGAATGCTTTTTCAGAATAGCAGAAATCTTCCCGTTTCTTTCTACCGTGAAGCTTTATCAAAACTTCTTATGCCTTCCGATATAGGACTGACAATCAGGAGATCTCAGAAAACAGGTGAAACGGAGCTTATCTCTGACAGGATTTTTATTGACAGCGCAATTGTTTCAGATATCATGGCCGGAATACCTTCAGCCTCACCTGTAATAACATACCTGGGAAACAATATACGGGTAGGTAGCAGGTCTACACCTTATTCATTTATAACTTCATCCTCCTATAATGCTATTGGAGAAAACGAAATTGTTATAAGCAGGTGGCTTGCTGATGATCTTGATGCAAAAACGGGAGACACACTTATACTAACCTGGTATGATCCGGGTTACAGAAACAAGCTTGAAGAAAAAAACAGGAGCTTCATAATAAGTAATGTACTGGCAAATGATCATCCTTATTCTGATCCCTCGCTGATGCCTGATTTTCAGGGCATATCAGGCAGTACTACCTGTTCGTCATGGGATGCCGGTGTTCCGATACTTATGGATAAGATAAGGTTGAAGGATGAAGAATACTGGAATAAATATAAGGGAACACCCAAGGCATTCATAAGCTACAGGACAGGTATGAAGCTATGGGGAAACAATTTCGGTCCTGCTACTGCGGTAAGATTCCCTGGTACATCAGAACCAGAAGAAATAACTGCCGGTATTACGAAATTACTTGATCCTCTGAAAGCCGGATTCACAATAACTGATATCAGGGGAAAAAGCGGCAATGCTGCCACCAGTGGGGTTGATTTCAGCACCCTTTTTCTTGGTCTGGCATTTTTTATTATTGTTTCATGCCTGATCCTGTTATCACTGGCAGTCTCAATGTTCTTTGATTCCAGAAAAGGCCAGATAAGAACTTATTTTGCTCTTGGATTCAAGAATAAGCAGATACGGAACCTTCTCCTTTCGGAGACGATGACAATTTCTGCAGCCGGTGCAATTACTGGAGTTTTCCTTGGATACTTTATTAATATTATAATCATTAAAGCGCTGAATTCAGTCTGGATTGGAGCAGTACAGACAAATACCCTCTCGCCTGATTTCGATTTCATATCGCTCCTCACCGGCTTCCTTGCGACAATGATCATAGCCTACATCATGCTTCTTGTTAAATCAGGGAAATTTCTGAAAAGTCTATCTGAAAAGGAAACAGGTGAGCTGAAAGATCAGTCTCAGAGGCTGAACCTTTTATTTTTTATATTGAGCTTATTCAGCTGGATAATTTTGTTTATTCTCTCATTAGTGATTGATGCCTTTTCCACTGCACTTTCCTTTACAGCCGGAGCACTTGCTTTCTGTACTTTAGTTTTTGCACTAAGGCAGTATTATATCAGAAACGTACCAGATAGGAACAATATAAAATCCCTGCGACGCAATCTTGAGAAGCAGTATTTTCATTTCCAACCTTCACATGCTATCACTCCGGTCATCTTCATCGCAGCAGGTATATTTGCAGTTATAATCACAGGCGCCAACCGGCAGACAATAAATAAAGAAATGCTATTACCTTCAGGAGGAACCGGAGGCTATTTATTATGGGCGGAATCAGCTGTCCCGGTCAGAGAAAACCTGAATAGCATTGAAGGCAGAAAAGATTTCGGACTTGATGAGACAGAACTGAAAGATCTTATTTTTGTTCAGGCAAAGAAATTGTTTGGAGATGATGCAAGTTGCCTGAATTTAAACCATGTAACCGCTCCGTCAGTTCTTGGAATTGACCCTGAGGAATTTATTGCCAAAGGATCATTTTCCTTTGCATCCCGGATAAAAGGTTTAGAGAATAAAAATCCCTGGGATCTTCTGAATGAAACACCGGACGACAATACTATTTATGGTATAGCGGATCAGACAGTTCTTGAGTGGGGGCTTAAGATAAAGGTTGGTGATACTCTGGTTTATAGAGCGGAGAATGGCCAGATTCTTAATATAGTGATTGGTGCAGGCCTTAAATCTTCTGTGTTCCAGGGATATCTTTTGGTTGGTTCTGAGAATTTTTCAGAATATTTCCCTTCAGTATCAGGGAATTCAATATTTCTTGCAGATGGGGACCCGGGATTATCAGACTATTATGCGGGGATATTAAGCGAGAGATTATCAGGATACGGAATATCAGCAGAACCTGCTTCCCGTAAGCTTGCATCATTTTTTGTTGTAGTCAATACATACCTCAGTGTATTTATGGTTCTTGGAATCCTGGGTATGGTGCTTGGAGTTGCCGGGCTGGGATTCATTCTCATCCGGAATTTCAATCAGAGAAAAAAGGAATTTGCACTTATGATGGCAACAGGTTATACAACAAAGCAGATCAGAAAACTTTTACTGAAGGATCAGAGTCTGATCCTTTTCCTGGGAGTATTTACAGGAACGGTTTCCGGACTTATAGCTACGCTTCCATCTTTGAACAGCGGATCAGAGATGCCCTGGAAAATAATAACAGCAATGATCCTGATGATCATTGCTGTAGGATTAAGTACTATTTTATTATCAATCAGAACCGTACGAAGTTCTTCATTAATCATTCAGCTCAGGAGGGAATAAATCTATTTCTTTCCGACCGCATACAAATAATTTTGAGTTCTGAAAAATATCATATTGTCAGTGATGGAAGGAGCCGTCATACAAATATCGTTCATGGGGATCTCTGCAATAAGGTTGAATGTATCTCCGTCCCCGATTATAAAAACAGTCCCCTCTTCATCGACTATATAGATTCTGCCGTCCGATGCAACAGGAGATGCTATGAAGCTTTTAGCCTTGCCAAGCTTTGCATTGTATATCTTCTTACCGGTTAAAGGATCAAGGCAGTTGATTATTCCGTTCCAGTTCATATTATAAAGTCTGTTGCGGTATAGCAGCAATGTATGCATATAAGAACCCATCCTCGGAATGCTCCAGAGTACGCCGTTATTTGAAGTATCTCCTTCCTTCAGTGTTATATCTCCAGTGGCACTGGTTTTTACTGCCAGTATTGGAAAACTGCGTCCATGGGCGCTATTGAAATATATAATTCCATCACCTGTTATTGGAGTTGGTATCTGGATATCCCCGCCTCCTGACATACGCCATACTTCTTCCCCTGTTTTAAAATCATAACCGCCGCGGTGCTTATAGCCATTAACAGCGACAAAAGTTTTACCATTATAAGTATAGATATTGGGTGTGCACCATCCGGAAGATTCGTCCCTCTCCTTTTTCCATAGCTCTCTGCCTGTTCTTACATCAAAGGCAGCTATGAATGAATCTTCAAGAACATCGCACTGGATAATTACAGTATTATCATGAATTATCGGGGAGCTTGCAAATTCCCACTCAGCATTTTTCATTACGGCCCAAATCGATTTCAGAACGCCAAAATTTTTCTGCCATACCAGATTTCCCTGATGATCGTAACAATAGAGTCCTTCTGATCCGAAAAAAGCAACAGCATATTCACCATTGACCGCCATTGTGGTATTTGCATGTGTCGACTTGGGATGACGCTTTATCTTTGGAACACCCTTGCAGCTCGTCCTTTCCCATATCTTTTCCCCTGTAATTTTATCAAAGCAAAAGACCTTCCATTCATGAACAGATGAATCATTTACAGGAGTAACATCTCCGTAAAGTCCTGGCTTAAATCCGGCCTTATCACCTTCACTTACAGCAGTTGTAATGAATAGCTTATTGCCCCAAATGGCAGGACTTGATATACCCATACCTGGTATTTCTATCTTCCATTTTATGTTGGCATTTTTTTTAAAGCTGAATGTAAGGGGAATGTTAGCATTATCGAGCACTCCCGAGGCAAAATAGCCACGGTAGCCGGGCCATTGCCTTTCAATAGCTATCTGTCCGAAAGCAGTATTGAATCCAAGAATTGTGCATGCAATATAAAGTATGCTGATTTTGATCTTCATGGCAAAAAGTTTAACTGTCAAAAATAGTATATTGTTTAAAACTTGAAGATGTAACCGAACGATAAAATATTTTCGTCGGCCAGATCCGGAAAATAATCACGCTGAAAAATATATTCGCCGTCAAATGAATGATGTGCCGTTATAATAAGTTCAATTCCTGCTCCTACTCTTTTCTTATCAATTACCCGGTCTGAATCTTTAAATAAAGGACAGAACATTTCACCATATATATACGGATTTAACGGGAAAGAAGGAATATCGTAAAGTGCTTTCAGGCGGAATCTTCCATGGGATGACGGCAACTTATCATTTTCATCCTCTATATATGTTTTATACCGTTGCTGAAACAAAGCGCGTCCAGTTAATTTAAGATCGCCGAGGGGGAGAGTTCCCCTAATACCGGCAAACCACTTATGCCGCAAATGATATGAATCATCCTTCTCAATGTTCTCTGTGATCCTGTAAGAAACTGATGCTGAGAGGTAATCATTAAATACATATGATAATCCTCCTTCGAGGAAACCCTCCTCAACCTTTCCGGCATTCTCAAACGTACGGAAGCAGGTTGAAAGGTCAGCTTCAAGTTTGTTAATAATATCAAACTCTGCTGAAGCATTATACCAGATCCCGAAATCTTTTTCCTGAGGGAAGGCACTTATTGACAGAAGAGTAAAACAAAGGAATAAGGATCCTTTCTTAATCATCGTCATCATCATCGTTTTTGTCACTCCCGTTAATCTCTTCTGATTCACTTTCAGGAGTCGTTACACAATAATATATTGTCAGTTCACAGGTATCTTTCAGAAAATCGATTCTACCTGTTTCAACTTTTCTTATATCCTTTATTCCAGTCCTTTCGATAAGATCAGCAAGAAGCTCGGCATGCTTTTCGGGTTTTATAAGGTTGATCTTTTCGTAAATTATTACCTTGGAAGATACATGTTTAAGAAGCCATAGTTTCTCCAGGCCGAAAGTAATGAAGACAATTACAAAGTTTGTAAAAAGAAGATCAACGAGACTTGAATCTGTGCTTGTAAGAGCATTGATGACTGAAACTCCAATAACAAGGAAGAGATATGTCATCTCTTTTATAGGTATCGGATTTGTGCGGTAACGGATAATGCCGAATATTGCGAATAATCCTAATGCAAACCCTATCTGAAGCTTAACGCTCTCAAGGAGAAAGCAAAGAAGGAATGTTACTGTTGCTATTAGTATATAAGTAAAGAGGTAGTCTTTTCGCTTTGTTGTCGAATAGTACAACCATCTGACAAGAACCATTATTACTGCTGTATTCAGGATAAAACGGAGGAGCAGTTCCAGAAAACTTGACACATCTAAAATATGCAATCCAGCAATGTCTATATTCTCAGGCATAAATAAGTCTGTTATATTCATCTTCGATCTTATTAATCATTAATAGTTTTGGTTTCAATATATTCTTCCGTAACAGGTCATTAAGAAACGCATTACCGATACAATATTTGCTGAAACCTGTTGGATAGACTGAAGATTCCTTCAGTACGTCAGTTATATGAGATCTGTTAGAAAATCGGTCCTTTTTTACCTCAATAACTGCAAGAGAGGGTAATCCTGCCTTCCGGCCGTCAGAATCGGAAAATGAAATGTCATAATCCAATGTAATACGTTCATTTACTTCCGGACCAACTATGGTAATCCTCTTAAAAGTATTGATCAGCACAGGTTTAAGAACAAGAGGTCTCTCCGGTACATGTTTATAGATGAATTCACTTGCCACTGCATCGTATGTACCATCAGGAGCAAGGTCATTCTCAATGCGTTTTTTTATCGTCCTGTTTTTATTAGTCTTCTTTTTTACTTCAAGATATGTATTGCCGGTGGTTTCATATTTTCTGTAACGGACTTTGTTCCGCGATAGTTTACCTGTAACATGCTGGTTAAAGAACAGATAATCACTTGTATCAAGGTAAGTTGTAAAATAAGAGAACACTCTGACATTATTAATTTCAAGAACCTTAAAATCTCCGTTCATTCTGGTCAGAATGTCCGGCACCCTGCTGACAGACATTACATATTTCGTATCGGTTCTGTTCATAAGCCTGACATTATCCATTTCTTCCAGACTGATCTGCGAAAATGAAGAGAGAACTTTCAATATTGATGCAGACTGACTCATTTAATATGTAGTGTACTGATATTCTTTACGGGATTTTGGCTTCTTATTGGGTTCATAAACGATTTTCTCCACCCTGAGACCGTTTTCAATCTTATATTCAGAGTATTCCATCAGTTTTCCTGAAGGATCATATGCCTCTTCCCTTATTTTGTTATCATCAGAGTCATACTGATACTTGAAGTGTTTGTCCACTTTGCCTTGCTTATAGATTATTTCTTCAATTATATTTCCGTTTGAATCGTAATAAGTTTCAGATTCCTTGTACTGCTTTCTGACAAGCTGATCATACTTTTCTTCCAGTACAATAATGCTTTTGAGCTTCGGCTTTGAGTCAGATTTATTCTGTGCTGCTCCTGAAAGACAAAAACTGATGAACATAAGGATCAAAAAGATCTGTTTACATTTTTTCATGATTACAATTATTTAATTCATATTTCCTGATGTCCTGATACAATATACAGATTAAAGACCGTTTACCCTATCAATTTACCTATATAACCAACTGGTCCTAGCATTGATTTAGCCCAAGATCGGGAACAGGCAGATGTGAAGGATCCAGAGATTTAAGTATGACAAGAGCTGCTCCCAGTGCAGTAGCATTGGAAATTTCAGAGGTAAATACGTTTTTCATTGAATAGGCTTCAGATATCATTTTGGTGAATAACTGGTTTCCGGAAAAGCCTCCTGTTATATAAATATTTTCAATGTCATCTTCTTCAGGAATTACCAGGTCTATAGCTTCTATAGCAAGCTCCGACAGCTCTATCATCAACTGATGATATCCTTCTGCAAAAGAATTAAAGGCAAAGAAATCCAGCTTATCCTTAAGGGATCTTGAATATGGCTGATTCTCAAAGAAAAACCTGTTATCACCGCACTTCTTTTTACATATCTCAATGAGCTTGTTGTCAGGCTTTATACTTTTATAATAGTCTGGAGATGTTGTGAAATGAGCGCTTAACCTGTTTACAGCAACTTCATGAAGGTGTCCGAGAAAAAGCCTTGATGATTTTACAGGCTGTCTCGTTATACTCATATAACAAAGACAATCACGGTCAAGCTGTTCTGAAGTCAGAATCTCGGCATTGAACGGATTCATATTTATGCACCAGGTGCCTGTGGATATAAGCAGAAACTTCCCTTTGCTTACTGCAAAATACGGTGCAAGGGATGAAGAGCTGTCATGAATGCCTATGCCGACCTTGATATTTTTACCTTCTACCTCGATATCATTAGTAGTACCGACATCAACAGGATCAGGAAGTTTTAGCCCTTCATCTCCTGTCCAATGATGGTAGGTCATTCTGTCAAAATCCCATAAGGCTGTATGGCATCCGATTGATGTATGCTCGGAATATATCTTACCTGTCAGCAGATATGAAAGATATTGCGGAAAATGTAGTACATGCTGTACCCTGGAAAATATTTCCGGTTTTGTACATTTAAGCCAGAGAGCCTGCATTCCTGAATTAAGCATTCCCAACGCAGGTGAAGCTGTTCTTCTGCAGAATTCATCCTGACCGCCTGCTTTTTTATAAACACTTTCAGGGATCCTATCATCAATTGGCTTCAGATAATTATAGATTGGTGTAAGTCTTTTACCTCCGGCATCTAGATATGCAAGAGTGGCTCCATATGTAGCAAAGTTTATTGCAGTAAGTTCATACTTATCTGACCTGACAAGCTTTGTGACCGACTCACGTATCCAGTTTTCAATCAGTTCAATGTCGTCACATTCAAAACCGGCATCATCCTTAATTTCGACAAATTTTTCCTCTGATTCTGAAACCAGCTTTAAATTATAATTAAAGAGCAGTATCTTCTTATTGGTTTTACCCACATCAAATACTGCAACAACTTTTTCTTTCATCTTTTCATTAAAACTTCTTTTTCGTATTTAATTATCTCTTCAATATAGTCCTGTCCAATAGGAACATTATTCTTCAGACAATAATAATCCCACACGGCTCCGAATGGCTTTGATTTCATCAGCTCAGAAAGGGAGAGCCTTTCGAAGTTCTTTCCCTGTTCTTCGAATTTAAGAAGTGTTTCCTGAGGTTCAAGAAGGGCATATAAGAATGCCATCTGTGCTGAACGTGTACCAATAACATATGCGCCTATCCTGTTCAGGCTTGCATCAAAGAAATCGAGACCTATGTTCACTCTGCCAAGCGCCTTTGCACGGATAATTTCCTGGGCAATAAGAAGGAGCTCATCATTAAAGGTAACAACATGGTCGCTATCCCAGCGTACACCCCTGGTAAGATGAAGAAGCAACTCGTCAACATAAAGGAGGATTGAAGATATCTTGTCTCCTACCTGTTCTGTAGGATGGAAATGACCATTATCGAGAGTGATCATCGTATTGTTCTTAACTGCATATCCGAGGTAGAAATCATGTGACCCCACCACCATTGATTCTGACCCTATTCCGAACAACTTGCTTTCAATGGAATCCTTGAGGTACTTTTTTGGATATTTAACTGAGAATATCTCATCAAGCGATTTTTTAAGCAGTTTCCTGAGAGTGTACCTGTCAACAGGAGTATCTTTTGATCCGTCCGGGATCCAGATATTATGAACAGCAGGTGTGCCAAGCTGTTTCCCCATTTCAGCTGCTATCTTACGGCAACGTTTATTGTGTTCAACCCAGAATTTTCTTATTCTTGGATTCTTGCTTGAAAGTGTAAATCCATCATCGGCGAGAGGATGAGAGAAACAGGTACAGTTAAAATCGAGACCTATCTTTCTCTTCTTTGCCCAGTTGATCCAGCCCTGATAATGTTTGACTTCTATCTGATCGCGATCTACCAGCTTTCCTCCGAACTCTCCATATATAGCATGAAGATTAAGCCTTTGCTTTCCGGGCAAAAGGGACATGACCTTGTCAAGGTCGGCTCTCATCTGAATAATTGTCTTTGCTTTACCCGGGAAATTTCCTGTGGCTTGTATCCCGCCGCCTCCAAGCTCAGCTCCCTCTTTTTCAAATCCGCTGACATCATCTGTCTGCCAGCAGTGCAGACTAATGACAACATTATCCATTTCCTTAATTACTTTGCCGGTATCAACCCCTAATTCAGCATATTGCTGCTTTGCAAGCTGATAAGCTTTTTCCAGTGCATCTTTTTTCATTTCAATATTTATTTTCAATTAATTATTCCAAGTAAAATACTTGTTCCAGCGGAATGGAAATAGGTGAATTATCTGGATTGGTCTCCATTATATCAGCCATATACTTCCACCATTTCTTCACTATTTCTGTTGATCCAAGATCCTGTGAGGAGCTTTCTCCTGTTTGTTCCTGGTAAGCAAAGAGTGTATTTGTCTCTTCATCAAGAAAGATGGAATAATTGCCAATGCCTTCATTCTTTAACAGTTTGACCAGTTCAGGCCAGATCTCGCTATGCCTTTTCCGGTATTCTTCCTTAAATCCCGGATACATTTTCATTTTAAAACCAAATCTCTTTACCTTACTTTCCATTTTAGCTAAGTTTGACAATGAACGTGGAAAGAATAAGAACTATTATTCCGATTACCAGTATAATTATGGTTTTTGTCTTTACGCCCTTCCACTCCTTTAATATAATGCCCCAGATATTGCTAATGGCAATGTTGAGCGCCATAAGGATGCTCCATCCGAACACAGCCATACCGGAAGGAAGCTTGCTGGAGCCCATTCCGAAGAAATGGAACTGAAGGAACCATAATAATCCGGCGATGAAAGTAAATAACAGGTTGTTCAATAAGATGTTCCCGGATACCGTATAGTAATCCTTATAAGTATTATTCTTTATATTTAAGAATCCGCAATAAACAAGGTTAGTAATGAATCCTCCCAGGAGAATGAATATCAGGGACGGGTTTTTCTGGAACAGAGGATTCGTTCCATGGGCCAGTGCAATATCTTCAATTGGTTTGCCTGCTTCAAAGCCGAAGTTGAAGCATGCACTCATTATCCCTGCAAAGATCGCTATCAGGATGCCTTTCTTTAGCGCAAATTCCCTGACAGCTGCTTTCTTTTCTTCCTCAGTCATCTCCTTGCTTTTAAGAGAGCCTGCATAACCAATTATAATGATTCCGGCCACAGTAATTGCCACACCAGCGACAGTAAGAATTCCTCCCCTGGTTGAAAACAAATTCTGACCTGCAATTATCGGTGGTAACAGTGTTCCAAATGCCGCACAAAGACCCAGTGCAATACTCTGACCTAGAGCCACTCCGAGGTAGCGTAAGCTTAATCCGAATGTCAGTCCTCCAAATCCCCATAAAACTCCAAAGAATGTTGCCATAAGCTTGGCTGATGAAGGTGCTTCATTAATGATCGGCATCAGCTCGCCCTTAGGTATAAAAATTAGTGCGAAGAGCCAGGGAATGATGAGCCATGCAAAAACACCCTGGCTCAGCCAGTATGATTCCCATGCCCATGACTTGACTTTCTTAAATGGGACATAAAAGCTTGCAGCACCTATGCTGCCTAATGCAATTAATAGTATACCTGCAATCGGATCCATATAATTTTATTTAAATTGAATCGCAATTTAAAAACTTTAGCGGAGGAAATCAGCGGTTGATCTGTTTTTTTATTTGCACATTTGTAATAATCTTTAATAGTACAATTAATAACAGATATTATGAAAACATTTCTTGCATCGCTTATACTGCTTTTCATTTCTTCCGGCATATTTGCACAGGATTTTACAGTTAAAGAACTGACAGTTGAACATAAGAAAAATCCTGTTGGCATTGATATTAAGCAACCCGGATTTTCATGGAAAATTTTCGGTACCGGAACAAGCATTTTACAAACCGCTTATTCAATTAGAATAGCAACAGATCAGAAATTCTCTTCCGGGAAAATTATATGGCAATCAGGGAAGGTTATGACGGATGCCTCTGTACTCCAGATTTACAATGGCCCTGCTCTGAAATCAGGACTGAGGTATTTCTGGCAGGTGAAAGTCTGGGACAATAAAGGAAGGGAATCGAAATGGAGCGAACCGGCATTCTGGGAAATGGGCTTGCTCTCTCCTTCCGACTGGAAGGCAAAATGGATTGAAATGGATGGAGATACAAACCGCTACGCTCCATCTCCTCATTTCAGAAAGGAATTCTCAATCGATAAAACTATCTCAAAAGCAGTTATATATGTAACTGCTCATGGATTATATGAGCTCCATCTTAACGGTAAAAAAGTCGGAGACGAGGTGCTTACTCCAGGATGGACTTCATATGGAAAAAGAATCCAGTACCAGGTATTTGATGTAACAGACCAGCTTGTAAAAGGGAAAAATGCTGTTGGTGCAGTACTTGGTGACGGCTGGTACAGGGGAACGTTAGCCTGGGGTGATAACTGGGCTATCTACGGAAAGAGGCTTGGATTGCTGATGCAGATGAAGATAACCTATTCTGACGGAAGTGAATCTTTAATAGTGACAGATGAAACCTGGAAATGCAATAATGATGGTGCAATTCGAATGAACGATCTGTACAACGGGGAAATATATGATGCAAATAAAAAACTTACAGGATGGAATATGACCGGCTATAATGAAAGTAGCTGGAACAAGGTAAGTATCGGAAATTATAATATACCACTTATTGCTTCTGAAAGCGTTCCCGTCAGGAAGGTTGAGGAAATTAAACCTGTAAAGATCTTTAAAACTCCGAACGGAAGCCTTATTGCAGATATGGGACAGAATATGGTAGGCTGGATAAGACTTAAGGTATCAGGAACAAAGGGGACCGAAGTCACCGTTCGTCATGCAGAGGTACTTGACAAATACGGAGAGTTTTATACTGAGAATCTTCGGTCAGCTAAAGCTCAGTTTAAATACATACTTGCAGGTAGCGGTGAAGAAATATACGAACCGCGGTTCACCTTCTTCGGCTTCAGGTACATTGAAGTCTCAGGATTTCCAGGAACATTGACTGCCGATAATATTACTGGTGTTGTCGTTCATTCCAACATGGAACCGACAGGTACCTATAGTTGTTCCAATCCCCTTTTAAATCAGCTTCAGCATAATATTATATGGGGTCAGAAAGGAAATTTTGTGGATGTCCCTACAGATTGTCCCCAGAGGGATGAACGTCTTGGCTGGACAGGTGATGCACAGGCTTTCAGCCGTACAGCTGCTTTCAATTTCAATGTGGCTCCCTTCTTTACAAAATGGCTGAAGGATGTCGCTATTGATCAGAAACCCGGCGGAGAAGTACCTGACGTTATTCCCGATGTACTGAACATGCAGAATGCAAAGACAGCTCAACCGTCAGCAGGATGGGGAGATGTTGCAGTGATTGTTCCCTGGACCATGTATACAGTGTATGGAGATAAACGACTTCTGGAAACCCAATACCCCAGCATGAAAGCCTGGGTAGAGTATATCAGGAACATAGCAGGCGACAGCTATATATGGAAAGGAGGAAGCACATATGGTGACTGGCTCTTCTATCATCCGCCTGTGAACAGCCATTCAACTCCTGACGGTCATACCGATCATGATTTTATTGCTACTGCTTTCTACGCCTATTCAACGAGTTTACTTGCGAAGGCAGCCAGAGAACTTGGAAAAACAGAGGATGAGCAATTCTATTCAGAACTTTTCGAAAAGATAAAAACAGTATTTATAAATGAATATGTTACACCTGCGGGAAGGGTAGGTACCAATTCACAGACATCTTATGTTCTTGCCCTGATGTTTAATCTCCTCCCTGAAAACCTCAGAGAAAAATCAGCGCAGTTTCTTGTTGATGATATAAAGAGCAGGGATAACCATCTTTCAACAGGATTTCTGGGAACCGTTTTCCTTTGTCATGTGCTTACACAGGAAGGCTATTCAGACGTTGCATACGACCTGCTGCTCCAGGAAACTTATCCGTCATGGCTTTATCCGGTGAAGATGGGTGCAACCACTATCTGGGAGCGTTGGGACGGACAAAGACCCGACAGCACTTTCCAGGATGCCGGGATGAATTCATTCAACCACTATGCGTATGGAGCAATAGGTGACTGGATGTACAGGGTATCTGCCGGAATTGAGGCCCTTGAACCGGGTTACAAGCAAATCATGATCCAGCCCCATTTTACAAAAAGACTTGACTATTCTAAAGCTTCCTATGAGAGTTCTTATGGCAAAATTGCTTCAGGCTGGGAAAGAAAATCAGGGAAGATCATACTTAAAGTAAACATACCTGAAAATACCAGTGCAATAATCCTGATTCCAACTGATGATCCGGGAAAAATAACCGAAAGCGGAATAACTATTACCGGAAATACAAAATTCAAATCAATCGGTAAGGAAAAGAACATGACAGCCATAAACACAGGTTCGGGTGAATATGTTTTTGAGATCGCTGAATAGAAAATGGATTTTATTGCTGGTCATTATGGTGAGTTTGCAGCGCTTCTTGTCGCTTTTTTCTGGACAGTATCTGCCCTGGCATTTGAATCAGCAAGCCGCAAGGTAGGATCTTTAGCCGTCAATATTCTAAGGCTTGTTGCTGGTTTTATTTTTCTGAGCATTTTCACTTTTATACGCAGAAGGCTTATTTTACCTACAGATGCCAGTGCAGAAAACTGGTTATGGCTGGCGCTCTCCGGACTGGTCGGATTTGTTTTTGGTGATCTGTTTTTATTCAAGGCATTTACAGTTATCGGATCGAGGTTCTCAATGCTTTTAATGACTTTGGTCCCTCCCATTACTGCTTTTTTCGGATGGATTATACTTGGGGAACACCTTACGTTGATTCATTTTTTAGGAATGGCACTTACTTTTACAGGAATAGCAATGGCTATCTTTAACCGTAAATCAGAAGGTGAAAAACTTACCCTGAAGATTTCGCCATCGGGGATACTCTATGCACTAGGTGGAGCAGTCGGCCAGGCACTTGGCCTGATATTAAGCAAATTAGGTGTCAGGGAATATGATCCTTTTTCTGCAACTCAGATCAGGATCATTGCCGGTATTGCAGGATTCTCAGTATTGATTACAGTCATGGGAAGATGGGGAAGTGTCAGAAATGCTGTAAAAAATGCGAGTGCTATGAAATCTCTCACCCTCGGTGCATTTTTCGGTCCCTTCCTTGGAGTCTCTTTCTCCCTGATAGCAGTCATGTTCACTGAAGCCGGAATTGCTTCGACAATTATGGCCCTGGTACCGATATTCATTATTATACCTTCTGCGATTATATATAAGGATAAAATAAAGTCTGCAGAAGTTATTGGAGCAATTATTAGTGTTGGAGGTGTTGCATTGTTTTTCATATAGCATAAAATGGTTGCTGAAGAATTAAGAAGTCGCATTTCTCCCAGAGAATTAATCTTTTCCACTTCCCGCAGCAGCGGACCCGGCGGACAAAACGTCAATAAGGTAAATACAAAAGTGGAGCTGAGGTTTTATGTACAAGGATCATCAAATCTTTCTGCTCAGGAAAAAGAAAAGATACTTGAGAAACTTAATAAGAAGATCAACGCTGACGGCGAGCTGATTGTAGTTTCACAATCAGAAAGAACCCAGCTCATGAACAGGAAGAAATCTGAAGAGAAATTTTTCAAACTGCTTGCTGCTGCACTTACGGAAAAACGAAAACGCAGATCAACAAAACCAACTGATGCATCAAGAAAAAAACGGCTTGAGAAAAAGAAAAAAAGAGGTTCAGTTAAAAAGCTAAGGAAGATATTTGAGATAAATGAAGAATAGTTAAACTTCCTTTAACTTCCATTTTCCCTTACGGAAGACCAGGAAAGCGGTCAGTGTCATTATTGTTTCAGCAATGACTATTGCCACATAAACACCATTCTCGTTCATTCCCGATGTTATGGCAAATATATATGCCAGCGGTATTTCAATGAGCCAGTAAGCAAATATATTTATCTTAAGCGGTGTCGTCGTATCACCGGCTCCGTTGAAGGAGTTGGCCAGCACCATTCCGAACCCGTATCCTATAAATCCGATGCTAATAATTCTGAGGCATTCTATGCCTGGTTTAACAACAGTCGGATCGTCTATAAAAAGCCTGATGAACGGTTCCGGAAATGCAACAAGAATGATTCCAACGATGCCGAGCAGGATCATATTAACCCAGCCTGTTATCATCACTGACCGCTCAGCCCGTTCAGGTTTTCCTGCTCCAAGATTTTGTCCTACAAGAGTGGAGGCGGCATTGCTTATTCCCCATGATGGCAGAAGGACGAAATTGATTATCCTGATGGCAATTGTATATCCTGCAACCACATCACTTCCAAATATTGATATAATCCTTACAAGGGCTATCCAGCTTGACGTGCCAATTAGGTTTTGTCCAATACTGCCAAGTGAGATCTTTATAAGCTTTGCTATTATCCTGAAGTTTATCCCAAAGTGTTTTAATGAAAGCTGTATACGTTTTTTACCAAAGAAAAGAAGATACAACTGATATAATACCGCTATACCACGTCCAATAGTTGTTGCAATAGCAGCGCCCTTTATACCAAGCTCAGGGAATGGACCTAAACCGAATATCAGACATGGATCAAGTATTATGTTTATAATATTGCCTACCCAGAGAACCCTCATTGCAACAGCTGCATCACCTGCGCTGCGGAAAATTGCATTAATAATGAACAACATCATTATGACAATATTTCCTCCAAGCATGATCCTTGCATATCCCGACATTTCATTAACGATCACAGGTGAAGCGCCCATGATATTAAGAAGATCTTTTGCAAACAGGACACCAGGTATGGCAATGATCACTGATACTATTGCACCGGTAAGAATGGCCTGAAATGCAGTCCCTGATGCCTTATCGGGATTCTTCTCTCCTATTCTTCTGGAGACCATCGATGTTGTGGCAGTTGCAAGTCCCAAAGAAATTGCATAAACAATTGTTATCAGAGATTCAGTCAGCCCGACTGTAGCTACAGCATCCGCACCGAGCTTTGACACAAAGAAAATATCGACAATGACAAAGACTGACTCCATTATCATTTCAAGCACGGCAGGAATCGAAAGCAATAGTATTGCACGACTAAGTCTCACCTCGGTGAAATCCTGCTCGGTTCCTGCAACAGCTTCTCTGACATCACTGAAGAACAGTCGTATTTTCTGTCCTGTAATATTGCTTAAATGTCGAATCATTCCCCTTTATGCGATTCTGAATTTTCAGAAAGACAAAAGTATTTTATTTTTATTTATGACAATAATTCATATAGAATAGTTCTGGCATCATTATTGAATAAATGACTTTTCAAAAAATAAAAATTGACGCTGGAAGAAGTTCTGGTGGTGAAAAAATGAATATAAAAATGCTACAGAAAAAAATGAGTCGAAATAATACCAATAGTCTTTGCAAATGCATTGATGATGAATATATGCATAATATGCTTATAGACAGGTGTTTAACTGATGATAATTCTGATCGGGAAATTATTGATGTTAATAAAATGCTATTAGTGTTAATATTTCTGATGGTCAAGTGATACAATGTATTAATAGAATATATATTTTCGCACCAATTAATTTTTTAATAATAGTATAAATTTAAAAACCACACACTCTTAAAAGAAACGATGAATTATTTCATCATCTGCTATGAACGCTAACAAAAATGAGGCTACGGCTGTCCGTGGTGACAGTCGCCTCGTGGGTAGTTCTTCCGAAGAAGAACCTGGCGCGAAAACCATGATTTTTTCGCAAAACGAGATCCCAATTCAGTTAGTTAGCAACCGAAGTTCGGAGTTCATGCACCGCTACTTCCCCCTAACAACTATCGATTCCTGGAATGATTGGAAATGGCAAATGCGAAATGCTATCACAAGCATTGACGAGCTAAAGAAAATCATGAAATTATCCGAAAAGGAGATTATGGCTATTAATAATCTTAAGGGCCGCCTCCCAATGAGGATAACTCCGTATTTTGCTTCGCTTATTTTTGACACCGGGTATTCACATCCTCTCAGGAGAAACGTAATACCTGTTGTTGAAGAGCTGCTACAAAGCAGCAGTGAGCAATCCGATCCGTTACATGAGAAATCATCTTCTCCTGTTAAAGGTATAGTTCACAGATACCCCGACAGGATACTTTTCACTGTAACCCAGGTATGTTCTAATTATTGCAGATATTGTACACGTTCGCATTCTGTAGGCAAACTGGACAAGCTCGGCAAACAGGATTTTGAGAAAGCCTTTAATTATATTGCTACTCATAAGGAGGTAAGAGACGTTCTCATCAGCGGTGGAGATCCACTTACCCTCAGCGATGCTCTCCTTGAATACATTGTTTCAAATATTAGAAGCATTGCACATGTTGAAATAATACGTATAGGCACAAGAACACCTGTTGTATTACCCCAGAGGATTACTGACAACCTGGTCAACATGCTGAAAAAATATCAGCCTCTTTATTTCAGCCTTCATTTTTCGCATCCTGCTGAAGTAACTGACGAATGTGCAAAAGCTTGCAACAAGCTGGCCGATGCCGGATTTCCTCTTGGAAGTCAGACTGTCCTTCTTAAGGGCATTAATGATAATGTCCCCGTTATGAAGGAGCTCATGCACAAGCTGCTTATGATAAGAGTACGGCCTTATTATTTATATCAATGTGATCTCATTCCCGGTTCAGGTCATTTCAGGACCACTGTGAAGAAAGGTCTCGAAATAATGAAAGGATTACGAGGTTTCACAAGCGGTTATGCTGTGCCTACTTTTGTTGTTGATGCTCCTGGAGGAGGTGGTAAGATCCCGTTGATTCCGAATTATGTTGTTGAGCATAACAGTGAAAAAATAGTGCTGCGTAACTATAAGGGTGTTCTATGTGAATACCCTGAAAAATAATACTTTTGATGAAAGTTGGTTTGACTTATGACCTGCGGTCATGGTATCTTGACCAGGGTTATTCTATGGAGGATACTGCAGAATTTGATAAGCAGGAGACTGTTGATGCTATTGATTCAGCCATCCGTAAAATGGGATTTGAAACTGAACCTGTCGGCAATTGCTTCCAGTTAATTGAAGCATTGGCCGCAGGCAAGAAATGGGACCTGGTATTTAATATTGCAGAAGGACTCTATGGCGACGGACGCGAATCAGTGGTCCCTGCAATACTGGATCAATATAAAATTCCATACGTCTTTAGCGGACCTGTCATCCTTGGAGTTTCACTGAATAAATATCTTACAAGACTGATTGTTTCAGCAGCAGGAGTTCCGGTGAGTCCTGGTATGCTTATATCAACCAGAGAAGATATCAGAAAATGCAAACTGGAGTATCCTCTGTTTATAAAACCAGTTTCTGAAGGCACCGGAAAAGGCATTACTGAAAAGAACCTGCTGAAATCACCGGCTGAATTAAAGGAAATGGCAGAATATATCCTGGACAGGTTCAACCAGCCTGCTCTTGTTGAAGAATATCTTCCGGGAAGGGAGTTTACTGTTGGTGTGATCGGATCGGGTGATGAAACTGTTGCGATAGGTGGCATGGAAATAGAATGCAAGAATAACTACCCCTACTCCGTCGAGTACAAGGAAAACTATCAGGAATTCTGTAAATATATCCCGATGACTAAGGAGTTCAGTGAAGAATGCAAAACTGTCGCTCTGAATGTATGGAAAGCACTCGGCGGTGTCGATGCAGGTAGAGTTGATGTTAAAGCCGACAGGAATGGTAGGATTTGCTTCATGGAGGTGAACCCACTCGCCGGACTTCACCCTATCCATTCCGACCTGCCTATATTATCCAGACTGATTAATATTGATTATCAGACACTGATGGAGATGATAATTAAATCAACCTTAAAAAGGCACGGATTGAAGCTATGACCAGACAAAGATGCTGCATATTATTTAATCAACCACGTGAAAATGCCACATCAGACGAACTGGATGTTCTTGACCAGGTGGAATATATTGAAAACAATTTAAGGGAACTTGGCATTGAGACTTACCGGAAAGGCATAACTCTTGATTTTATAAACGAGATAGCATCTCTCTCCGCAGATAAACCGGATTTTGTATTTAACCTGGTTGAATCAATAAACAATAAGGGTGAGCTGTGTTATTTCATACCAGCTCTTTTGAATATGCATTCGATACCATATTCAGGAAATCCCCTGGAGGCAATGTTTATCACAACAAGCAAGGCGCTTACCAGCAAGACATTAAAAAAAGCAGGGATAAATAATCCTCAGGGATATTATCCTTCACAGTACACTCTTCTTGTTCCGGGAAATAAGTATATCATTAAGCCAATATGGGAAGATGGCTCACTGGGCATAACAGGCGACTCCGTTTTTACCTATGAACCTGGTTATGTGGCCAAGCTGAAGAACTTCAGCGATTCACACTGGTTCATTGAAGACTATATTGACGGAAGGGAATTTAATATAAGTGTCATTTACAGTGAAAACGGGCCGGAAGTATTGCCTGCCGCAGAAATGACATTCAATAACTATTCTGACGAAATGCCACGGATAGTAGATTTTAAGGCAAAATGGGAAGAAGGCAGCTTTGAATATGAAAATACAATCAGGAAATTCCCCGGCATGAATCTCAATCCCCGTCTTAAGGAAAGAATTGAATCTGCCGCCCTGAAGTGCTGGTCTGAATTCGGACTTAAAGGTTATGCAAGAGTAGATATGCGGGTCGACCAAAATGATAATCCTTACGTGATTGAAGTTAATGCAAATCCGTGTCTGTCTCCTGATAGCGGTGTTGTTGCAGCCACAATCGCAGCTAACCTGCCGTTTACTACTGTTCTTACACGGATAATCAGCGATTTAAATAAATAAAATGATGACAGTTATTTCTGAAGGTATCAAGCCTGAAGACAGGAAAAAGATTGAAGAGATACTCAGATCGACAAATTTCTTTTACGAATTTGAGATCAACACTGCACTGGATATTGCTGATGAGACGTTGTCGGAAGGGATGGAAAAAAGCGGATATTTCTGGCTCAAAGCAACTGATGAGGATGGCGTAGTGGCATTTGCCAACTACGGGAAGAATGAATTTTCGACGCACTCTTGGGAGCTATACTGGATTGCAGTTCATGACTCATCAAGAAATAAGAAACTGGGTTCAGCAATGTTAAAAGCTGTCGAGGATAATGTAATCAAATCAGGGGGTAAGATCCTTTGGATCGAAACATCGGGACGTCCTTTGTATGCTTCAACTGAAGCCTTCTATAAGCATAAGGGATATGAACTGGCAGCTAGTTTGAAAGACTTCTACGGACCAGGTGATCCTAAACAAGTTTATGTCAAGGTCCTGAAAACTTAAAAGCTGATTATTTTATCAGATTTGCATTGTAATACTCCGATTTTCCTGTCACCTCATCTCCCAACCAGTCAGGTTTCTCAAATTTTTCGGATTCAGAGCCCAGTTCTATTTCGGCAATTACCAGTCCTTCATTCTTATCGTGAAATACATCAACTTCAAAAATATGTTTCCCTTGTGGTACCATGTGCCTCGTTTTCTCGATCTTGCCGGGAAGACAGATCTTCATTATTTCCACCGCATCTGCCATTGGAATCTGGATTTCCCATTCACCGCGGGCAATTGATATGCCATGTGGCTTGCTCTTTATTGTAAGAAAGGCTTTTCTTCCTGCAGTTCTGACTCTTATTGTTTTATCAGGATCTATCGAAAGGTAAGTCTGTTTGATATTTACTTTCTTAATTGCCAGATGCCTGAACTCTCCTTTTACAAGGAATTTACGTTCAATTTCGGTGCCCATCTTTTTTCTGTAAAGTTAGAGCGTTTGTCAAAAAATGAGTAACGTTAGTGGAATTAATCTTAAGCAATAATGGATATAATTTTTGAGATTTCCAATTTATCTACAGGCCTTCATCTTAAGAAAAACATGGTTCATAACTGATTATGCCATGTTCGTGTAAAAAATTTGGATTGTATTTAAAGATTTGATAAATTTGAAAGATTAGACTCTTATTTTTAAAATCTTAATGAGATTGAGTCCTTTGTTATATTATCAGCAGAAGTAGTTTTAGTTTAGGTTGGTAGGGTGATTAGGTAAAGGGGCTGTCAGATTCTGAGACAGTCCTTTTATTTAGGTACAGCGAATTACTATATTAAATGGACGTACTGATAGAATCAAGCTGGAAGTCGAGGCTCAGCCCGGAATTTGAGAAGGAATACTTCATCAGGCTTTCTGAGTTTGTAAAGGATGAATACAGGACAAAAACCATTTTCCCTCCAGGCTCTCTTATCTTCAATGCTTTCAATTTATGTCCCTTCGATAAAATAAAGGCAGTGATAATCGGTCAGGATCCATATCATGGTCCGGGACAGGCTCACGGATTATGCTTTTCAGTAAGGGAAAGCGTGGAATTTCCTCCAAGCCTGGTTAATATATTCAAAGAGATAGAATCAGACCTTGGCTACAAGCCAATGCTTACAGGAAATCTTGAAAGATGGGCAGCACAGGGAGTCCTTCTTCTTAATGCAACTCTTACTGTCAGGGCCCATCAGGCTGGTTCGCACCAAAAAAAGGGATGGGAGGAATTTACAGATACCGTTATAAGAATAATCAATACTGAAAGGACGAATATAGTATTCTTCCTCTGGGGCGCTTATGCACAGAAAAAGGGTGAATCAATAGACAGATCAAGGCACCTTGTGCTTGAATCGGTACACCCCTCCCCTCTCTCTGCAGCCAGAGGTTTTTTTGGCAATAAACACTTCAGCAAGTGTAATGAATACATGTCTGAAAAAGGCATTGAACCTATAAACTGGAGATAGCTTCCAGCGCTGAAGAAATAATTCCGGTGAGCTCCCCTGTATCTTCAAAACCTGCTGATAACCTTATCATCCCGGGTTCAGGGTATTTTGCCCCCCATACTGATTCAACCGGCAGCATCATTGTACGCGGATCGCCAAGACTTGGTATTATCCTTATCCTCTCTGAGACTGCTTTTATGAATCCATCCCTGATAAGTTTTTTTTCAGAACCTGAATTACCTTTAAAATCAACTGTTACCATTCCCCCAAAACCATTACCTGCGAAAAGCTTTACAGCCTCCTCGTAGCTCGGATGCTCCGGTAACCCCGGATACCAGACTTTTCTTACCCTCTTTGACGCACCTAATAATCCGGCAATCACTGAAGCATTCACGCATTGCCGTCTGAACCTTAAACTGAAAGTCTGTATCTGATCATGAAGCCTGTATGCATCATCAGCCGAAAGCATATGACCTGTAAGTTTCCTGTATTCAACAGCAGCTTTCATGAGTTCATTATCATTTCCGCACACAACTCCTGCAGTGATATTACCATGTCCCGATAAATACTTTGTAGCGCTGTGAATTACGACATCTGCTCCGCTGACAAGAGGCTTCCACAGTTCAGGAGTAGCGAAAGTATTGTCAACAATGACTTTTGCTTTGTATTTTCTTGCTATTTCAATCACACCAGCAGCATCAGGAACTATAAGCATCGGATTGGAAATTGATTCAATATAGACCAGCTCCGGTCTTAGTGTCTCCATGACTGATTCAAATTCATGAAGATCATATTGTTCATTCTGCGGTGAAAAGTAATGAATATCAAGCCCTCTTCTTTTTTTCAGGACTGACTCAGCAAATGATAATGTACCGCCGTAAATCTCATTGAAGAACAGCCATGGCTTAATAGAATTTCCATCCTGGAAAACAGAAAGTGTTATATCTATAGCTGACATTCCGGACTCTGTCAGGAGAGTCCATTCTGATCCCTCCAGCTTCATAATCTCCTCTTCAGCCGCCACAACTGTTGGATTCCGGTAACGGGAATAGATATACAGATCCGGTACACGCTGATTTTCAGTCTCTTTCCTGAAAGCTTCTGATGCGGTATCCGCATCAAATAGCTCAAATCCGGCATCCCTGTACACAGGAATACGCTGACTGTTAATTTCTTTATTCTTCATTAACTCAATTTTATGTGTCAGGAGACTTTTCATTCCCGGCAGGAATGAAACCAAAATCAGGACAGAATCTGTCAAAAACCTATTTCAGAACAAGAGCTTCATCGAGAATTGTTTCGTCAATTTCAAGTATTTTACTATCCCAGTTCTTAATATAAACCACATAAGTGATTTTCATCAGTCCCATATAATGAGAGTAGGTATTATCGACTGGTCCGGTGGAAAAGAGTATCCCGTTAATTCTCGCGGATATTTCTGCATAAGGATATGCAGTTTCAAAACGGTGATATTCAGAGGCATTTCCTGCGGTTATATTACCCAGTGTGTCGACCTCATCGTCTATTTTGACTATTAATTCATTGAATGTCTGGTCGGAAATGTTTCTGACTCGTACGTCAGTTGGCCCCTTGGGCTCAAATTCTGTTTTTTTGCAGGAGACGACAGCAACCGCTATTAAAACAAGATAAAATAACTTCTTCATAGCCGGGGAAGATTATTTGTTTCAGATATTTGACGCTAAATATAGCAAAAAAGTTGCAAAAGGATCAAATTATTTCAAGACTGCTTACAGGGATCCATCCCTTATTGCCGTCTGAAAGCCTTATCTCGTACCATTCGCCTACTTCATCCTCAACTGTCACTTTAGTTCCTTCATGAAGCACAAACAAGTCTGTTCCGCTGCTGTCAGGCGAGCTTTTCCCATTGACAGCGGGGCTGTAGATTATTGCTTTCTTACTGTCGTAAACCATATTTTTGTTTCTCAGCGATAAAGCCAGGGAGGTTATGGACACAATAAAAAACAGGACGGCAAGCCAGAATCCAAGTACCTTAAGCTTATATTTTGAGGTATAAAAATAAAGTGAGAGGAATAAAAGACAAAGGATAAAAGAAGCAATGCTGATCTTCGCCCATGTATTTGTCGAAAGAGAAAGTGCAAGGAGATTATACCACCTCACGAAAAAGAGCTCAGGGATCTCCTCAAAACGGTCAACGACAAGAGTACGAGCGATCTGGAGGTTATAATTTATATTTTCATCTCCTGGTTTCAGCAGATAAGCTCTCTCAAAGAATAGAATAGCACCGGGTATATTATTTAACTTGAAATAAGCGTTCCCGATGTTATATTCAAGTTCAGCTGAACGATAGCCGGTTCTGTAAATATCTACCCATGACTCAAGCGCTTTTTCGTAATTGCCCGAAGAAAAGCTCTCTGCTCCAGCCTTGAATTTCTCTTCCGTAGTTTCCTGTGAAAGGAGATTTACAGACAAGACCATGAGTAATATTAATAATGTTCTCAGTTTCATCATCTGATAATTGAATTTTCCACTGACCTTATAAAACGAGCTGTGCCGTCATAAATGTTTGCAGCTTCAGTTCCTGATGAGGCCGGAGCATATCTTTCATATTCACAGCTGTCGAGAATGCCTGTCAGGCTTGTTATATCATCATCGCTAATGCCTTTTTCCTTCAGGGCTGTAACGGCATTGTTCCTGGTAAGATCTGACACAGGGATATTCAGCTTATCGCTAAGATAGCCCCAGATGGCTTTAAGTATCTCTTCATGGAACCTGTCCATTTCTCCCCGCTTCATACAACCTGAGGCAGCTTTGAGTCTTTTCCCGGCTATTTTTCCTGCTTTGCGATTGCGAACTGCCGTCAGGTCAGCATTGCGTCTGATATGCTCCCTCCTTACAAAAAGGACTATGAGGAAAATCAGAAGCGCTATTGCGAAGATGCTGTAAAATGAAGTATTTGAAATTATGTTATTTACTGATCTGGTAAGTTTACCGGGATCCGGCTTTATAAAGCGGATATCTTTTCCGACATATTTGACATCTTCCTTTGATACTCCTCCATATACCGTTATGCCAGAGGCTGATTCGGTCCCTTTGCGGGCGTAAAACCTGAATTCCTTTGTCTTCAGAGTTTCATATTTTCCAGAGGAAGTGTTGAAATAGGAATATGTTACCGGTGGTACTGTAAAATCGCCATAATGACGTGGAATAAGAAGATATTCAAAGGTCCTTTGTCCTGATGTACCGCTAAGGCTGTTCTTTATATTATCAGTAAACTTGGGATCATAGATCTCAATATCAGGAGATAACGTCAATTTTGGAGCTTCAGCAAGCTTCAGGTTTCCATTTCCCGAGATAGTAATCTTCAGATTGACAGCGTCATTAACATCAACAGAATCTTTATTGATGGTCGCCTTAAGATCCAGCTTGCCTACAACACCTGAGAAGTCTTCAGGTTTTATGCCGGGCAGAGGCTTGACATTTACTTTAACAACAGGGCTTACGACAGCCAGCTGAACTGTCTGAAAATTCGAGAAGAAATCACCGAAAAATGGATCGGTTTGACTCGACTTCTGACGAACAAGCACGGTTAACTGGACAGGATCGATCGTTATCTCTCCAGTCACCTGGGGAAATAGCAGGAAGTTCTGGATAACGCCTGTTCCATATACTGTCCCGTTAATATTTTCCTGCCGCAACTGGGTAAGTGGCGGCGTTTCAATATCTGATTTAAGAAATCCGGTAAATGACGGGTATTTGATCTCAGTTATCCCTGAAAGATCAACTTTTGTATAGATCTTCACAGTTGCTGCGATATGTTCACCTATATATACCTCTTTACGGTTAAGGGAAAGATCAACAGAAACATCACCCCCTGCTGGCTGAGCCTTTGAAGCTGTTCCTGCATTTGTTCCTGGCTGCACACTCTGCTGGCTGGCACCCGTTCCTAAGACTTCAATTCGAATCGAGTCGGAATAGTATGTCTTATTCTTCAGAGTATAGGAAGCAGGAGGAATGACATAAGTACCCTCGTTAAGAGCCTGCAGATAATATAAATAACTGTAAGTGGTCTCATGCGACATTTTGCCGTTTATTATCTGGGTGCTTGAGCTGTATGATGTCTGCGGACCCATAAGCTTGTAAAATCCTTCAAATGAAGGTGCAGCGAATTCTCCGCCACCTGAATTGACTGTCCATGCTACTGAAAACTGTCGTCCTGCTTCCACTGCTGAAGGGTACTCAGCCTCAATTGTTATATCCTGAGCGTGAAGCGCTAAGGCTGCCAGAAGGAACAGATTATATAATATTACTCTTTTCAATATTTATAAATGTTACCAGTTTTTGACTGTCATGGTTTTAGCTTTCAATGCTTTTGCAAGTTTAACCTTTTCCTGGACATTTTTTTCATCATTTGCCAGGGCGTTCAGCAGCCTTTCAGCATCCTCCTTTGAAATACCCTGCTGCTGTTGTTGTTCGGGTTTCTGGTCCTGCTGCTGTTGCTGCTGATTTTGGTTATTCTTGTTATCCCCGCTATCCTTTTTATCCTGCTTGTCCTGCTGATCTTTATTCTGATCCTGTTTTGGATTGTCCTGCTGCTGTTGCTGCTGTTCTTCCTGTTTCCTGAGCAGATCCTGGGCATAGGCAAGATTATACTTTGCTTCCATATTTTCAGGATTCAGCTTCAGTGATCCTTTATATGCATCAATGCTCTCTTTCACTTTGTCCGACATAAGAAGGGAATTGCCAAGGTTATAAAGACTGGCAGATTTCTTTTTTTTATCATCATTCATGTCGTGATTCTCAGCAAACTGCTTGCCTGCATCTTCAAATTTCTTCTGCTTATAGAGAGCATCTCCGGAATTGAATACAGCATCAGCTGATTCCTTATTCTTATCAATAGCTTTTCTATAAGAGATCTCCGACTCTGCAAACTTTTCCTTTTCATATTCCCTGTTACCCTGCCTGATCATTTTTTTGTCTACCTGAGAATAAGCAGGTAATGCAGCAATAAGCATAAAGCCTGCGAGAACCATCCATGTATAGCGGGCCTTCTTATTTATATATTTAATCAAGAGCATAAATGAATGTATATTATATCCTGAATTTGAACAGCCTTATATTTGCTAGCTTCCTGTTCTTTCTTTCCATAATGATAAAATCGATGAAAAGAAGGAATAATGCAATTACTGCAAATATCTGAAATTGATCATTATATTCAGTATACATGGTGCTTTCCATCTCCTGGGTTTTCATCTTCTTTATTTCACCATATATCTCATCGAGTCCAATATTTGAGCTGCTTGCCCTCACATAATTACCTTCAGCTGATATAGCAATTCTTTTCAGAATATCTTCATCCAGTTTTGTAATTACTGTATTACCGTCAACGTCTTTAAGATAATCAATTTTACCTCCACGCATCACAGGCACCGGTACACCATCCGGGGATCCGATCCCGATCGTATGAATAACTATTCCGGCAGCAGCTGCCTCAGAAGCCTTAGCTACGGGATCATCCTCATGATTCTCTCCGTCGGTAATAATAATCATAGTCTTGCTTTTCCCCTCTCCCGGGCTGAATGACCTCATTCCCAGGTCAATTGCGGCTCCTATCGCTGTACCCTGTTTTGGCACCATCTCAGGATTGATAGCAGACAGGAACATCTTTGCAGAGACATAATCAGTGGTAATTGGTATTTGTGTATAGGCATCACCTGCAAAGACGATCAGACCTATTTTATCGTTATCCAGATTATCTATCAGTCTCGTTAAAGCCTGTTTAGCCCTGGTGAGCCTGTCAGGCTGAATATCCTGTGCCAGCATTGAATTGCTGACATCAAGGGCAATGATTACTTCCACACCCTGTTTCTTCACTTCTTCAAGCTTTGATCCGAACTGCGGACGTGCAATTATTATAATAACTGCTGCAATTACAAGAAACTGAAGAAAGAATTTAAATGCGGATCTTATTCCTGAAAGTTCAGGCAGCAGCCTGTCGACCAACTCTGTTTCACCAAGTCTTTTCAGGGCTTGCTTCTTACGTATATCATTTAATATCCATAATATAACCATCACCGGCAGCAGAAGCAGCAGGTACAGGAAGTCTGGATTTGCAAATCTGAATAACTGCATTATCGTCCTGTTTAAGTGAGGTTTTTATAAATCGTATGGCGTAAAATAGCTTCCAGTGCAAGAATCAGGAAAGCTATGATAGCCGGTAACATAAATTTTTCCTCTTTACGTGTGAATTGCCTGACATCAATCTTTGACTTTTCCAGCTTGTCTATTTCCGCATAAACCTGGACAAGCTTATCATTGTCAGTAGCTCTGAAATAATTGCCGCCTGTTTTTGATGCAATTTCCTTCAATATAGCTTCATCAATCTCTACCTGCATGTTCTGGTACTGAACTCCAAAAGGTGTCTGGACAGGATAAGGAGCAGTGCCACGGGTGCCTACTCCTATTGTATAAACCCTTATTCTATATGTCTTTGCGATATCTGCAGCAGTAGATGGAGCAATATCGCCTCTGTTATTGACTCCGTCGGTCAATAGAATTATGACTTTGCTGATAGCCTCTGAATCCTTGATCCTGTTTATTGCAGTTGCAAGGCCGTTTCCGATTGCTGTTCCATCTTCAATCATCCCGCTCTGTATCTCCCTCATCAGGTTTATCAGAACGGCATGGTCTGTAGTAAGAGGACACTGTGTAAAGCTTTCCCCACTGAATACAACCAGTCCGAGCCGGTCATAAGGACGGCCTGAAATGAACTCAGTTGCAACATTCTTTGATGCCTCAAGCCTGTCGGGTTTAAAATCACGGGCAAGCATGCTTCCTGAAATATCAAGGGCAAGCATGATATCTATCCCTTCAGTAATCTCATTCTGAAATTGATCTGTCTTCTGTGGACGGGCAAGAACGATTATCAACAATGTTATTGCAATAATTCGTAATGCAAATAGAATATGTCTTAGATAGTGCCTGAATGTCTTCCCGACCCTGTCAAATTGTTCAAGTCCTGGCATGTGCAATGAGGCAGATGTTTTTTGCTGTCTCAGGATATAAAAGGCAATCATTCCCGGAATTAAAACCAGAAGCCAGAGGAACAGAGGTTCGGCGTATGTTATTCCGTTCATGATTTCATTTCGTTTTGTTCTTCCGTAACCATTGTGGCTTCAACAAATGCCCAGGAACTCTGAAAATGAGTATCATTTTCAGCAGGCTCAGGTTTGTATTTTGCAAATTTCACAAGGTCGGAACCATTAAGGATTGTCTTTAGATTCGTATATAAATTGTCCTTTTTAAATCCGGTCTTCACAAGAGCTTCGAGGGTTTCAGAAGTCGTTAGTTCAAGGGAATAAACTCCATATCTGTTTTCAAGGTACTGGCGCAATATTTCAGTAAGCCTTGAATAGTAAAGTTTTACCTCTCCCTTTTGCCATACCTGTTCATCCCTTAGTTTTTCGAGATCCCTGAAGGCAATTACATGAGCAGGATCGGGATTTATGATAGTTTCAGGTTCCTTTTTCTGTCTTTTTAATCTGCGCAGTAGCCTTACAACGACCCATATCGCTGCGGCTGAAAGAGCTGTAATAAGAACCCACGGGAGTATCTCTCCAATGGTAACAGGTGCCCTGTAGGGCTTTATTATGTCAAAGATATTTGCTGAAGTATCAGCAGGAGCAATTTTCACCCTCATCACTTCAAGAGGAGAATATCCTGAGTAAAATCTTTTTATTCCTGATTCTTTTCTTATTTCAGCAAAGGTCGGGGGTGCCTGATATAATCCTGAATCAAAAGATGTTATAAGATACCTGCTGAATATTTTAAGCCGCTCCTTTCCGATTGTGGTACTGTCAAAAACTGGTCCTGAGAGTATCTCAATATTTTTACATAGAGTGTCTTTCAGCAGAGGAAACTCAAGTACGAGATCTGCAGGCTGATCGACTGTGATCGTATAATTGATCTGATCGCCTACATAGATCCTTGAGCTGTCAAAAGCAGCAGTTACGTAAACATCCTGTCCCTTCGAAGCTGAAAACGCTCCTGTAAGCAGCCACATAAGTACTAATGACCGTCTCATTTTCATCTGCTCTCAAATAACCTGATCAGCGGCTTAACATAATCTTCACCTGTACTCATAAAAGCCGAGTCAACACCGCATTTTGTAAACACATTCTTAATCTTTACAACATGATCTTCCCACCATTTTCTGTATGTTTCCCTGGCTTTTCCTGATGATGTATCTATCCATTTTTCAGCCCCTGTTTCAGAATCTGTTATTTTAGTCAATCCTATGTCAGGTAATGATGTCTCAACCTTGTCATATACTTTTATAGCCGCAATATCATGCTTATTTGAAGCAATACGCAGAGCTTCCTCAAAATCCGGCGCTATAAAATCAGAAATAATGAAAGCTGTGCACCTTTTCTTTATTGCATTGGTCAGAAAACGCAAAGGTTCATCAAGATCTGTCCTGTTGCTTTCCGACCGGAAGCCAAGAAGCTCCCTTATTATTCTGAGAATATGTTTTCGGCCCTTCTGAGGAGGTATGAATTTCTCAACCTTATCGGTAAAGAAGATCACTCCTATTTTATCGTTGTTGAATATAGCAGAGAATGAGAGTACTGCTGCCACCTCAGTCATCACATCGCGCTTGAAGCTTACAGTAGTGCCGAAATTTCCTGAACCGCTTACGTCAATCAGAAGCATGACAGTCAGTTCCCGTTCTTCTTCAAATATTTTCACATATGGATGGTTAAATCTCGCAGTAACATTCCAGTCAATGCTTCTTATATCATCACCATACTGATATTCTCTCACTTCGCTGAAGGCAATGCCTCTCCCCTTAAAGGCGCTATGGTACTCCCCGGCAAAAATATGCCTGGTCAGTCCCCTGGCCTTTATTTCAATCCTCCGTACTTTTTTTAATAAGTCTGTCTCTTCCATATTCTAAGGAACCTCCACAACATTAAGAATCTCTGCAATTATCTTATCCTGATTAACATTTTCAGCTTCAGCTTCATAGGTCAGCCCTATCCTGTGACGCATGACATCCGGACAGATTGCCCTGACATCTTCAGGAATAACATAGCCTCTGCGACGGATGAATGCAAAAGCTTTGGATGCAAGTGAAAGGTATATTGAGGCACGGGGTGATGCTCCATAGGATATCATGTTTTTAAATGCAGGCAAACCAAATTTTTCAGGATTCCGGCTGGCAAAAACGATATTCAGTATGTAGTTTTCAATTTTTTCATCCATATATACTTCCCTGACAGTATCCCTGGCTCGTATGATGTCAGAAGTTTTAAGAACGGAATTGGTTCTTGGAAAATCTTTTGCCAGGTTTTCCCTTATTATAAGCTTTTCCTCATCCATTGTAGGATAATCAATAACTACTTTCATCATGAACCTATCGACCTGGGCTTCAGGAAGAGGGTAAGTTCCCTCCTGCTCTATCGGGTTTTGAGTGGCAAGCACAAGGAATGGCTCATCAAGCTTGAATGTGGATTCACCGATTGTGATCTGCCTCTCCTGCATGGCTTCAAGCAAGGCGCTCTGTACTTTTGCAGGTGACCGGTTTATTTCATCTGCAAGAATGAAATTCGCAAAAACTGGTCCTTTCTTGACAATGAATTCTTCCTTCTTCTGACTATAGATCATTGTTCCGATAAGGTCTGCGGGAAGAAGATCAGGAGTAAACTGTATTCTGCTGAATTTTGCATCAATGATTGCGCCAAGTGATTTTATGGCAAGCGTTTTGGCTAGTCCAGGGACTCCTTCAAGAAGAATATGACCATTGGCCAGAAGCCCTATCATCAGGCTGTCTGTAAGGTGTTTCTGCCCTATTATCACTTTATTCATCTCCATACGGATAATATCGACAAAAGCACTCTCTTTTTCGATTTTTTCATTAAGGATCCTTATGTCAGTTGTCTGCTCCATGGTTTATGTATTTTAATCTATCGAATCATTTTGCTGCAAAAGAAGCTGCCTATTTACTAAAGAGGTGTTAAGGAGTGTTAAATTTCTGTTAATTGTGCGGATAGCGGGTTCCAACTGAAGCCTGACCTCATGGAACATCTTACCGCGAGCATCAGCATAAGCGGTATGAAAGCGGTGTTAAAAGCGCTGGGAAATACTATCTGTATGGCGAATATCAGAAGCGAAAGGAATAATACAATTTTGAACCATGTATACCACTCCTTATTCAGGATCAGGCTGACTAGGCACAATATAATAAACGGACTTAGCCATATAATATTCAGGTTCCATTTCATCTGCTGATGATCGGTAAAGAAATTAAAGAAGATCATCATAAGCGCCAGAAGTGAAAAGAATGAAAAGATAACCAGATCAATAGCTTTGTTGGCAGTTCTTCCTCTTACAGTCGCAGATAATACTATAATTATTATCAGGAGCAGTGAAAAGATAAACATGGGTGAAGTAAAAAATCCGGGTTTTGTTTCCGGTGGATCAAATTCAAGAAGATATGACGGATTCTGGAGAAGAGGTACCATTTTACCATTCCTGTTAACCACCGTATGGGATAATCCTTCCTTAAGATCAATAGGAAGGAACATTCTGTCTCTTAAACTGGCTTTTTTGTCCCCGGGTGTGCCCATCAGGAAGTCTATACCCATCTGAAGCCAGGGGTATGGCTGCTGATATTCATTAACCTTTTCCCTGAATGTCGGGATATCTTTTGAAATTTCAGGAGGGTATTTAAGCTTTTCTCCGACTGATTTCTCAAGCAGATCCCTTATACGCGTTGAACAATCATCATAGAAAAAGTCGTACCTGTATTTTCTGTTCTCCGGTTTAAGGTTTTCGGTTATCAGAGCAAAAAGAATCTCAATCTCACCAGGTTCCAGGTTAATTTTTTGCTGGATAACTGATCTCTTCTCAAGAAAATAGTCCTGGAGAAACCTGTCAAATGAATAGACTCCAAGCATATATTCGAGACGGCCTTTGGCAAATTTCCAGGCAAAGTTAGGTGTGGCAAAATCAAATACGCCCCAGTTATAGGCCATATCGAGGTTTTCCGAAGGAATTACGATTCGCAGGGCACTGTGCCCGTAAATTGAATACGTTTCGGTACCCGGGGAACAGGTGACAAGATAGACTTCTGCTCCAGGGGATTGTTGCGAAAAGAGATTATAATTTACTGATATTAAAAGTATTAACAGAATAAAGCTTATCTTTTTCATAAAAAGATTCTTTGAATGAATCATAATAATATACGAATGTGCGAATAAGTATGCTATTTGCAGTTAAAACTGTGTATTTTTTTTCAAAGTGAGGATTAGTTATATTTTTGAGCTGGTTTTAATTTTACGACATGATTTTTGAAGGTTGGACAGATAGAAGTCCGGTTTTCCTGGCTTTGATAGCAACACTGTTTACGTATGGCTTTACTGCTCTGGGAGCAGGAATGGTGTTCTTTTTCAAGAATATCAATAAAAAGATCCTCAATTCAATGCTGGGATTTGCTGCCGGAGTGATGATTGCAGCCAGTTTCTGGTCACTTTTAAAACCTGCAATAGAAATGTCTGAAGCAGCAGGGAATAATTCATGGATGCCAGCTGTGATCGGCTTCCTCGCAGGCGGATTATTCTTATACTTGATGGACAAGCTTTTACCTCACCTGCATCATAATTTATCTATTGATAAAGCCGAAGGGATAAAAACATCGTGGCAGAGGAGTGTGCTGCTCGTCCTTGCAATTACATTGCATAATATACCGGAAGGCCTGGCGGTAGGAGTTGCTTTTGGGGCACTGGCGAGCAATTCAGGCGAAGGGATGATAGCTGGTGCCTTAGTGCTTGCTCTGGGAATCGGCATTCAGAATTTTCCGGAAGGCGCTGCCGTTTCTATTCCTTTGCGGCGTGAAGGGTTCTCAAGAATGAAATCATTCTGGTACGGCCAGCTGTCAGGCATTGTTGAGCCGATAGCCGGAGTGGCCGGAGCTCTTGCTGTAGTGGCAATAAAACCAATCCTTCCTTATGCATTATCGTTTGCTGCAGGTGCCATGATATTTGTCGTTGTGGAAGAGCTGATCCCTGAATCTCAGACCGGAAATGAAACCGACCTTTCAACGATCGGAGCTATACTTGGGTTTGCAGTAATGATGCTGCTGGATGTTGCTTTAGGGTAATAATTATAATAACTTAAAATATGAAAACGAGAATCAGCTTTATCATAATATCATTATCCCTGTTTATTATGAGTTGTAAGGAAAAAGAACAACTCCCGATCACTGACCTGCATATTCATTTAAAAGGAGATTTCAGCATTGACGATGCTGTCAAAAAATCCCAGGCAGAAAATATCAAATATGGTATCGCATTCAACTGTGGATTGAAATTCCCTGTTCACCAGGACAGCCAGATTGATTCCGTGATTCTGACAATGAAAGATTATCCCCAATTTCTTTTAGGCATGCAGGCTGAAGGAAGAGAATGGGTAAATATGTTTTCAAAGGAATCCATGCAGAAGTTTGATTATGTATTTACTGATGCAATGACTTTTACAGACGAAAAAGGCAGAAGGAACAGAATATGGATGAAGAACGAGACATGGATTGATAATGAGGAGGAATTCATGAATTATCTTGTAAGGACTATTGTGAAGATCATGAATGAAGAGCCTATTAACATTTATGTAAATCCCACATTTCTTCCTGAACAGATGGCCGGCAGATATGACATCTTCTGGACAAATGAGAGGATGTATAAAGTTATACAGGCTGCGAAAATGAATAATATTGCAATAGAGATCAACAACAGGTACAGGATCCCTTCATCTGAGTTCATTAAGAGGGCAAGAAATGCCGGTGTTAAATTCACTGTTGGTACAAATAACCTGGACAGCAATTTTTCAGGAGCAGAATATGCCCGTGAAATGATTAAAGAATGCAGCCTGACAGAAGAGGATTTTTACAAACCTTTTAATAAAAGGCAGAATGGATAATTTTGATCTGTTCAGGACATTAAAGTTCCTTCCGGGTATAATTCTTGGGCTCACCATTCATGAGTTCAGCCATGCTTTCATTGCAAACAGGTGCGGTGATTCAACATCAAAGGACCAGGGCAGGGTAACACTTAATCCTTTTAAACACATTGATCCACTTGGATTTATAATGCTCCTGGTGGCTGGTTTCGGCTGGGCAAAACCGGTTGAATTTGATGAAAAGAACCTGAGAAATCCAAAAACTGATGTACTTAAAATAGCGATAGCAGGTCCGGCTTCAAATGCATTGCTGGCAATGCTGCTTTCAGTAATCTTTGTTATTTTCAAAAACCTTGAAACGACTGATTTTTACTATGGAAAGTTCCTGATCACCGAACTGTTCGTATATGCGATATATATAAACTGGGGACTTTTCATCTTCAATCTTATACCTATTCCCCCGCTTGATGGCTCTCATCTCCTGTTAAGTTATTTAAAGAAATTCCCTTCTTTATATAATGCTCTTTATAAATATGGAACACTGGTATTATTTGGACTCATTATTATATCAGCAATCTCGAAAGTAAACCTTCTGCCGATATGGCCGGCGATCGAGTTTCTAGGAGAAGGATTTCTTTCAGTTTTAGGATATAATTTGTAATTCAGGTAATTCTTATACTTAGAGCTCCTGCACTGAAATATGCAGGATTTTTTATATATTAGAGGAAATAAGCTTGTTGTGAAGAACCTTCTGCTTATACAAATATTAATTATGGCAGGCTGCTTTGTTCCACAGACCGATAAGTATGAATCACAAAGGCAAAAAATGGTTGAAACCCAAATCCGGAAAAGAGGTATTACAAATCCGGAGGTTCTCGATGCAATGAGAAAAGTGCCGAGGCATCTTTTCGTCCCGAAGGATTATGAAAATGACGCCTATAATGATTATCCTCTCCCGATAGGGTATGGACAAACTATTTCACAACCATTTATTGTAGCATATATGACAGAGGCTGTAAAACCGGCCAACAGAAAAAATGCTCTTGAGATAGGAACAGGATCAGGCTATCAGGCTGCCATTCTGGCCGAGATAGTCGACAAAGTATATACAATTGAAATAGTGCCTGAACTGGCAAAAGAATCTGCTGAACGTTTAAAAAATATGGGTTATGACAATATTGTCTGCAAATTTGGTGATGGTTACCAGGGTTGGTCTGAACATGCGCCATTCGATATTATTGTCGTAACTGCAGCACCTGATCAGATTCCCCAGCCTTTAATAGATCAGCTTGCAGAAAACGGAAGGCTCATCATACCGGTCGGCTCACCCGGCGGAGTCCAGGAGCTGATTCTGGTAATTAAAAGGAACGGCAAAACTGAAACCAGACGCCTGACTTTTGTAAGATTTGTGCCGTTTAAGAGACTTTAAATTATTACTTTTTACTTTTAACCTGAAAGCCGCTTTTCGCGCCTTTTGTGATTCCGGGGCGATTGTTCGCTCGGTTCGAACGCCCGACTCATCCCGCGTACTCGGGATTGCTCTATCCAACATAATAATAAAAAAAGACACTCTTATTGAGTGTCCCAGGTGATTCCGGCGCGATTCGAACGCGCGACCCTCAGCTTAGAAGGCTGATGCTCTATCCAACTGAGCTACGGAACCAAATACCGGCGCAAAAATACATTTTTTTTCAATTCGCGCAATTCTGATCTCGGGTCAGATTGATTTCATATAATTGACAAGTCCCTTTTTATCAATTATTTGCTTTAACTTATCAGGAAGAGGTTCAAAACTGAATTTATGTTCTCCAATTATTATTTCGCCCTTCTCAAAGCTCAGATCAACATTATCACCCTGATTGTAAGATTCAACAGCCTCTTTATGCACTATTAGCGCCAGACCCTGGTTTATTGATGAACGATAGAAGATCCTGTTCACGGATTTTACTATCACAGCCTTTATACCTGCATGTGCTAAACCCACTGACGGGTGCTCTCTTGAGCTTCCGCAACCAAAGTTGTCTCCGGCAATGAGAATATCACCTTTTGTTACACTCCGGCTGAATGAAGGGTCAAAATCTGCGAAAAGGAGTGGCAGGATTGCATCAGGATCTGTGCTTAAAACATTATAAGTATGTTTCCCGGCAAACATCTGATCGGTGTTAAGATTATCAACATCCGAGTAATTCCAGACATTTCCAGATTTTCTTGTTTCTCCTGCCCTGATCTCAGAAGTCTTGCTCTGTGCCTGACTGTATGGAAACTTTTCATTTCCGGCTTTTTCCCGCGGATCAGTAATAACTCCATTAAGTGCTGACATTGCGACAGTTGCCGGAGAGGCCAGATAGATCGATGCTTCTTTATTGCCCATCCTGCCAGGGAAATTGCGATTAGCGGTAGAGATTACCGTATGTCCGTTTGCCGGGATACCCTGTCCTGTTCCCAGGCATGGGCCGCATGAGGGAGTAAGAACATTTGCTCCGGATTGCAGCAGAGTGGAAATAATTCCCTCTTCAATTGCCTGCAGGAATATTTCCCTCGAAGCAGGAATAATACTAAGCTGAAAGCCTTCGCGTATTGTTTTGCCTTTAAGGATATGAGCAGCAACGCGCAGATCTTCAATCCGGCCGTTTGTGCAGGTGCCAATAAGCCCCTCGTTGACAACTGTACCTGATACTTCATGAACAGACTTGATATTATCCACGTTATGAGGCGCTGCTACTACAGGGAATATCTCATTTAAACTGAGGCTTATCTCTTTAAAATATTTTGCGCCAGGATCTGCCCACACTCCCTTAATATCTTTCCTGAAGAATTCAGAAAGGACCTGGTCAGCAGGGAAAACTGCATTCTTGGCTCCCATTTCAGAAGCCAGGTTTGCAATGGTCATTCTATCGGATATATTCAGGCTTTTCACTCCATCGCCATGATATTCAATTGACATGTAGTTAGCGCCGTCCGATCCTATCATCCCTATTATCCAGAGTGCCAGATCCTTGGCAGATACTCCTTCCTGCAATTGCCCTGTTATGGCAATCTTAATAGATTCGGGTACCCTGAACCAGGTCTCCCCTCTTTTCCATATCCCGGCAGATTCTGTACGGTCAATTCCTGCAGCAAAAGCATTGAAAGCGCCGGCAGTTGATGTATGGCTGTCGCTTCCAACTATCAGCATGCCCGGCTCAGCGTGATACGACATTATCTGGTGGCATATTCCTTTTCCGGAATCATAGAACTTATTGATACCCTGCTGTTTTACGATGTTTCTTATATCCTGGTACTGCGTTGCCAGCTTTGCATCAGCTGGGGGAGCATTATGATCAAGTACAACAAGCATCTGGCCAGGATCAGACACTTTCTGTCCGCCCATATTACAGAAAGTCTTAAAAATACTTGAGGTATTATCGTGGGAAAGGATAATATCAGGTTTTGCAAAAACTATTGTTCCTGCAGAAGCATTGAAAATCTTTTCAGCAAAGGTGAATTGTTTCATAGAAATCTATAAGCATTTGAATTAACTAAATATCAACCAAAGAGACTTCCGTTCTGCCATATTTCATACTGCACATCAGAAAATGGCACGGCAGATGTTGTTTTATTGTTACGTGAATTTGTGACTATTCCTGTCCTGAGATGAATTTTGATATTATCTCCATCATGCAAATCCAGTTCATCAAGCGATTTGCAGGAAATAATCGGCAGGGCGGCGTTTATTGCGTTTCTCTCGTATATTGCCCCGAACGATTCAGCAAGGATGCCCTGTATGCCAAGTGAGATAAAGCAATCGACAGCCTGTTGTCTTGAGCTGCCGCTTCCAAAATTCTTACCTGTAACTACAATATCTCCAGATCTTGCTTTTTTCGAAAATTGCTCATATCCTTTCAGGTTATCGAATGTATATTGACCCATCTCCTTCATATCTGTAATTGCCAGGTACCTGTTATGAAAGATCATGTCTGTATCAATATTGTCTTTTTTAATCAGCCATATTATTCCTTCTATATAATCAGGTTTGGCTTTTTTGTCTTTGTGCCTGTCTTTCTTGTAATTATTTGAAACTGATTTAGACGGCTGACTGAAAACGGAAGGTTTAGCCGGAATTTTATCGGGTGTCGTTATATATCCAGCCACGGCAGAAGCTGCAACCACAGCAGGTGAAGCCAGGTATACGCTTCCCTTCCCCTGCTTTCCGGGAAAATTCCTGTTTCCTGTGCTTATAGTCACCTCCTCCGGACCATTCTGCCCGACCTGCCCTGCTGCACAACCGGCACAGCCTGCATTTGAAACCAGTGCTCCGGCCTTCTTAAAAATATCAATCAATCCATCCATAAGACAGTTCTTCCATATTTCGTCAGTTGCAGGTACAATTTTCAGAATAACGCCTGGGGCGACTTTTCTGTCCTTAAGTATCTCGGCAGCCTTTTGCATATCTTCCATTCTTCCGTTTGTACAGCTACCGATAAATGCAGAATCTATTTTCTGTCCTTCTACCGATGCTGCATCGACAGTGTCATGAGGTTCTCCCGGGCGGGATATCACCGGAAGAAATTTTGTGACATCCAGGTCGAATTTCTTTTCGTATGACGCATCATTATCGGCAAAAACGGGAGTAAACTTATTTTTTGAATTGCGGCTGCAAAATTCAATAATCTCCTTGGATGGCGGGAATAATATTATTATGGCACCCATCTCGGTTGCCATTGATGAGACAGTTATCCTGGCATCAAGGCTCATTTTATCAACCGAATCACCATATAGCTCCACTGAATATCCAAGAAGAGAGTTTGCCCCGAAGATCTTCAGTAGGTTCAGTATAATATCTTTTGAAGTTATGTTTTCCGGAAATTCTCCATTTAACTGGATCCTGACAGAAGGAGGCACCTTAAACCATATCCTTCCGTTATGCCATGATGCAGCTATATCCATATCTCCCATTCCCTGACCAAAAGCGCCGACAGCTCCAAGGATGTTGGCATGTGAATCGGTTGAGACGGCTGTTGCACCCGGATATACATATCCTTTGTCAATCAGTATATGCGTACCTATACCAGCATCAATATCGAAAATCTTAATACCATTTTCACGGGCAAAAAGTCGGCAAATATGTTGATTTACTGCATATTTCTGATCAGATCCTGTCGGATTGCAATCGAAGGTAAACAGGGTTTTTTCAGGATTTTCTATCTGCAATCCGTGATCCCTGATATTTTTGACAACATTTGCACCTCCAAAATCACGCGCGACCCTGACATCTATGCCAACATCAATTATTTCATCCGGATGTACAGTTTCATTTTTTGAATGTGCTGCAAGTATTTTTTCAACCAATGTCATTGTCATAGCTTATTTTTTAGTAAGATCAGGTAATAATCAAACCCGGAAAGATTTAATTTATCTGTACTGAGCCCTGTAATCACGTGGTGAAATGCCTTCAGTCTTCCTGAACTGCTTATTGAAATTAGATATGCTCTCAAAACCGCATTCAACCGCAATATCATGAATCTGGTATTCTGTTTCACGGAGAAGATAGCATGCCTTGTTTGTCCGCACCCTGTTAACATACTCGACAAATCCTGCCCCGCTGTTCTTTTTAAAGAAACGGCTAAAAGCGTATGGGTTCATTTGTGCTATTTTAGAAACTTTTTCCAGTGATATCGGTTTAAAATAGTTTTCTCTGACATAGGTATACGCATCAGCCATTTTTTTGTTCCCACGTTCATCATAAACCTGCTTATAATTTTCGGAGCAAAGAAGGATCTTTTTCTCAGACTGGCACATGATTCTGACAACATTAAAGAAATCGATCATTTTTTCAATTCCGGCATTGCCGGTCATCTCAACAAGATGTTTTTCGACCTTTTTTGCATCCTCAACTGAAAAGCCAATTCCTCTATCAGCCTGGGCCAGCAGCTCTCTCACGCAATGCATTTCATGCTGTCCGAGAAGTGCATCGCCCAATGACGACTGCCTGAAATGAACCACGATACCATGCTTTTCAGGCAGATCTTTTTCGGGTTTGTAATAATTCCATGAATGAGGAATATTTCCGGCGACAAGAACCATATCGTACTGATCAAATAATTCGACGCTATCACCTACGATACGGGTTCCATTGCTTTTAATATTCAGCACGAGTTCATATTCCGGATGGAAATGCCACATTCCTCCGGTATCGGTTATATATTCAGCAATAAAACCGCCTCCGTCATCATAACTTATCTTCTCAAGTTCCGCTATCATCAGGAAATATAATTTAACCGGTATCCTTTCAAATTTAAACAATATTACGTCAATTTCCGCTGAGAAAGATTTCAAAATAATTTTTCTTTAATAATTTGAAATTACAAATTTTATATGTAAATTTGTTACCAAGCTCATGCTATTGGTATAAGAGGAGATGAGCAAGGGTTGGGAGTGAGAATCAACAGGATTGTATTGCAGACATTGACTTTCACATCTGGGACCTGAGGAACAGCGCCAGCTTTCCGTGGTTCCATCCTTTTATCAGACAGTAGACACGGGAATTATCTTTTTAATAAAACCCGCTCCCTGATTCTCACAACCACCCTTCCTCCTCTTATTTTTTTATACCCTCTGATATGCCTGCACGGCTGGTTATATATATCATTTCACGAGTAAAATAATTCATTATCTTTGTTTTTGGGTGAATTGGGTAATCTGATTTTTTAATATTAACGCGAGGCCATGAGAACTTATATCAGGCGCAGGGAGAAGAATGATCAGCTTGTCGTCTTTTACGGAGGATGGGGTATGGATGAGAATGTCTTTACTCCGTTATGCAATGATGAGTTTGATTTTATTCTTTTTTATAACTATTCCGCTAATGAAGCCCTGGTACTTCCGGAGATGAAGGTATATAAGAAAATCACTCTTATCGGATATTCTCTTGGAGTTTGGGCCGCGGAATATCTTTCATCAAAAACCGGAATAAAGCCTGATGTAACTATAGCTGTTAACGGAACTCCTATACCTGCCGATGACAATTACGGCATACCACTTAAGATATTTGAGGGGACACTTAATAATATTACTGAAGCGCACATGGACAAATTCTATTTGAGGATGTTCGGCGACAGGAAGACCTTCAGAATGAATGCAGACAGAATACCACACAGAACAATCAAGTCGCTTCACGACGAACTTAGATGGCTCTATAACAGAATAATGGAACAAACTGAGCCGGGTTTCAGATGGGATTATGCTGTATCAAGCGAAAATGACCGTGTTTTTCCGGCAGGTAATGTCAAAAGTTACTGGCAAAAGGAAAAGCTCACACGGCATATTATTCTTCCCCTTCCCCATTATTTATTTAATCAATGGAATTCCTTCACTGATTTCATAAGCTATGTGGAGCAGTTCAGAAAGAAAAGGGTTCCAAAAAGGAAAATACAGGAAGCTGTTCTTAAAGATCTTTGATCAGGATATTGGAATCGGATTTTGCCATCTGTTTTTCAAATTTCTCAAGCATTGAGACTACCTTTTCGTAGTCTTTGTTTTTTAAAACTGTCTGTTGTTCAATGCCTTTTTTATCCAGCCGTGACAGTACATAACTTACAGTAAGCTTATTAATATCCAGAGCCGGCTGGTAGAGCCTTTCAATCGCATCCTTTTCGTGAATTACCGAAACAAGATTAGAACTGCTGAGATCCTTAAGAATGTCACGTGCAAGCCGGACAGGGATTTTCAGCGTTTTCCCAATATCTTCTGTACTTACAGCTTTTTCTCCTATTGCAAAGTTCCTGATGATCATATTCATGATTAATATAATCAAGGCGCGCTTATGAAAGTGGCTCACATTCAGCGCTTCAGATTCAGACTCATAACGTGAGATATTCTGATTGGCAAAGGAAAGCTCGGCTCCAAGGAGGACTATAATCCAGCTGGTCTGTAAGAAAATAATAAACAGGGGTACAGCTGCCAATCCTCCATAGATAGCACTTAGTTTTGTGATCCCAAACTGAAGATCCAGATATACCCATTGTAAAATCTTCAGAATTGTACCTGCAATAATGCCTGATATCAGTGCTGGCATAAACTTAACCTTGGCATTTGGCATCACTATAAATAACAGTGTTAGAATGAGCCAGGTCAGTAAATATGGTGCAAACTTGATTAGAAAGCTTATCACAGGCTTGAAAAAACCTAGTATTGGCGCTTTAGTCATAAACTCGGTCAGATAAGCACTGATAAATACTGTAATACTGCTTGATATTACGAGAAGTACCGGGGCAATCAGCATAATTGTCAGGTAATCAGTGAATTTCCTGTACCATGCCCTTGGTGATGATATCTGCCAGATATGGTTGAATGAGTTTTCGATCTGGCTTAGTAAGGATACAACAGACCAGAAGAGGATTATCACTCCCACCCCGGCAATATAACCGCCACTTGTATTTTGAACTGTCTGACTTGCTTTCTCAAGCAGCGGTGTCAGGATTTCACTATATGACTGAAAATCCTTTGAGTTTGTTATTATTGACTGCAGATTCTGATCAAGCCCAAAACCTTTGGCTATAGCAAATGCTATTGCAATTACAGGAATAATGGACATAAGTGTATAAAATGTCAGAGCGGATGCACGCAAGTCGACTTTATCCTTCAATGAACTCTTGCCAGCAATGAATAGGATCCTTCCCTGTTTGATCAAAAATGTCTTTCTTTTCGATAATTCGGAAAGCGGAGTGTGCCAAATTGCATCGTTTACCCTCTTAACCTGCTCCAGAGCCCATGATACAGGATTTGCCATGGTGTTTGTTTTTTCAAATATACAAAATACACAAGGTGTATAAATAAAAATAATTATTATTTTCACTTTGAAGAATAACACTTATGAAGATTGAAATCCTGGAATTTGTAGAGGGGGCAAAAAAAGCTACAGGACTGACTGTCATTATTGATGTTTTCAGGGCATTTTCAGTAGCCTGCTATACGTTTGATTCAGGTGCTGTTCGTCTGATAGTTACTTCTGAGGTACAGAAGGCCTTTGATTTAAAAGCGACATATAAGAATTCTATCCTTACAGGAGAAAGAGGAGAAAGAAAAATTGAGGGATTTGACTTCGGGAACAGTCCGACAGAGATAATTAAAGCCGATCTTCAAGGGAAAACAGTGATTCAAACGACAACTGCAGGAACAAATGGTTTGATAAAAGCTGAAAATGCCGATATTCTGTTAACTGGGAGCATGGTTAATGCAGACGCAATTGTGAAATATATCAAAACTCTGAATCCGTCAAATGTATCCCTGGTAGCAATGGGTTACAGGGCATCTTCTTCTGCTGAAGAGGATCTAATATGTGCAGAAATGATAAGATCAGAACTTATGGGAACAGATATAAGCTTTGAAAAGAGAATCGCCGAACTACGGTATGGGAGCGGAAGCAGGTTCTTTGATCCTACAAACCTAAGCTACTCTCCTCCTACTGATTTTTTTCTTTGCACAATGGTTAATAAGTTCAATTTTGTACTGAAAGGAGAAAAAAGGCCGGACGGGAATATGGATCTGATGAAGATTGATGTATGACCAGGTATAGATATGTTCTTATAGATCTATAGTCCCAGGTAAAAATAAAGGAATAAACTTTCTTCTGCTGTGAATTTCACGGAAAGCACAGAACATGCAGACTTTATAAAAATTGAACAGCCAGAGAGGCGGATCAGATGAATCAATACGGAGTTCCATTCTTTCCCTGTAACGTATAAATATAGCGACAAGGATCAGCCTGACCCGGAAAATACGAATCTTGTTATAAATACGAAGCATCCTTACGGTTGAGGAGAAAGTCCTCTTGTCAGTGACACTGTCATAGAGCCTGCTAAGGTTTTCCAGTCTCAGCTTTGTCTTGTCAAGAAACTCACGGTTTGACTCCAGGCCTTCATGCAAAAGCCCGTTATCTATATGGAATATGTCAATGTCAGCTTTCTTAAGCTGGTAACTTAACAGGGTGTCCTCATGACCATATTGCTTAAGTTCCTCATTGAAACGCAGTTTTGAGAAAATAGTCCTGTCTATAAGTACATTAAATGTAGTAAATGCAGCATGTGGATGCTTGTTTCTCTCAAAAGCTTTTCTCTGTTCCCTTTTAATTCCGTATTTCCACCTCAGTATCTTTTCAGGATCTCCAGGAGGACTTTCATGATACAGAATACCTCCGGATATAACCCTTGCAGAAGCCATAACCGCTATCCAGTTATTCAAATAGGTCTCTGCAGTGGCCGGTATCATGGCATCAGAGTCAATATACAGCAGGAAGTCCCCTTTTGCTTCGAGGGCAAGTTTGTTTCTTATAGCAGCTCTCCCGATATTTTTTTCTGAGACAATAACCCTTACTCCATCACCTCTAAGGGACTTATATTTCAAACGATTCTCAGCTGAAGAGCCATCATCCCCTATAATTATCTCAAGTAATTCCGGAATTTTGCCGATACAACTCCTCATGCTGCAGACCAATGCCACAATGTCATAATCACAAACCGGAATGAGCAAGGAAATTGTCATTAGCTACCCATAGAATTAACAGACCAAAAATACAATATATTTCTTTATAATAGAAAGTAATGAATTTGGCAAAGAAATTGTAATGACTAATTTTGTCTTCAACATTTACTATTAGACAATTAGATGAAAAAGAATATTCCCTTGTTTATCCTGCTTCTTCAGCTGTCGTTACCGGGAGCGGGCCAGCTTAAAAACAATCACGAGATCTCAATGACAATTTCAGGTCTCAGGGATTCATCAATTTATCTCGCATATCATTTCGGTGATAAACAATATATTAAAGACACTATCAAACTGGACAGCCGGGGTCATGGCATATTTTCAGGACCAGAGAGCCTCCCTCATGGTATTTATATGATAGTTCTGCCAGGAAGGCAATATTTTGAGTTTCTTGCCTCTGATGACCAGCTTTTCTCTCTTACCTGCAGCTATGAGGATTATTACAATACTCTCAAATTCACAGGTTCAGACGAGAATTCAGCTTTCATTGAATATCAGAAAAAATGGTCAGCATTGCAACAGCAGGCAATAGGTATTTCGAAGAGACTGCAAACAAACAAACAGAACAGCGATTCCGTGAAGCTTCTTATCGAAAAGCAGAAAAAGCAGGAAGAATACATGAAATCCTATCTCAGGAATATCATAGATGCTAATGGTAATAATCTGCTTTCTGTACTGGTTAAATCAATGCTTCCGATCGAGGTGCCCGACTTTAAGTAATACAGTACCCCGATTCCATTAACAGGGAGATTGACAAACTGATAGCGAAATGCCAACCAAATTATAAGGTGTTCCAGTTTGTTTCAGTTTTTCTCTTCAATCATTTCCGCGAGAGCGAGATTATGGGTCATGATGCAGTTATGGTGAAGCTGGCTGATGATATTTACCTTTCAGGTAAGGCAGACTGGACGACAAAAGAATTCCGGGACGATCTTTCAAGGCAGGTTGAGCTCCTTAGAAATAACCTTATAGGTTTGAAAGCAAAGGACCTTGTCATGAATTCTTATAAAGGCACATTTGTTTCTCTTTATGATATAGAAAAGGATTTCACCATACTTTACTTCTGGGAGCCTAACTGCGGGCATTGCAAGGAAGCCACACCAAAACTGAAAGCTTATTATGAAAAAGCCAGAAATGAGGGTGTTGAAATTTTTGCTGTCTGTACAGTTGATGATAAACCGGCCTGGACAAAGTATATTGAAGAGAACGGACTGACATGGATCAATGGCTGGGATCCGGAACGAAAGACGTATTTTGATTTCTATTATAACGTTCAATCCACACCGATGATCTACATCCTTGACAGAGATAAAAAAATAATTGCCAAGAAGCTTTCTGTTGATGATATTCCTTCATTTATAGATAATTACAGGAAGTACAACATGTAATTTATTTCTGCAGTACTCTAATCAGTTCATATATTGAATTGAAACTTTCTGTTTTGTCATCACTGGTGAGCAGCCATTTCTGATCAGTATCGTCAGTAATATGAATATAAGGATTGGTAATTGACGAAGACAACTGGTACCCCTCTCTTATTAAAGCTCTTTCGGTCCATTTTCTTATTAAACCTTCACCCCTGACAAATATACTTCCCCTTGATTCTCTGAGAAATGAAAAATTGCCATCGCCGGAACTGAATTGCACAATTGATGATTCGAACAAATGCTCAAAAGCGCCGCTGAGCATAAGATCTTCGGGAGCTCCTTCAATAAGGTTATTTTCCAGAATCAGCCATATTTTGTCAGCCTGGTTTACGGCTATATTGAAATCGTGAGTCGAGAATATTATTGTCTTGCCATCCCTTGTCAGCTCCCGCATCAGGCTGATGATCTCATATTTACTGGCAATATCAAGAAACGCTGTAGGCTCATCCATTATCATCAGCTCAGCATCCTGGGCGAGAACCCTTGCTATCATCGCTTTCTGTCGTTCTCCGTCAGAAAGCTCAGAAATGTTCCTCGCTCTCAGGCTAGTCAATCCGGCTCTGGCAATAGCGTTTTCAATTGCCAGCCTTCCTGAATTATCTATAGTACCAAGCCAGTTTGTATGAGGAAAGCGCCCTAGAGCGACCAAATCGGAAACTCTCATGTTATTTACTTTAATAACTTCAGTGGATATATATCCGATTTTCCTTGCCAGCACTATTCTTGAATATTCAGAGATATTTTTACCGTTCAGGATCACTTCTCCTCCAAGTGATGGCTGTAATCCTGCAATAGTCCTCAGCAGCGTGCTTTTCCCGATTCCGTTCCTGCCAATTACCGCAATGAGCTCACTACCGTTTGATGATGTGGATAATGGCGGTAATAATTCAGCTGAGTGCTTCCCTTTTGCATAACCAATACTCAGATTGTCAAGAATTAATATTTTGGTCTCGTTTTTCTCCATTAGAATGAACCAGTATCTCTTTTATTTCTGAGTATAATCCATAGAACCACCGGAATTCCTATTAGCGATGTTACCGAATTTACTGGAAGGATATTTACAGATCCTGGCAGTTGCGATATAATATCACTGATGAGCATAACAACCCCTCCTGCAATGATAGTTCCCGGTACGAGGATCCTGTGATCCGATGTCCTGAACAGATTCCTGGTGATATGAGGAACCGCAATTCCTATGAATCCGATTGGGCCGCAAAAGGCTGTTACGCTTCCGGCAAGTATGCTTGTACAGGTAAAGATCACTATTCTTGAAAGACGCAAATTCAGACCTATACTGACTGCATAATTTTCACCCAGCAACAAGGCGTTCAGCATTTTAACTGAAGCCAGGCTTAATATCATTCCTGCTGCCACTGTCAATAATAACACTTGCAACTGTCCTGCTGAAAGGTTTCCAAGACTTCCCATAGTCCAAATCACGTATGCCTTGAGCATCGTTTCGTTGCTGAAATACTGCATGATGCTAACGATTGCCGATATACCGCTGGCCAGCATGATCCCAATGATCAGGATGGTCATTATATCCCTTATTTTTGAAGAAAGGAACATTATAAGCATCATCACAGCTCCTGCCCCTAACCATGCTGAGACAACCAGCACCCAGTTGCCAAGACGCGGGAAGCTTCCAGGAACAAATTGTGCAGAGAAGCCAAGGATGACAAGAGCAACTCCCAGACTTGCCCCGGAGCTCACTCCCAGGACATATGGACCTGCCATCGGGTTCCTGAACAGGGTTTGCATCTGCAGTCCGCTTAAAGAAAGGGCAATGCCTGCTGCCAGGGCAGTTAAGGCTTTTGGCAATCTGAACTTAAAAATTATTGTTTCTATTTCGGAATCTGTTCGTTCAAAAAATGCTCTGAAAATATCTGCAGGCCTGATGCTTACAGATCCGAGCACGATGTCAAGTATGAAAAAGAAGATAAGCAGAATGAATAAGACTAAGAAGATGAGGCTTTTATTCCTTCTCAATCTTATTTCTTCAGGAACCGTTGCTAACACTTCAGATTTCAAATACTCTGATTTTATTCAATTTTACGGTAATAGATAAGCCCTGTGTCCGGGAATAGTTCCGGATGCAGTATTGCTGCAATATCCTTAAGTATCAGGTGAGGATTAATGATTCCGCTTTCCCAGTAATCATTGCCTCCTGATGGTGAGATCCTTTTATTATTATTATATATGTTACCATCCCTGTAACAGGGTATAGATTCCAGCCTTAAATCAAGCGAAGATATTTCTTTCTTTGAGCTTACACTGCCTATATTAAGCCAGTAATCAGCTTTAAGCGCTCTTAAGAAAACATCTTCAATACTGTAAGGCATCGATACTGATGATTCTGTATTGTCCCATAGATAATTACCTCCTGCATCTTCAATGAACTTTCCTGCATAGGAGTTGCCAGGAGAAATAAACCATGTATCCCGGAAAGGGAGCCCCAGAAGCACCTCCGGCCTCTCTTTACTGTTCTGACTGACATAAGCTTTTGTACGGTTATACGATTCAGATACGGAGTTAAATATTGAATCCGCCATTTTTTCTTTGCAAAATAGAGCACCGAACAGCTTTATCCATTCAGCTTTTCCCAGCGGATCTGTTTCAAGATAGTCAGCATTGAACATAACCTTAATACCCAGCTCCTTAATTTTACCTGTATAACCAGCCGATTCACTGCCAATCCCGTAAATCATAATCAGGTCTGGAGATAGGCTTATAATCAATTCATTATTCATCCCGGACTCATATCCTACATCATATATCAGGCCTTCCTTTATTCTTTGAGATATTCTTGTATCATATATTAAATCTGTCCCGGAAACACCAGCAATAGCCTCTTCTTCGCCCAGGGCAGCCACCATGGCAAGGTGAGTTGTTGACATGCAGATTATCTTCTTCAGAGGAACATAAACAACGGAAGACACATCCTTTATCACCAATTTTTTTTCATCTCTGTTAATGAGGTAATAAATCTGCTTTATTTTATTGGCTCCCTGCCACGGATCAGTTATAGTAAGAATTGTACAGGTGTCAGTTTTTTCAAGTGAGAATCGTTGCGCTCGTGTGACTACGGCCCCTGGGCCCGGTAAATCAGAATTCGTCCTGGTACCATCACCTGACGTACATGAGGCAGCTATGGCTGCGATGACAAAAAGCATCCGGCAAAATTCAGATAAATGGCGACAGGTTATTTCTGGAACAATCATCATTCTGTATTTGAAGGGGATTGAACTTTGAAGCACATTGAACCCGGAATGATACCTGCCTTATATCCTGCAACAGAATCACCTTTATTACTATACCTGATTACAAATCCATTCTGCTGATAATCAACAGCATCAGTGACAAAGATATCTCCATTAACCGGATTGATACCCAGCTTATAAAACATATGGCCTTTTTCCGTGATGAAAGATACTTCCGGTACTCCGGCCGCGTCAATGTCCATCCGCTTCACACCTTTTTCCAGAAAGAATAATGTATCTCCGTCCCCATTAATACTCAGGCATGATGGAGAATCAAGTTTGGAAGGAAAAACCAGCTTCTTCGTTATTTCATGTGTTTGTGTGTTTATTCCTATCAGCTCGGCATAATTCTCTCTCATCCATCCTCCGTTGCAAAGTACCCACAGAATATATTTTTTGTCTATTGCCATGCTTTCAGGTTCTTTCCCGACTTCAACGGAATCAATCATTTTATCCAGGTCTGTGTTGACAACTACCACCTCATTGCCACCGTTCCAGTTTGAAATGAACGCTTTCTTGCCGGTCAGTACAATAGATTCAGAAGTCCTGCGAATATTAACATAACCTGAAATTGTGTTATTCTTCAGATTAATAATTGTAAGAGAATCTGAATAAAGACTTGTAATATAAGCCTTACTGTTATCGATAACAACTACATTTCGTGGTGACTTGAGTCCTGTTATTGTTGCTTGAGATTTCAGGGAATTCCTCTTTACTACCTCTATTTTCCCTGAATTATTAACAACAATATATGCGTAATCGCCATTAATTGTCATTGAATTAGGGACATCTCCAAGCGGTCTGGCGTTCATTTTTTGAAAAATGTCATTGAATATTATGGATGAATCATACGAGAAATACGATATGGAACCGTTTCCCCACGTATAGTTGCCTTCATTTATAATAAAGACTCCATTACCAGCAAGGAAAGACTCTTCCGGATCCAGAGTGCCAGGATCTTCAGGTTTCGTACATGAACATGCAATCAGTACAGGCAGAATTAAGAAAAATAATCGTTTCATCAATTGGACTCGTTAATGAACTTATATAAAAGTGAAATATGATATGACCTTCCCGGTTGAGGATAATGAGCTATCGCCTGATAGCTTAAATTAAATACATTTTCAATCCGGAAATTTACATCAAACGAATGCTTCTTATACGGTATTTTAATCCCGGCAATGAAATTACTTACAGTATACCCCGGGAGATGCCGCGAATTATCTACAACTATATATCTACGCCCTGTGAAAATCGTAGTCCAGACAGAATAAATGTTCTTGTACCTGGTAGATAATGATCCATTAGCCTGGTTCTCAGGAATATATATCAGCTGGTTCATTATCTTTTCTTCAGTGCCGGCTTCTGCAGAAACTGACCTTGTAAAAGAATATCCTGCATTCAGATTAATTGAAAGCTCATTAAGCGAATACGCAGCTGAAAATGAAGACTCAAATCCTGTTGAATTGACCCTGCTCAGATTATCAGCAACCCAGTATGTATATTCACCAGGATGCCATTGTATCATGTCCCTTATAAGGTTTCTGAAGAAGCCCAGCTCAGAGCTTATTGAGATCGCCGGAGATAGTCTCTGGTTCATTTTATAGCCCAGATCGTATAGAAACGCATATTCGTTCTTAAGCTGCTCATTGCCACCGGGAAACCAGTAGCGGTCATTCATGGAAGGTACTCGGGATGTACGTGAAAATCCGGATCTAAGGAAATGATCCTCATCCGCAAACAATCTGAATTCTGCACCTGCAGAAAAATCAGGGATAAGTAACACTGTATTATCCAGAGTTTCCCTTATCATAATGGTTGATCCGAAACGATTCCTGGATTTTTTATCAGCAATAACAGTAATGGATGCTGTGTTTCTTGAAACATTGTTTTCGTAATTATTTGATTGAATGACATTTAGCTCATTATTTATGAAGATTCTCAGTTTAGTACTATTTAATATCCTTGTTTCAATACCGCCCTTAAGAGTGAATGAATTGGAAACATTTTTTGATTCAATTGATGCAAGAGGGTTGGAATAATCAAGCCTGTCATGCATCCATGCTCCGGTAACGAAATAATCAGTTTTTCCTCTTTCAGATTTAAAGCTGAATATGCTTCTTATTGATTCATCAACCTGTTCCTCACCTTGAGTTCCTGATTGTATCAGCATTGATCCGGGAAGATTTCTGTCGGTTGACTGGTACCATATCCGGGCAGAAAAATCATTATCCTGCTTCCTCAGATAAAACTCCTGCAAGAAATCTTTCCGCGACAACTGGCTGTTCTCTCTTTTTTCCAGGACAGGTTCTGAGCTGATTTCAGTATTCAGATAGGGAAAATCATTTTCGGTATAATTCACATGAGCTTTTGTAACTGACTGGAAATTGTCATTTCCTGTTTTTACACCTGCAAGCAGAACATACCTGCTAAAGCTTCCAACGTCCGGATTGACCATAACACTAGTCCTGTTGCTCCAGTCAGGATTGTTTTCAAGGCTTATTATTCCGCCGATACCCCCGTTTCCGGTTTCCATCGAGGCCCCTCCCAGACTTATCCGGACGTCATCAATCAATCCTGATGTTATCAGCGAGAAATCGGTTTGTCCCAGCATCGGATTATTAATATTGATCCCATTCCATGAGACCTGAGTATGTGAAGCACCTGTGCCGCGTAGAGAAGAAGTCGAGGAACCGCCTGATCCATAACTTTTTATAAAAACCTGGGAACTTAAAGCAAGCAGTTCGGCCAGTGAAATATTAGTGTAATTTTTAAGAAGTGTTGTATCAATGCTGATTTTCCTGAAACCGGGAAGATCTGAGCTTATCTGCTTTCTGCTGATTATTACTTCCTTTATTCTTATTGTATCCTCACTTAATGAATTTTGTCCCTGCAGAGGAATATAGATAAAGAACACACCACAAAGCAGTATATGTCTGAGTATTGTTCCGGAAGCTTTCCTTTTTATCATTCCGTTCCTTCGTTTTAATAGTGACCTATATCCGGGGATTTCAGAAGGATAAGAATGGAATCATTTGAGACTCTGAGCCTTACTTCCCGAAAGCCTTGAACATAGTTTGTCTGGCAGGTCTTCTGACTTGTCCCGGTCTTATGAAGCCTTCCCATCCCGTTATACCGGAACAGTGGCAGGTTATCATAAAACCATCATCGTTAGAACGATCGGGCATCACAGCAGCGGGTACTGTCGCGGATTCACACCGCATTCCCTTTTCATTGCAATGATTTTATTTCATTGCAACACCAATACGAAACAAAGATAAATTATTTTTGATGTAAATAACTGTTAATAAACGACTGAGATATTAACAGAATAAAAAATATTAGTCAGGGATCAGGTCTTTCCTGATCTTTATAATTATGGTTTTATGTTCACCTTTCGCGAGATCAAAAAACGAAATATTTGAAAGTATCCTGTCACCTATCCTGTTACCGGTTACCACCATATAATGTCCTGGTGTCAACGGCAACTCTTTTTTAAAAGTATTTATGCGCTTATTGTACTCATATTCAAGAGTATTGTAGCGTCCGTTCTCAAAACGAGCAATGGTAAAATGAGTATAGTATTCCGGGACAGGATTGACGTCAGGTGATGTGAATTTCAGAAATCCCTTTTCAGATGAAGGATGTTTCTGATCGGCAAAATAGACATCGGTCCATTCAGAATTCTTATAGAATTGTGGCACCATGCTTCCAGGTTCAAGCCTGGCCGGTATTCCCAGGGTTCTGCAAACAGCAACAAAAAAGATAGATCTTGACCTGGAATCCGAGACTCTCAGCTCATTTGCACCTATCGGAGTTAAAGGCGTTTTTGAATAATTCTCACTGTCTGCAATTATTATATTCTTTTCCAGCCATTCAGTGATCAGGGCAGGAGAATCAGATGCATTGATTTTCAGCTCCTCAGGAAGGTTCTTTAAGAAATAACTTCGCCAGGAGACAAGAATTTCATTTGAAATACGAGGATTAAGAACATACTGAATGAACAATGAATCATCCATATCTTCAATATCGGTGCAGAATGGTACAGAGTACATAAGATGATCTGTCAGGATGTTCTCCCTGGTGTCTCTGAGGTCTTTTTCTGCAATAACTTCAAGGAGTGAGATAGCTATCTTTTTCAAAGTATCAGGAGTATAATTCAGAAAATTAATAATGCTTCTGTAATTACCCATACTCCTGTCAATTATCTTCGTAATCTTTGTACTGTCATTCCCAAACTGACTGGCAAAGATCTTTGCTTCATCAGGTTTGATCCAGAAATTAATATATTTCTGTCTGATGGCGTTTTCTGCATCAAGCCTTAAAGAGTTAGCTTCTGAGAGTTCGGAAGATGGTCCTGGTAACGGTTTGGGTGCCAGCGGTACTTCAAGATCAAGATCAATGCTCAGAGGGGCATTATGACTCCGTAAAGTCAATATTAATGTATCAGTCCCTGCAACCGAAATTTTCCTGAAATCAAAATCATCATCCTTCCTGGCCCATACCAGAAGATCTCCAAGTCCTGTCATAAATCCGCTTATTCCGTTATTTTCTGACATTACTGAAGCCAGGGGGTAGAATTCGGCATAATTATAAAGTTGGAACTCTACCGTTGCATCTTTAACAGGATTGCCCAGGGAATCAACAGTTTTTACGTAAATCTGTTTCGTTACAGCATATTTCGGGAGATTGTTTATCTCAGCATATTTTTCATGACTGTTAATAATAATTTCATTGCCGTTATAGGCACCGAAAGCTTTTGTATGAACGAGCATTGCACGACGTGCCGGTTCAGAAAACCATCCGCGATCGATAACCGGTTCTGGTTCACAGGCGCCCATATAATACCACTCTCCGTTGTTCCATATCTCAACCCAGGCATGATTATCGTCACTGTGAGCCCATCTTGGAGTATAAACCTGTCGGGCTGGTATTCCCGCGGTCCTAAGGGCAGCAACGGTGAATGTTGACTCCTCCCCGCATCTTCCCCTTGCCGACAGGATGGTGCTCATAGGCGCTGATGTTCTTGAATCGGATGGCTGATATGTGACTTTTTCGTGGCACCAGTGATTTATCTCGAGAGCTGCCTCAATTATATCCTTTTCCTTGATCCTATTCATAATCTCATCATAATAGATGATCCTGAATGAATCAAGGTTCTCATTGTTTACCCTTACAGGTAAAACATAATGAAGAAAAACATCTTCAGGAATTATTTTCCCCCAGGGAGTTTCCTCCCTGGTTCTGAGCGACATATCAACATTTGCAAGAAAGAACTCACCAGTACAATCAGCCAGATCATTTAACGGCATATAGGCATAAAGGAATTTCAAGGCTTCTGTTTGCCTTAACGAAAGATTATTTTCAAATACTGAAAATATATGCTCATTCCTATTCTGCGCAAGGTTTTCAGCTTGAGAAAAAGAAACATAAACTTTATCCCTGTAATCCTTATTTTTAATAAGATGGTCAGTGGTGCAACCGGAAGCCGTGATTAAGATAATATTAATCAGAGCACAGTATCTGTATTTCATAATCAAATATTTCTAAAGAGTTCCGCAGGAATTCCTGACAATCAGCTCCGGTGTTATATTTACCTGCCGCTTGAATTTACCTTTCCCTGAATTCCTGACTTCCGACCAGATCATGTTTGCAACTTTGATCGCTATTCCCGGAAGGGGTTTTCTTAGGCAGGTCAAGGGTGAAAACATAAGATCAAAGCCGGCACCTTCTTCCATGGATATGACTGCAATGTCCTGGGGAACACGCAGCTTCTTTTTACGCAATATTGCCATCAATGGGTAGACCAAGAATGAATTCATTACAATAATGACATCAGCCCTATAGGGCGGGCGTAGAAATTTATCAAGCTGTGAAAAATCAATATCGCTATCAGAAGCTGAATTATCAAACTCCAGCAGCACAGGTTTATTAATAGTTTCTATCTTGCTGAATGCGTCTTCTATCTCATTCAGATTATTCCGGTCAGCCTTGATGGATTTTCTGTCTGCGGCAATTACTATATTATGATAACCAAGTTTTGCTATATGGTTTGTAACGAGCCTTGCTCCTGCTGAATAATCGGTGCATACAGTATTGAGGCGCAAAGTCTTTGGTAATTTTTCAAGCAGTATAAACGGATAATCTGTAGAGCGCAGGTTACGTATTGTGGTATCATCAGCAGCATCTCCTACCAGGATCATGCCGCTGAAGAATTTTTTGAAAGCTCCGGTAAGCCTGTCAAATCTCTGATCATCAGGATCCCTGGTTATTATAGAGAATCCTACACCAATGCTGGCGAATGCTTTTTGCAGATAGGGAGTTATTCCTGCAACAAAAGGATCTCCAAGTGAGGGTACTATCATACCTATCACACCGGGTTTTTCATCAACAGACGACAATTCATTTTTTTCATCAAGTGAAGTGAAATAGCCCATCTGCTTTGCCAGTGCAAGTACCCTTTCCTGGGTATCTTTTCTTATGCCGTGTTGGTCGGCCTTATTATTCAGTACTAATGAAACGAGAGTGCCAGAGACACCTAATTTAGCTGCTAAATCTTTGTTTTTAAACTTTTTACCCATTGTCCCGAAGTATGAGGAACTAAATTTAGAAGTTTTTTCTAATGTTGTCACAAATTTAATATTTTTTAACAAAAAAGCTGCCCGGAACATTACCTGGCAGCCTTCACTGTATCTGAAATAATCAATAATTATCTTTTCGGCGGAGTTACGCCTCTTTGCTTTGCTGCTGCTTCAAGCCTCTGCTGCCATTTTGATTTTTTGACCGGCTTTTTGCGGTTCTCTTCAATAGCAGCCAGAACTTTGTCCTTATCAATAAAACGCTTGGTAATCATGTTCTGTCCCCAGGTAAGCATATTAGCCAGGAAATAATAATATGTCAGACCTGCTGGAAAATTATTCATCATAACCAGGAACATCACAGGCATCATGTACATCATTACCTTCATTCCCGGCTGATCCTGTCCTGCTTGCTGACCTGACATCTTTGTTGTGATCACGGATGAAATTGTCATAAGAATCGTGAAGAGGCTGACATGACTACCATACATCGGTATGTTAAACGGCAGATTCAGGATTGAATCATATGTTGAAAGATCCGTAGCCCAGAGAAATGGTTCCTGTCTTAATTCGATTGATACAGGGAAAAACCTGAACATTGCAAACAGGATTGGAAACTGCAGAAGCATCGGCAGGCATCCTCCCATTGGATTTATTCCAGCTCTTTTATACAGATCCATGGTCGCCTGCTGTTTTTTCATGGCATCATCCTTGTTTGGATATTTCTTGCCAATCTCATCTACCATGGGTTTCAGTACCGCCATTTTTGCCTGCGACTGGTAGGATTTGAATGTAAGAGGGAACAGGACTATTTTAATTAAAATGGTGAGGATCAGAATTATGAGTCCATAATTGCTTATATATCTTTCAAGCCAGTTAAATACAGGTATTATTACAAACCGGTTGATCCATCCTATAATGTTCTTGCCAAGGATTATTATCTTATCCAGATCCTGGCCTTCTTTTCTCAGTGTGGAAATGTGATTGGGGCCAAAGTACAGCCTCATTCCAAGATTTGTCTCCTCACCTGAATTAAAAGGAACACCTATTTCCGCAGTATAATACCTTATATATTTTTTTGATGTAAGGGTTTTGGTTGAGACCACGGATCCATTCAGGAAAAAATCATCGCTGATTATGATAGATGAAAAGAATTGATCAACAAATGCAACCCAGCTTAATTTGGTTGTAAGATCCACCTCTTCAACCTCCTTGTTTGAGCTGAGCCTTAGTCCATCAACTTCATCCTGGTAGTATTTATATTTAATTGTAGTATAGCGTTCCTCGTTCTGTCTTCCCTTTTCCTGCTGGGGAATGTACATCCGCCAGTCAAGGGTTATAGTGTTCTGATTGGCTGGTAAGATTTCAGCCAGGTTTCTGAAGGTGACATCAAAGTCGAGGCTGTACTTTTCAGGTTCCAGGGTATATTTATATTCAATGTACCTGTCATCACCTGCCAGAAGCCTGAGGATCACGCTTAATGGCTGCGATTCAACCACGTAAAATCTTTCTTCCGAGACAGGCTTGAAATAAAGATCATTTGTCATAACAGCTTTATTGTCGGCAGTGAAAAAATTGAATCCGAAGTTTGTGGAATCACCTGAGAACAGAATCAAAGGCAGTGAATCGTGTGTGGTATATTCTTTAAGACGTGCTGAATAAACCCTTCCTCCCTTCATAGAAATCTTTAATTCAATCTTATCATTTTCAAGAGTAATAAAGCCTCCTTCTCCGTTTGCTGCTTCAGAAAATTGTCCATACCGGCTACCATCGGTTGCGGTGGAAGCAGGAACAACGGGTCTGTTTTCTACTGCAACTGCTTTAACTTCTGTTGTATCTTTGACTGGTTCTGCAGGTACTATGCCGAGCTTAATATTAAGCTCATTAAGCTCTTCCAGCACAGCTGGATCATTTGGCTTGAATCTCAAAGCATTAACATATTCTGTCCTTGCGCGCTCCAGGTTACCCTTTGCGACTTCAGCTTCGGCAACCGCTACTGCCTTTTGATAGCCTTTTTTAAGCCGGGAGTTATTAAATATGCTTGCTCCAATGAAGATCGCAATAATCAGAACAATTCCTATAATCGTATTCTTATCCATTCTGCCATTTTTTTTATTTATCTGTAATTTCTCTTCATCCCTTCCTGTTTATGCAAGCCTTAATGAACTGAACAAAGAGAGGATGAGGATTTATTACAGTACTGCTGTATTCCGGATGAAACTGAACCCCGACGAACCATTTATGGTCAGTTAGTTCCATTATTTCAACAAGTCCCGAATCAGGATTAATTCCAACAGGGATCATTCCATTATCCCTAAACTGATCCAGGTATTTATCGTTGAATTCATACCTGTGACGATGCCGCTCCACTGTCTCGGTTTTTCCATAAGCAGCATAGCTTTTTGAATTTTTACTTATTACACATTTATAACCTCCAAGTCTCATAGTTCCTCCCTTATCGGTCACACTTTTCTGTTCCTCCATGAGATCAATTACAGGATATGCAGTTTTATGATCAATTTCTGTTGAATGAGCTCCGGTGAGGTTAAGAACATTCCGTGCAAATTCAATTACAGCACATTGCATTCCAAGACAGATCCCCAGAAATGGCACATTATTTTCTCTGGCATATTTTGCTGCAGCAATCTTACCATCTATTCCTCTTGCCCCGAATCCGGGTGCTACCAGTATCCCGTCAAGATTTCCAAGCCGCTCATTCATGTTTGTTTCATTTATATCCTCTGACTGGATATAATCAATATTTATTTTACATTCATTTGTTGAGCCGCTGTGTATTAATGACTCCGAGATTGATTTATAAGCGTCAGGAAGTTCTACATATTTACCCACCAGGCCTATCTTGATTGAATGTTTCGGATTCTTAAGTCTTTTCAGGAACTCTCTCCAGTTTGTGAGATCAGGTGCTTCTCCAATTGGCAAACCAAGTTTAGTTAGTACTGTCTGGTCAAGCTTTTCATCCAGCATTTTAATCGGGACCTCATAAATTGTAGAGACATTCACCGATTCCACTACGGCTTTTTCCTCTACGTTGCAGAAAAGTGCAACTTTACGTTTAATGCCGGCATTAAGGTTTCTTTCTGTCCGTAAAACCAGTATATCGGGTTGAATCCCTTCTTCAAGCAACGTCTTTACTGAATGCTGGGTAGGCTTTGTTTTTGATTCACCGGTCGCAGCTAAGTAAGGGACTAGAGTAAGATGGATCACAATACAGTTCTGGGCCCCAAGCTCCCATTTCAGCTGGCGGACCGCTTCAATGTAAGGCAACGATTCAATATCACCCACAGTCCCTCCTATTTCTGTAAGAACGATTTCAAATTTATTTCCGGCGCTTACAAGTTTGATCCTCCTCTTTATTTCATCGGTGATATGAGGAATGATCTGGACGGTTTTTCCGAGGTAGTCTCCCTTTCTCTCTTTCTCAATTACTGTCTGGTAGATCTTTCCAGTAGTAACATTATTCACCTTGCCTGTCGGAACATTCAGAAACCTTTCATAATGGCCAAGATCCAGATCAGTTTCGGCGCCATCCAGAGTAACATAGCATTCACCATGCTCATAAGGATTGAGTGTTCCCGGGTCAACGTTTATATAGGGATCAAGTTTTTGAATTGTCACTGAATAGCCTCTTGCCTGCAGTAATTTTGCAAGAGATGCCGCCAGGGTCCCTTTCCCGAGTGAAGAAGTAACCCCTCCGGTAATAAATATGTATTTTACATCTTTCAAAATAAGAAGAATCTGCTGCTGTATAATTTAAATCATCCGGTATTATTCATCAAGACCCGACTGGTCTATCATTTTGACCTTTTCTTCAAGAGTCTTTATCATTTTCTTTGCATGATCAATTTTCTCTTCCACCTCCCGGATCAAAGTATCCGCATTGGATGATTTTGCAAAGAAACCAATATTATTTTCCCATAAGACAATATCACCTTCAAGCTGTTTGATCTTGGTGACAAACTTATCCCGCTCATTCCTCACCTTTCGTGATGCTTTGGGATTTGTCTTCAGGCTGTCAAGCTTAGTCTTGTATTTAAGGATGCTCTTATCCTCATCTCCGATTTTCAGCTTATCGAATTCCTTATTAACCGCATTCCTGTACCGGTTTGTAATTTCATCCTTCATATTGAAAGGAACGAATCCGATCTCTGTCCATTTCTTCTGCATCTCCTTCAGTCGATCGAAAGCTACCTGAACGTCAGAACCTGGTTCAAATTTCTCAAGTTCTTCAATTAGAGCCATTTTAGCTTTAAGGTTATCTTCATAGGAGGTATCCAGCTCAGCAAAATACTGTGCTTTCCTGTTAAAGAAATGATCGCAGGCTTTTCTGAATCGCTTCCAGCTTTTTTCCGATTGTTTCCTTGGAACGGGTCCAACTTCCTTCCATTCTTTCTGAAGCTTTATAAGAGCATCTGAAGCTGATTTCCAGTCTGTGCTTTCCTGGAGCGCTTCAGCCTGGATACAAAGTTCAATCTTCAACTGCAGATTGTTTTGCTGGATCTCCTTATTATCAGCATAAAATCTTCTTTTCTTTTCAAAGAAGTTGTCGCAGGCATCCCTGAATCTCTGATATACTTTATTATTCTGCTTTTTCGGAGCAAATCCAATTGTTCTCCACATTTTCTGCAGATCAACGACTTTTTCAGCTTTTTCGTCAAATTCCTTGAAGTTCTTGATTTCAGATGCATTGATAGCTTCCACTTCCTCACAAAGAGTCATTTTAGCTTCCAGGTTATTGCGCTGATCGTCCTTTTGTTTCTCAAAAAACTCATGATGTCTTTTATTAATCTGCGAAGTAGCTTCCTTAAATCTCTCCCAGATTTCATTTTTGGATTCCTGGGGTACAGGACCTATCTCACGCCATTGATTGTGAAAATCCTGCAATGATCTGAAGGCATTTATGGGATGGGGTTCCAGAAGGAGTTGTTCAGCTTTTTCGCATAAAGCAATCTTTAGTTCCAGGTTCTTTTTCAGATCAAGATCCCTGAGCTCTTTATTGATCTTAATATAATCGTAGAAGATCTCAACATTATGATGATAATTTTCCCAAAGGTCTTTCAGTGCATTCTGAGGCACAATCCCTATTGAATGCCATTCATTCTGAAGTGACCTGAACTCATGAAATGTTTTATTTATTGATTCCTCGCGATTGACAAGTTCCTTAATATTATCAATTATATCGTATTTCTTTTTGAGGTTTTCGAATTTCTCGGCTTCCTGTATCCTATTATAATCCGACTTTCTTTCCTTATATTTCTCAAGAAGGTGTTTTACTCTTGCTTCTGAGGGATCAACCCAGGCACGGTACTCTTCAATCTTGCCTCCTTCTGCCAGGAATTTATTCTTCCGATCATCAGATTCCTGTTTCAGCTTCTTGTAAAAAAGTGCCTTGATACGGTCTATATCATTATGGATCTCGGCAGGTGGTCTGTTATCTATAATCAGAGAGAGAGTTTCTACCAGCTCATTTTTCGTATATCCCGAATAATCAACCGGAGGAAGAATAACATCATCCAGACTTGGGACATTTTCTTCCTTTACTTCTTCATTCTCTGACTCTGCAGCATCGGCTTTTCTTGATCTTCGCCTTACTTTCTTACTGACACCCTCTGTGCTTTCCGCTTCTTTTTCAATCTCAACCTTAGTGTCTTTTTCATCCGCTTTTTCAGCATGTGTGGTCTCTTCAGTTCCGGCGGCATTTCCATTTGCCCCGGATTGTTCTTCATGAACAGAGTCATCCGGATTTTTCTCAATCATAATCAATCCTTTCTAGTTTCAGCCTCGTTTCCATTCTTCACCATGGCGTTCCATGGATTTTTAAGACTACGAAAATATTGAAATATTTATTAAAACTCTAGAAAGTTTAATAATATCTTTGAAAAAAATTGCAAGTCATAAAAGCTGTTTAACCAGCTAAACAGTGCAAAATATCATATTTTATGGATACAACAGAAGTAATCTTAATTGCAGCAGCCTTACTGGCACTTGGATTCAGCCTTTACAGGAAATTTGTTAAAAAGGACCAGGGGAAAAGCAGCTATGGTCAAAAAGAAAAGCCAGGTTCAGCATTCTCTTTGTACTCAAAGGATGATGATTATGAACCGTATTCAAAAAAATAATCAGCTCCGTCTGCTTTTTGATGCCAGGTAACGGAATGGATTGATGATTTTCTGGATTAATCTCAGATCTTCCGTAATTATTTCAGCGGTGCCCTGCATATTCTGGGTAAAATCGAGCTTCCTGCCATACAGGGTAGTGAGTCCCTTCGGTAAAGTGACTTCAATTACATATGAATCGCCGGCAGGGACAAGCGATTTTGATTTAACGATGCCTCTCACCATACCATATTCAAGATATGGAAATCCGCTCAGTTTTATATTGACGGCCTGATCAATCTTCACTTTCCCTGACCTTTGCATTTTCAGATTTATTCTGCCAACAAAGTCTCCTGCATTTTTCGGCACAACGGAAATTACCGGTTGATTAATGCTTATTGATTGATTTTCGCTCCAGTAATCGGTAAATGCCACTATTCCTTCTACCGGAGATATAAGAAGATAACTGTTCTCCCATATTTGCATTTGTGCATTCAGGTTAAGGAATGCTTCGTTGAGGGCAGATACAAGCTTTTCCTTCTCCTCTTGCCTGTTAATGCGATAATCCTGCAGGAGCTGATTTTTTTCAGCCAGTTCAATCACTTTCGCTGAATTGTCAAGCCTGACTTCCTGCAATTCCAGCCTGATCCTGATAAATGCCTGCCTGGAATTTTCAAGATCACTTTCCGAATACACCCTGCCGGAATGAAGTATTGAATCTCTTTCATATTTTCTTTTTTCAATGATCAGGTTCTCTGAAACAAGCTGTTCCTTTATATTGATCCTTTCAATGTAATCTTGTATTCCTGCTATCTCATCAGTAATTGAATTGATTTTACTTCCATAAAAATCATTATTCATATAAGTATTATAATCAGAAAGGACTTTCATAAATGATGCATAATATTCCTGGATCTCACCAAGTTTATATAAACCGGGAAATGACTCAGATAATAATATCTCAGGCCTCTGTACTGTATCAATAATCGTTTTCAGCAGTTCAATTTCGCGTATAGAAGCAGCAGTCTCCATAACTGCCAGAAGCTGTCCCGGTGAAACATTTTCCCCGTTTTTTACGTATAATTTATTTATATGCCCTGTTATTTTACTGACAAGCGTTACAGGAGGATTTATCGTTGTTATCTCCACAGGAGCAGGAATAACATCAGGATACTTTATAAGCCAGGACAAGAGTATTATTAATGCAAAAACCGAGAATATCACTGTTGTCCCCCACCTTATAATCTTTCGCGGCGGATTGGAAATAATCTCCTTCACAGGATCAGAATATAATATCTCAGGTTTCTTGTCTTTCATTAACGCAAACTATTTCCCCAGCTCAAGCTGGTTTTTCACAAGATTGAAATACGGTCCGTTGTCCTCTATAAGTGATCCATGTGTTCCTGTTTCCACAATTCTGCCGTTGTCCATGACAACAATTTTATCAGCGTTTCTGACGGTACTGAGTCTGTGAGCAACAATAATCACTGTTTTACCCTTGAAGAAACTTGTAAGATTTTCTACAATAGCCTTTTCATTGTTGGCATCCAGCGAGTTTGTTGCTTCATCAAAAATTATAATATCAGGATTTTTGTAGACAACCCGTGCTATCAGCAATCTTTGCATTTGTCCCTCACTCAGGCCATGGCCATTGGCTCCTACTTTTGTATTATACCCGATAGGCAGTGATTCTATAAATCCTTTAATATTTGCTGTCTCTGCTGCCCTGACCATTTTCTCTTCATCAATTTCCGCTTCGCCGGGAGCAATATTTGCTGCTATCGTATCCGGGAAGAGAAATCCATCCTGCATGACAGCGCCTGTCTTTTCACGCCATACTTTAAGGCTGAGGTTTGCAAGATGCGTATCTCCTATCAATATCTCTCCGGCTACAGGCTGGTAAAATCCGAGGAGCAGTTTGAGCAGTGTGGTTTTGCCGCTTCCGCTTGTGCCGACAATTGCTGTAGTCCTGTTTTCCTCGATATAAAGATCGGCATCTTTTATAGCATATGGTGAATGAGGTCCTTCGTATTGAAATGAAACGTTATTAATAAAAATATCCTTTCTTTCAGGAAGCTTTCTTACCTTATATTCGGGATCAATCTCCTCGTCCTGCATTTCGTGAACTTCTGAGAGGCGGTCAAGACTCATCTTTGCATCCTGCGACATTCTGAAAAAGGCAATTATCTGGCTTACCGGCACATTCATCTGGCCTATGATAAACTGTACTGCAAGCATCATACCCAGGGTCATGCTTCCCTTGAGTACAGATGTTGCTGCAACGATGGTGATCAACAGATTGGTTACTTCGTTTATGAATGTTGCACCTGCAGACTGATACTGGATTATTCCAAGACCTTTGATCTTAAGCCCGAAAAGTGTTGCCTGCAGCTTTTCCCAATCCCATCTCTTGCTTGTTTCACTTTGTGTGAGCTTGATCTCCTGCATTCCATTCACAATATTTATCAGCTTATTTCCTGACAGTGACATCTGCTTAAAACGCTGCTGGTCAAGCCTGGCTCGTGACTTCATGAATAGTGATACCCACAAGATATACAGGGCAGATCCAATAAGGAACACAGTCAGTATCTTAACATTGAAAATTGCGAGAACAATACCAAAAATTATAAGATTGAAGAAAGAGAAAAGGATAGAAAGACTAGCCGAAGTAAGGAATTCTTCTATCCTGTTATTGTCTTCTATTCTCTGAAGAATATCACCTGTAAGTTTTGTATCGAAGAAAGCAATTGGCAAGGACATCAGTTTCTGAAGGAAACCTGAAATTATTGCTACATTAATCCTGGTCCCTATATGCAGGAGGAGCCATCCCCTGATGAATTCAACCGACATTCTTCCGATCACTAGAGCAAGTTGTGCAAACAGGATCAGGTAAATGAAGCCTATGTCGTTATTATTCAGTCCAATATCTATTATTGACTTTGTAAGGAAAGGTATAATCAACTGGATCAGGCTTCCGAGAAGCAAACCAAGGATCAGTTGGAAAAGGTACTTGTCATACAGACGGAAATATTTGAAGAGGAACCTGAATCCATTTGATTTCTCATGTTCGTTCTCTTTTTCGAAAAGTGCAGGTGTGGGTTCAATAATAAGTACCAGTCCTGCCGGCTTTCCTTCGGACATAGTTGAAGCCCAGTTGCTGGTAAACTCATCGCGGTCATATTTAACAAGTCCGATAGCCGGATCAGCAGCCCATACTTTGTCATTCTTAATCTTATAAACCACAATGAAATGACGTTGCCGCCAATGAACTATGCATGGCAGAGGGACACGCTCTTCCATCATTTCAAAAGGGATCTTAACGCCAATTGTTTTGAATCCCAGAGAATCAGCAGCCTCTGAAAGCCCAAGAAATGATACTCCCTCTCTGGTAATAAAACATTTTCTCCGGATGGTTTCCAGAGAAAAGTTTTTTTTGTAAAACGCTGCAACCATTTTCAGGCATGCCGGCCCGCAATCCATTGCATCAGGTTGTTTTACAAAGGGAAACGACATCTCTCTTTCTGAAATAGATTCTTATACCTGTAAAGATATTTATATTTTGAATAGAAAATAACGGTAACCGCCATAAATTCAAAACTCGCACCTATTTCAAATATTATCCTGTGTGGAAATACTATATTTGCCAATTATATTCTATCAGACCGGGGTTGTTTAATAAAATATCAGATAAAAGCATAATTGAGGGTATCAGGAAACAGGACGATAAGACCCTGAATTGGCTGTATGATAATTATTTTCAAACAGTTAAGAATTATGTTATAAAAAACAGCGGGACTGAAGAGGATGTTTCTGATGTTTTTCAGGATTCAATAATAATATTGTATAATCAGATTGCCGGAGAGAGCCTGAATCTAACGACTGATCTTAAAGGTTATTTCTTTGGTATAGCCCGCAATATATGGAGTTCCCAGCTACGGAAGAAACGAAGAACGACAGGACTTGATATAGACCTTCCTGATGAACTGCCTCATGAAGAAACAGATGAACTGCTGTTTGAAAGGATAGTGAGCAGGGCTTTCCAGAAGCTTAAGCCTGACAACCAGACTATATTGACGTTATACTCTGATGGTCATTCCTATGAAGAGATTGCTGTCAGAATGAATCTGAAGAATGAAATTTATGCTCGCAGGAAGAAGTATCTCAGCAAAGAGGCGTTGATAGAAATTATCAAGGAAGATCCGGAATATCAGGAATATTTGAAATACCGGAAATAAACGGCAAGCATAAGAATAACAATTATAATGATTGCCGCTGGCAAGAATAATCCGGAAGGATATACTGGCGAATTATCTCCGTAGACTACCACCGAGGACCAGAAATATGGATGGGACTTCAGCTGACTTGCTTTTTTCAGATATGTCGATCTTGCCTTTCTTAAAGCCATGCTTTTTGATTTTCCCTTATGCAGGTTATCATAGAACATCTTAATAATATCTGTTCCTGACTGGTCCTCTATCTCCCACATGGACATAGTCACAGACTGACTGCCTGAATAAAGAAATCCCCTGGCAAGGCTAAGTATCCCTTCACCCGAAAAAAGGAAACCGGAACCTGTATTGCATGAGCTGAGTACCACCATTTTTGCTTTCAGAGGTATTCCATAGACTTCATAAGTATTAAGAAGACCATCCTCAGGCATATCGTTGATTTGTGAGAATATCATGGCAGAATTCATAGGATTTTGATCGTTAAGGTAGGTATGCATTGCCATATGAATAATATCATATTTCCCAGCTTCAGCCTTGAAGACAGATTCCCGCGCATCGTCATTAATATACAAAGTACCATGAGATATTTCAGATATATATTCTGCTTCCATGCGGGCATATGGCAGGTCATACAGTATTTCGCTTTCCGCTTTTCTCCTCACAAATAGTGAATCAATATAGACCTCTTTTGTGTATGCCGGGGCAAATGCTATAAGATCCCGTGTTTTTCCATACTCTCTGGCAACAGTCTCTTTCATGAATGATGCAGAATAGGTATATGAGATATTGAATTCATTCATCATGTAAGGCAATTTACGATAGACAATGCCTTCTCCCTGATAGATGGAAGATAAAAATGCCTCAAATGGAAGGTAAGAAAGAATATTATCCGGCGAAATCACCAAATCATCAGAAATAAAGTACTTACGTACTGGTTCAACTAGGATTTTATAAAGGTCATGTCCTATTTGCTGATAGGAAGTGAATTTTCCCCTTGCATTTTCCGACAGGTTTGAATTTGAAAGGAGAGTTCTGAATTCCTTTAGTTTCCATATGAACGTCGAGTCTATATCAGTTTTCAGAATCTGCTGGTACTTCCGGTTTACAATGAAAATATAGATGAGGGAATCCGATACTACATAATTGAGATAATTGACATTGCGGCCTATGATCTTCGGAATGTCTTTCATAACAAGAGCAGAGGTACTGTATTTAATAGCGTAATATCCCGGGTAGTCTCTTTCATAGGTCGCAACCAGTGAATCTCTTATTTGTACTGCTATGAGAAGGCTCTTATTCCATTCTGAGGTTTTGTTAATGTCAGGGAATTCCATTTCATTCTCTTTTGATATTTCGGCATTATAATAACCTATTTCATTTTGAAGTGATTTTTCCAGCTCAGCAACCGTTGGTGGTATATGAAAGTCAATTGCGTTCAATTCGCGGGTCGCGGCAAGCAATACTGCTGCTTTGCTCTTTTCAACATACTCAAAAGTCTTTTCCAGGAACCAGTTTTTGCCAGTATTACGGAAACATAATTCAAAATCGCGTATAGCAAAAAGATATGAGTCTCTGTAGTTGTCTCCAAGCACCATCCTGCTCTCCTCTTCGCTTATATTGATCCTTATTCTGTCAATCAGTGAAATTATAAGCTCAGAAGTATTTGCAGCTGATTCCAGTACTTCCTGGTCAGCTGATCCTGAATATATTTTCCATAATAATTCATATTTGAAACGAAGTATCCGTAAGGTCCTGTCGTCAGCAGTTAATCTTGAGATGTCAGGATTTTCATATTTCCCATACAATTTCCCCTGATCAATATCGGAAAACAGCAATTCCTGTATTTTTTCCATTGCTTTAAGATTATCACCATTTCCCGAAAGGCTTTTTGCATAGCCGACAATTACAGGGTCTCTTAACACAACCACTTCTTGATGCTGCTCTATGTATTCAATACATGGCATATAATACCTGATGGAATTCTGATAATCATGCTTATATATCCGTAAATAATTTGCATAATTTATTAAAACTTCAATATAAAATCTTGAATCAGAACCATATACATTCTTTGATCTTTGAAGTAAAATGAGCAGCAATTCCTCTCCTTTGTCGATCATCCCTGAATTTCCAAGCTCATCTGCAAAATTATTTATCAGGTTAAACGCCATGTTTGAATTGCTGGAAAAAGCAAGTTCAAGACCTTTGTCATAATATTCCTTTTCCTTACTGGTCAGCCCCAGAGTTCCATAGGTGGATGCCAGGTTATTGATCAGGTTTATATAAGCCTCATCCTTAGTCAGATTATTTTTATAATAGATTGATTCGGCTTCTTCCAGGTATATTCTTGCTTTTGTATGGTCGGCCAGCCTGGCATAACCGACTCCCATACTGTTATATAACCTGCATAGTTCTGATCCCTGCAAGGCATTTTTGTTCACACCTAATATTTCCAGAGCTTTAAAGGAATAACTTTTGAAGTTTTCATAATCATTATTCTCAAGGGCTGCACCTACAAGTGATGAATATGCTTCTGCGATCTGAGGACTATAATATCCGTACAATTTTGTACCTATTGTTATGTATTGCAGCATATAGTAACCTGATCTTGTAAAATCACCCAACAAATTATATGCTACCCCGAGGTCATAAATTCCATTGGCATAATGATCATCCGTAATTCCAAACTCCTCCTTTATATCTACACTTAGATTGAGCCAGGGAAGTGCATAACCGTACTTATTTGCAAGCAGACTGCAGACACCAATATAGTAATATATTTCAGCAAGTGTCACGCTATCCGGGGGATTAATGGTCAGTGATCTTTTAAGACTATCGGATAAGGATATTAATCCATTGATATCTTGTGCATCATTTAGAGAATTGACAAATGCATTTAATTTTTCGAGGGAGGCTGGAAGCTTTTGAGGTTCTATTGATAAGCTTTTCTTGTTGTTTGAATCCTCTAATGAAGAACCTGTTTGCGGAGAGCCAGGTACCATCGACGATATGAAGATGAACCCTGAAAAGAGCGCTATTCTTGTGTGGTATTTGAAAATATGTATCCTCCTTATCATATGGAAAGAATCAGCATATTATACAGGCGATTCAATAAACATGTATTTCTTATCAAATCTAATATTTTTTATTAAGGTTATTCATTTTATAAGTAATTGATTATCTGTGCATATAGAAATAATAATGCATTTTTTTGATTTTTTTGTGTCACAAATCAGTTATCAATGACATGTAGTATTGAATTACCCTGAATTAAATAATAATTAAAACGAAAATTATGGAAGCCCTGGATCTTAAAAAAACAAAAGACATTTTTGCTGAGTTTGCATTATCAAGTGAAGGAATGATTAATGTACGCGGTGGTGATGGTATTCCTCCTACTCCTCCAAATCCCCCGGTAAGAATCTGAAAGATCAAGATAAAATTTCTGTGAAGGAAACAGGAAAATAATTACATCTGCCCAGTGGCTGATGGTTTTGTGGTGCGGGCTAATATAGAGCCCGATCTGGAAAGGTACAATAAAAGTTGTGTGAGCGAATACTCTTATGTATTTGAAATACAATTGATTAATAGATATTTAAAATATAAACAACAATAATTTATGAAAACAATTGACTTTTCATATTTCATCGAAAGGTATAATGCCGGTGAGATGAATGAAGCTGAAACAACATGGTTTCTTAAGGAGCTTGATAATAATGAAAAGCTTCGGAAAGAAGTTGATTTAAGGAAAAAAACCGACATGGTTCTTAAAACTCATGATGTCATTCAGTTACGAAATAAACTTACGGAAATTGAGAGAATAAGGGCAGCAGAAAAACCTGTCAAAACCCCGGTAAAAAGTATGTCATTGAGATACGCTGCAATAATTGCCGGCTTAATGATTGTTGGCGGCATAACTCTTTATAACGGCAGGAGTATGACCAACGACGAAATACTCGACCGGTTCTATAAATCGTATGAGGTAACTTCACCTTCAAGGTCTCAGCAAGCCATTTTAAATTCTGATTATTCCACGGCGATTGAGTATTACAATATCCATGATTACAGGAATGCTGCCCTTTATTTCAGTAAGGTTGTGGATTCTGATCCCAGATATATGGAATCAACGATGCTCAATGGCGTTTCAAACTTTGAAGTCAGGAATTATCCTGATGCGGAGAGTTCATTTATCAAAGTGATTGACAATAATGACAACCTGTTCCTGGAGGATTCTCAGTGGTACCTGGCTTTATGCTATCTAAGGACCAATGAACAGGAAAAAGCTTTTAATCAGTTAAATGCAATTAATAAATCTGAAAGTATCTACAAAAGGGATGCGAAGAAAATCATGAAAAAAATGAAATAACTTTTTTTTGCAGTTCATGCGGAACCTGAAATTAAATACTGATCAAAGCGCTGAAGAGTGTCCCGGTTGCCAGAATATTATTCCTGAGAATAGTATGATTAACTGTCCAACAATATTACAAGGCATGTCACATGAAGTGAGAACTCACATGAATGCGATTGTTGCACTCTCATTTCTCATGAGCAGGAACGAATGCAATAAAAGAGACAGGGAAGAATTCAGCGATCAGATATTAGCTTCCTGTGAACAGCTTAT